>NZ_SSOK01000007.1:0-25791 GCF_029871195.1 Pseudomonas sp. BN415
TTTTTCGAAAATCTCTTTTCTACTCAACCGCTTGCGCCTTCGATCCGATCTCTCTTCTCGTCAGCGGGAGGCGCATTCTACAGCGCTCAATCACGCTGTCAACACCTCCTTTCCAACTTCATTCGCCACCGGCGAACCTTGCGAAGCGGAACCTCCCGACACCTTCGCCAACCGCTTAACTCATTGATCTACAAGGAGTTTTGCTTGGCGACTGCGCCGGAAGAGGTGCGCATTATAGGGATGCAGATTTTGCCGTCAACACTTATTTGAAATTATCTTCAGCGCCTTTCTCGTGTCTATATAAAAGGGGCTAGATAACCTCTGCTTTGCGCAAAGCCTCCACTTGTTCCTCCGGCAGTCCCAGCACACGCTGCAGCACGTCCTGTGTGTGTTCTCCGAGAAGCGGCGGTGGCATGCGGTACTCAACAGGGGTGTCGGAAAGGCGCAGTGGGCTGGCAACTTGCGGAACCACACCCGCCAACGGATGCTCGAGTTCGACCCGGAGACCCCGCGCCAATACCTGGGGATCGGTGAAGACCGCCGCCAGATCGTTGATCGGACCACAGGGCACACCGACGCCCTCCAACGCGCTGACCCATTCAGTCGTGGTCTTGAAGACGGTGGCCTGTCGGATCAGGGGAATCAGCTCGGCACGATGAGCGACTCGTGCCTTGTTGCTTGAAAAACGCGGGTCGTCCGCCCACTCCCGATGGCCGGCGACCTCGCAAAACTTGCGGAACTGGCTGTCGTTACCCACGGTGAGGATGAAATCGCCATCCGCTGTCGGGAAGTCCTGGTAGGGCACGATATTCGGATGAGCATTGCCAAGCCGCCGTGGCGGATTCCCCGTCGTCAGGTAGTTCATCGCCTGGTTCGCCAGGCATGCCACCTGAACATCCAGCAGCGCCATGTCGATGTGTTGACCCTTACCACTGATTTCCCTCGAGGCCAGTGCAGCCAGCATGGCCACCGAGGAATAGAGCCCGGTAAGGATGTCGGTCAGGGCCACACCCACCTTAACCGGGCCCGCACCGTCTTCTTGATCGGAACGCCCGGTGATGCTCATCAACCCACCCAGCCCCTGGATCATGAAGTCGTAGCCGGCGCGCTTGGCATAAGGGCCGGACTGACCGAAGCCGGTGATGGAGCAATAAATAAGACGCGGGTTGATAGCTTTTAGTGATTCATAGTCCAGCCCATAAGCCGCCAGCCCACCCACCTTGAAATTCTCGATGAGGATGTCGGACTTCGCCGCCAACTCGCGAACCAGCTCCTGACCCTCAGGGCGGGTGAAGTCGACGGTTACCGACTGCTTGTTACGGTTGGCCGCGAGGAAGTAGGCCGCCTCGCTGGTATCACGACCGTCGGCGCCCTTGAGGAAAGGCGGCCCCCAGGCGCGGGTGTCGTCGCCCGAGCCCGGACGTTCGACTTTGATGACCTCGGCCCCCAGGTCCGCGAGGATCTGACCGGCCCAGGGGCCGGCCAGTACGCGGGAGAGGTCGAGCACACGGATATGGGAGAGAGCACCGGCCATGGGATCACCTGGATTCGCGAAAGGACCCGGTCCTCTCTCTATATAAAGGAGAGAACCGGTCGAGGATCAGAAGAACGCCTGGATGCCGGTCTGCGCGCGACCGAGGATCAGTGCGTGAACGTCGTGAGTCCCCTCGTAGGTATTCACCACTTCCAGGTTGACCAGGTGACGTGCCACGCCGAACTCGTCGGAGATACCGTTGCCACCCAGCATGTCACGCGCCATGCGAGCAATATCCAGGGCCTTGCCGCAGGAGTTGCGCTTCATGATCGACGTGATTTCCACCGCGGCGCTACCCTCGTCCTTCATCCGGCCCAGGCGCAGGCAACCTTGCAGGGCCAGCGTGATCTCGGTCTGCATGTCGGCCAGTTTCTTCTGGATCAGCTGATTGGCGGCCAGCGGGCGACCGAACTGGTTACGGTCCAGCACGTACTGGCGAGCGGTGTGCCAGCAGGCTTCGGCAGCGCCCAGCGCACCCCAGGAAATACCGTAGCGAGCGGAATTCAGGCACGTGAACGGACCGCGCAGGCCGCGCACGTCCGGGAAGGCGTTCTCTTCTGGTACGAAGACGTTATCCATCACGATCTCGCCGGTGATGGAGGCACGCAGGCCGACCTTGCCATGGATCACCGGCGCGGACAGGCCCTGCCAGCCCTTTTCGAGCACGAAGCCGCGGATCTCGCCGGCATCGTCCTTGGCCCAGACCACGAAGACATCGGCGATCGGGCTGTTGGTGATCCACATCTTGCTGCCGGTCAGGCGGTAGCCGCCGTCAACCTTCTTGGCGCGGGTGATCATCGAGCCCGGGTCGGAACCGTGGTTCGGCTCGGTCAGGCCGAAGCAGCCAATGTATTCGCCGCTGGCCAGTTTCGGCAGGTACTTCTGCTTAGTGGCTTCGTTGCCAAACTCGTAGATCGGCACCATCACCAGGGAGGACTGCACGCTCATCATCGAGCGGTAGCCAGAGTCCACACGCTCCACTTCACGGGCAATCAAGCCATAGCACACGTAGTTGAGGCCGCTGCCACCGTAGGCTTCCGGAATGGTCGCACCGAGCAGGCCGGTCTCGCCCATCTCGCGGAAGATCGCCGGATCGGTCTGCTCATGACGGAAGGCTTCGAGGACACGCGGAGCCAGCTTGTCAGCAGCGAACTGCTGGGCGCTGTCACGCACCATGCGCTCTTCCTCGTTGAGCTGCTGGTCCAGCAGGAGCGGGTCGATCCAGTTGAAGCTTGCTTTGGCGGCCATGGGGAGTGTCCTCGGTAAGCGGGAATCAGGGGCTGGGCCAACGCGGGACCCTGCCTTATTAGTGTTGACGCATCCTAGACAGCCTAGGCCGGATCAGACAAACGAGGATTTCGCATGCTGTTGTGCTAATTTCTCACTCCGAAACGCTACACCACGCCATTTACAGGCACCACTTGTGCCGCAGAGGTACAGCATGCGTCGGAAGATCCCCAGCACCGCCGCCCTGATCGCCTTCGAATCCGCCGCCCGCCATCAGAGCTTCACCAAGGCGGCCGACGAGCTGGCACTGACCCAGAGCGCCATCTGCCGGCAGATTGCCGGGTTAGAGGAGTTCCTCGGCCTGGAGCTATTCCGCCGCTCACGGCGCGGGGTAAAACTGACCGAGGCCGGCCTGGCCTACTCTCGCCGTATCGCCGCCCAGCTCGATGCGGTGGAGCGCGATACCCTAGCCGTGATGGGCCAGCAGGGCGCAATGACAGTAGAGCTGGCCATCGTTCCCACCTTCGGCACCCAGTGGCTGGTACCCCGACTGAAGGATTTCCAGCGTCTGCACCCGGAAGTCACGGTCAACCTGACCAACCGCACCCGCCCCTTCCTCTTTGCCGACACCGACTTCGATGCCGCCCTCTACTTTGGCGATGCCGAATGGTCGGGGACTCGCGCCGACTTCCTGATGCACGAAAACTCGGTGCCGGTGTGCAGCCCGGCGTTACTGGCAGGGCGCGGCAGCCTGGATGCCGAATCCATCGCCCGCCTGCCACTGCTGCAGCAGACCACCCGCCCCTATGCCTGGCGCCAGTGGTTCAGCTCCCTGGGGATGAACGTCGCCCGCGACCTCAGCGGGCCGCGTTACGAACTCTTCTCGATGTTGGCCCAGGCCGCCATGCACGAAATGGGCGTGGCGTTGATTCCGCCCTTCCTGATCCAGCGCGAGCTGGCCGACGGTCGCCTGATGGTGGCCCACCCCCACAGTTTCCGCAGCGACAAGGCCTATTACCTGATCATCCCCGAACGCAAGCTCGAATCCGCCGCCCTGGGGGCCTTCCGCGACTGGCTGGTGGACGCTGCCCGCCAGTATCGAAGTGAAGCCGGGCTGGATTGAGTCCCGCTGTAACCCCAGGTAGCAATCCTCGGCACCCACCTCGAAACGCCAACGACACGCCCCTCTCCAGCGCCCCTTCCCAGCAGCCCTATCACCCACTCGGGTGATAGGTGAAATCGCCCGTTCAGGCAGTTATGGCGCAGGTTTCAGCTGATTAGCATGAGACCTCCCAAGACCCGCTCTGGAGAGCCGCATGACAACAAGAACAATGCGCGGAATCTTCCGGCCGCACACGCTGGCCGCCGCCGTCGCCCTGGGTTGCAGCGCCCAGGCACAAGCCATCACGTTCAACATTGGTGACATCGAAGCTCAGTTCGACTCCTCCCTCTCGGTCGGGGCCAGTTGGGCCGTGCGTTCGCCCGATCCGGAGTTCATCTCCACCGCCAGCGGCGGCGAGGCGCTGTCGCGCACCTCCGACGACGGCCGCTTGAACTTCAAGAAGGGGGAGACCTTCTCGAAGATCTTCAAGGGCATTCACGACCTGGAACTCAAATACGGGGATACCGGGGTATTCCTCCGCGGGAAGTACTGGTACGACTTCGAACTAAAGGATGAGCACCGCCTCTTCTACGACATCGACGACCACGACCGTAAAGAGGGGGCCCAATCCTCCGGCGCGCAGTTGCTCGATGCCTTCATCTACCACAACTACAACCTGGGCGACCTGCCGGGCAGCTTCCGGGTCGGCAAGCAGGTCGTGAGCTGGGGCGAAAGCACCTTCATCGGCAACAGCATCAACTCGATCAACCCCATCGACGCAGCGGCCTTCCGCCGCCCAGGCGCCGAGATCAAGGAAGGCTTGATCCCGGTGAACATGATCTATCTGTCCCAGAGCCTGACCGATAACCTTTCCGCCGAAGCCTTCTATCAGCTGGAATGGGACCAGACGGTGGCCGACAACTGCGGCACCTTCTTCTCCACCGCGGACGTGGTGGCCGACGGTTGCGTCGACCGCCTGGTGGTCGCCGGACCGGACCTGCCGCCCGGCGAGTCCACCAACACCGGTGGCACCCTCTATATCCCCCGCGCCGGCGACCGCGACGCCCGGGACAGCGGCCAGTTCGGCGTAGCGCTGCGCTGGTTCGTGCCGGAAATGAACGACACCGAGTTCGGTGCCTACGCGATGAACTATCACAGCCGCGGCCCGATCTTCAGCACCATTCGCACCACGACCCCGAGCGCTGCGATCATCCCCGGCGCTCCGGGTGCGCGTTACTTCATCGAGTACCCGGAAGACATTCGCCTCTACGGCTTGAGCTTCCAGACCAACGTTGAAGGCACGTCCCTGGCCGGCGAAGTCAGCTTCCGGCCGAACATGCCACTGCAACTCAACAGTACCGACCTGTCCTTCGCAGCCCTCGGCGTACCGGTTTCGCCGGTCTTCGAGAGCGGCCATGGCCGCAATCTCGCAGGCGAAGACCTGCATGGCTACGAGCGCAAGCCGGTCACTCAGGCGCAGGTCACAGCCACCCAGTTCGTTGACCAGGTAATGGGCGCCAGCCGTCTGACCCTGGTGGCCGAAGTGGGCTACAACCACATCGGCGGCCTGAACGACGACATCGGCGAACTGCGCTACGGCCGCGACCCCATCTACGGTCCAGGCCAGCTCTCCTCCCAGGCGCTCTGCCAGGCGCTTACCGCCACCAGCCCAACCCAGCGCGAGTGCAACGACAAAGGCTTCTACACCAGCAGCTCCTGGGGCTACCGCGCCCGCGCCAGCCTGGATTACAGCAACGTCATTGCCGGCATCAACCTGACCCCAAGCGTCGCCTGGTCCCATGACGTCGACGGCTATGGCCCGAACTTCAACGAAGGCTCCAAGGCCATCAGCCTCGGCCTCAACGCCGACTATCAGAACACCTACACCGCCAGCCTCAGCTACACCGACTTCTTCGGCGGGCACTACAACACGATCACTGACCGCGACTTCGTCGCCCTCAGCTTCGGCCTCAACTTCTGATCGCAAGGATTCCCGGAATGACCAAGAGAAGCATCCTGCAAAGTGGTGTCCTGGCCCTTAGCCTGCTGGCCACCAACGTCATGGCCGCTGTCACTCAGGAAGAGGCCGCGCAGCTAGGTGCCAGCCTTACCCCGCTGGGCGCGGAAAAGGTCGGCAACGCCGACGGCGGCATCCCGGCCTGGACCGGCGGCCTGCCGACCAACGCCGCTGTGGTCGACGCCAATGGCTTCCTCGGCAACCCCTATGCCAACGAGCAGCCGCTGTTCACCATCACCGCTGCCAACGCCGAGCAGTACAAGGACAAACTGTCCCCCGGGCAGATGGCAATGTTCAAACGCTACGCCAGCACCTACAAGATCCCGGTCTACCCCAGCCACCGCAGCGCCGCCGCGCCTCAGGTCATCTATGACGCGGCCAGGCAAAGCGCCCTCAGCACCCAGCCGGTGGACGGCGGTAACGGCCTGTCCAACTTCGCCGACAGCCACTACTACGCCTTCCCCGTACCCAAGGATGGCGTGCAGGTGATGTGGAACCACATCACCCGCTACCGCGGCGGTAATGCCCGTCGCCTGGTAATCCAGGCCACGCCGCAGACCAACGGTTCCTTCACCCCGGTGCAGTTCGAGGACGAAGTCGCCTTCCCGGCGGACATGGCCCAGCTGGACAAGGAGAAGTCGGCCAACGTGCTGCTCTACTTCAAGCAGCGGGTCCTGGCACCCTCGCGCCTGGCCGGCAACGTGCTGCTGGTTCACGAGACCATCGACCAGGTGAAAGAGCCACGCCTGGCCTGGCTCTACAACGCCGGCCAGCGCCGTGTGCGCCGCGCACCGCAGGTGGCCTATGACGGCCCCGGCACCGCCGCAGACGGTATGCGTACCGCCGACAACTTCGACATGTTCTCCGGCGCCCCGGACCGCTACGACTGGAAGCTGGTGGGCAAGAAGGAGATGTACATCCCTTACAACAGCTACAAGCTGGAATCGCCCCAGCTCAAATACAAGGAGATCGTCCAGCCGGGTCATTTGAACCAGGACCTGACCCGCTACGAACTGCACCGCGTATGGGAAGTGGTCGCCACCCTCAAGCCCAACGAGCGGCACATCTATGCCAAGCGCCACTACTTCATCGATGAAGACAGCTGGCAGATCGCCTATGCCGACCATTACGACGGCCGTGGCCAGCTCTGGCGCGTCGGTGAAGGCCACGCCAGCTATCACTATCAGCGCCAAGTCAGCACCTACGCGGTCGAGGCCCTCTACGACATCATCGCCGGACGCTATATCGCCCTCGGCCTGAAGAACGAAGAGAAGCACGGCATCGAGTTCGGCTTTGCCGCCACCGGCGCCGACTACACCCCGGCAGCCCTGCGCAACGCGGGCATTCGCTGATCTCCAGGGGCGCCCCGTGACGCGGGGCGTCCCCTTTCCCCTTCCCGCCGCGTTATGGCGCCTCATCAGCGCTATCCATGCTGCTTCAAGCCCGCCCAGGGGCCATCTAGTCTGCGAGGATTCGGTTCATCCATAACAACAACATCGCGAGAACCGCCCATGCACCGCCCCGGCCAGACACCGCACGTCCTTCCGTCTCGCCTGCCACGCCTGCCGCCGGCTCATGTCCCGCGTCCGCAGCTGGTCGACCGCCTCGCCGCACAGGATGCCCAGCTACGCCTGCTCTGCGCCCCGGCCGGCTTTGGCAAGAGCGTTCTACTCAACGAATTCCTCCGCACCCAGACCGAGTCCGCCCTGGTCATCTGGCTCAACCTCGCCGGCCAGCCTTTGCCACCGGAGCACTTGCTCGCGCAGCTCGCGGCCGAGCTGGGTGAAACGGTTCCATCGCTGCCCGCCGCCCAGGCCCTGCAGCACCTGCTGGCCCATCGCGGCGAGCGGATCTGGCTGGTCCTGGATGACTACCCAGGCCACCCCCCGGCCGGTCTCGATGACTGCATCGACCAGCTCCTGGCCCGCGCGCTGCCCGAATTGCGCCTGCTGGTCAGCGTGCGCCAGCGGCCGGCCTGGAACCTGCCCCGGCTGCTACTGGCCGGCGAACTGCTGGAACTGGACGCCAACCAACTGGCCCTCGATCGCCAGCAGCACGAGCGGCTGGTAGACCAACTGGCGCCTAAAACCAGCGCGGCCCTGCGCGAGGAGCTCTGGCAGGAAACCGAAGGCTGGTGCGCCGGCGTGCGTCTGCACCTGTCCGGCAAGGCCCCCACCAGCTCCAGCGGTAATCACTGCTGGCTCAAGGAATACCTGGACCACGAACTGCTCAATCGCCTTAGCCCGGAAGAAGCGAACTGCCTGTTCGCCCTGTCGCACCTGCCGAAGGTGTCCGCCGACCTCTGCCAGCATCTCTGGGAAGACAGCGACGGCGCCGAACTCTTCGAGCGCCTGTTGGCGCGACAGGCCTTTTGCATGCCGCTGGACGAACACGGCACCTGGTACCGGGTGCTGCCCGCCGTGGCCCGCACCCTGCGCCATCGCATCAGCGAAGCCGCCGCCACCCGCCTGCACCTCAGCGCCTGCCGCATGTTCATCGCCGCCGGTCAGGTGGAAGACGCCATCGAGCAGGCGCTCTGTGCCGGCCAACCGGAAGCGGCCGCCAATTACCTGGAGCGCCTCGGCCAGGAATGGCTGACCGGAGAACAGCATCTGGCACACCTGCTGGCTTGGCGCGCACGCCTGCCCGCCGCCCTGCTGGAGAGCACCCCGCGCCTGCTCAGCCTGAATGCCTGGGGCCTGCTGATTTCCTGGCGCCTCGACGAAGCCGAAGCCTGCATCGCCAAGCTCGGCCACTTCCTGCCGCAGCCGACCGCCCTGCGCAACCGCAAGCTGCTGGCCAACTGGCAGGCCCTGCACGGCGTACTCACCGCCTTGCGCAGCCAATCCGCGGCCAACGCTCAGCTGCACTGTCGCGAAGCCCTGGAGCATCTGCCCGAGCACGACTGGATGCCCATCCTGTTGTGCTACTCCAGCCTGGCGCGGGTCGCCATGTCCAGTGGCGCCCCGGAGGCGGCACAACCGCACCTGCACAAGGCGCTGGAGATCGCCCGCCGCCAGGGCAGCCTGCTGTTCGAGGTGCTGATAAACCTCGATCGAATTCGCCTGCTTCTGCTGCGCGGCGAGTTCGGCCGTGCCCAGAATCTGCTGGAGCAAAGCTTTGCCCTGATCGGCCAGCGCAAACAGGTCGACAGTCTGATGCTCGGTCGTCTGCACCTGATCCAGGCCGAGTTGCACCTGATCGCCGATCGCCTGGACGACGCCGAGCGCGCCCTGCACGCCGGCCTGGAGCAGGCCCAGGGCTGCCTGGACCCCTTCGCCCTCCACGGATTCCTCGGGCTGGCGGAACTCCACGCCCGCCGCGGCCAGTTCGACCAGGCCTACCAGGAACTTCGCGAGGCCGAGCGGCAGATGCACTGTCGCCAGGTATGGCGCTACTCCTACAGCGGAGTGCTGCACCTGCAAAGCATGCGGGTGCAGGGGCGCCAAGGCCGCTGGGAGCGTATCGAACCGGCTGCCCTGCGTATCCAGCGCTACTTCGTTGGCGAGCGCGCCTGGATGGCGCCGCTGGACTACCCCACCCTGCCCCTGCGCAACCAATTGTTGCTGGCCCGCGCGCAGTTGGAGTCCGGTCGCGCCGAACAGGCCGAAGGCCTGCTCCAGCCGCTGCTGGAATACTGCCAGAGGCTGCAGCTCGCACCTTTGGGCTGCGAAGTACGCCTTGCCCTCGCCGCTACCTGGCGCGCACTCGGCCGCGCCGAAGCCTGCGAACTGCAGCGCCAGGCGCTGGAACAGGCCGAGCGCCTGGGCATGCACGGGCTGCTGCGCGATTACCCGCGCAGTGACGGCACAGGAACAGCAGAAGGCGACCAGGCCAGCCTGCTCAGCCAGCGCGAACGCGCCGTGCTGCAACTGCTGGCCGAGGGCTTCTCGAACCAGGAGATCGGCGGCTACCTGTTCATTTCGGTGAACACTGTGAAAACCCATACCAAGAAGATCAACAGCAAGCTCGGCGTGAAGCGCCGCACGCAGGCGGTAATGCGCGCCAAAACGCTGGGCCTGCTGGTCTGACAGTGCCCGGCTCCGCGCTGAATGCAGAAACCTAGCCCGGATGAAATCCGGGAATTTCGCCGCGCCAGGTCCCGGATTTCATCCGGGCTACCCATGACGCATCCCTCTTCCGAAACCGCGACAATATGGCGCAGCCCGCGAGGCGACTGGCCTGCGCGCGAACTACGCTTCTCCCTTCAAACAGGTCGGAAAGTAATTCTTGACCCTGTAGTCAAACATTTTCAAAAGCTACAGAACGCCCATTTTCCGCAGCCTTATGGCAACTATTAAAAAGTCTGATTAACAGTGCTCCAGCCATTAACGGCAGGATGTCACGGACTGCAGGCCTGTACTGGCGCCGCTTTGATGGAAAGTCATTCAGCTTCGGGATAGGACGCGGTTGCGGTTCGACCGACCAACAAGGGTCTCTGCCAGCCGTGGCGGGGCCTGGAAGGCCAACCAGAGACGACAGGTCTAAACATGACTTGTAGTTATTAGAGCGTTTTACTCCAGAACTGCTTGAAGCAGTTGCGGTTCCGATTGCAGAATGCCGCGCCTCTAAGGTTTCGGCCGTTGCGATACCAGGCTGTTGAAAGGCGGATCCGCCTCGCCAGAGCACCATCCGTAGTGCACTGGTTCACCAGATCGATCACGCAGGAGATTTGAAGTGCACATCGGTGTTCCTCTCGAAACCCACGCCGGGGAGACGCGGGTTGCCGCAACACCCGAGACCATCAAGAAGCTGGTGAGCCAGGGCCACCAGGTGACGGTGCAAAGCGGTGCCGGCGTCAGCGCCTGCATTCCAGACAGCGCCTTCGAAGCCGTTGGCGCCGCCATCGGCAATGACGCTGCTGCCTTTGGTGCCGACCTCGTGCTGAAAGTGGTTGCCCCGACCGAGGCCGAACTGGCCCACATGCGCGCAGGCGCGGTGCTGGTCGGCATGCTCAACCCCTTCAGCAACGAGATCATCGCGCGCATGAACGCCCGCGGCATCACCGCCTTCGCCCTCGAAGCGGCGCCGCGCACTTCCCGCGCCCAGAGCCTCGACGTGCTGTCTTCCCAGGCCAACATCGCCGGCTACAAGTCGGTACTGCTGGCCGCTCACCACTATCCGCGCTTCATGCCCATGCTGATGACCGCTGCCGGCACCGTGAAGGCCGCGCGCATCCTCATCCTCGGTGCTGGCGTTGCAGGCCTGCAGGCCATCGCCACGGCCAAGCGCCTGGGTGCGGTGATTGAGGCCTCCGACGTGCGCCCGGCGGTGAAGGAGCAGATCGAATCCCTCGGCGCCAAGTTCGTCGACGTGCCCTTCGAGACCGATGAAGAGCGCGAATGCGCCCAGGGTGTTGGCGGTTACGCCCGCCCGATGCCGGCTTCGTGGATGGAGCGCCAGGCCAAGGCCGTGCACGAGCGCGCCAAGCAGTCGGACATCGTCATCACCACTGCGCTGATCCCGGGCCGCAAGGCACCGACCCTGCTGCACGAGGCCACCGTTGCCGAAATGAAGCCGGGCTCCGTGGTCATCGACCTGGCCGCCTCCCAGGGTGGCAACTGCCCGCTGACCGAAGCCGACCAGGTGGTGGTCAAGCACGGCGTGACCATCGTCGGCCACAGCAACCTGGCCGCCATGGTCCCGGCGGACGCTTCCGCCCTCTATGCGCGCAACCTGCTGGACTTCCTCAAGCTGGTCATCGACAAGGACGGCCAGTTCCATCTCAACCTCGAAGACGACATCGTCGCCGCGTGCCTGATGTGCCGCGACGGCCAGGTCGTCCGTAACAACGGCTAAGGGGAAGCGGACATGGATCTGATTTCTGACGGCATCTACAACCTGATCATCTTCGTACTGGCCATCTACGTCGGCTACCACGTGGTGTGGAACGTTACCCCGGCCCTGCACACCCCGCTGATGGCCGTGACCAACGCCATTTCGGCCATCGTGATCGTCGGCGCCATGCTGGCCGCCGCCCTTACCGTGACCCCGCTGGGCAAGACCATGGGCACCCTGGCCGTAGCCCTGGCTGCGGTGAACGTCTTCGGTGGCTTCCTGGTCACCCGCCGCATGCTGGAAATGTTCAAGAAGAAAGCGCCGAAAGCGGCTGCGGAGAAACACTGACCATGAGCATGAACCTGATCACTGTTCTCTACCTCGTCGCCTCGGTGTGCTTCATCCAGGCGCTCAAGGGCCTGTCGCACCCGACCTCGTCGCGTCGCGGCAACCTGTTCGGCATGGTCGGCATGGCCATCGCCGTGCTCACCACCGTCGGCCTCATCTATAAGCTCGGCGCCGAACTGGCCACCCAGGGCATCGGCTACGTCATCGTCGGCCTGCTGGTCGGCGGCACCGCCGGGTCGATCATGGCCAAGCGCGTAGAAATGACCAAGATGCCCGAACTGGTCGCCTTCATGCACAGCATGATCGGTCTGGCCGCCGTGTTCATCGCCATCGCCGCCGTGGTCGAGCCGCAGTCGCTCGGCATCGTGGCCGCCCTGGGCGACGCCATCCCGGCCGGTAACCGCCTGGAACTGTTCCTCGGCGCAGCCATCGGTGCCGTCACCTTCTCCGGTTCGGTAATCGCCTTTGGCAAGCTGTCCGGCAAGTACAAGTTCCGCCTGTTCCAGGGTGCTCCGGTGCAGTTCGCCGGCCAGCACAAGCTGAACCTGGTGGTCGGCCTGGCCATAATCGGGCTCGGCCTGTACTTCACCTTCACCGGCAACATCGCTGCCTTCGCCCTGCTGGTGGCGCTCGCCTTCGTCATCGGCGTGCTGATCATCATCCCGATCGGCGGCGCCGACATGCCGGTGGTGGTGTCCATGCTGAACAGCTACTCGGGTTGGGCGGCGGCCGGTATCGGCTTCTCGCTGAACAACTCGATGCTGATCATCGCCGGCTCCCTGGTGGGTTCCTCGGGTGCGATCCTCTCCTACATCATGTGCAAGGCGATGAACCGCTCCTTCTTCAACGTCATCCTCGGCGGCTTTGGTGCCGAAGCTGACGCCGGAGCCGCGGCTGGCAGCAAGGAACAGCGTCCGGTGAAGTCCGGCTCGTCCGACGACGCCGCCTTCCTGCTGACCAACGCCGACAGCGTGATCATCGTTCCCGGCTACGGCCTGGCGGTGGCCCGTGCCCAGCACGCACTGATGGAACTGTCCGAGAAGCTGTCCCACCGTGGCGTGAACGTGAAGTACGCGATCCACCCGGTTGCCGGCCGTATGCCGGGCCACATGAACGTCCTGCTGGCCGAGGCCGAAGTGCCTTACGAGCAGGTGTTCGAGATGGAAGACATCAACTCCGAGTTCGGCCAGGCCGACGTCGTACTGGTGCTCGGCGCCAACGACGTGGTCAACCCCGCTGCGAAGAACGATCCGAAGTCGCCCATCGCCGGCATGCCGATCCTGGAAGCCTTCAAGGCCAAGACCATCATCGTCAACAAGCGCTCCATGGCCAGCGGCTACGCCGGCCTGGACAACGAACTGTTCTACATGGACAAGACCATGATGGTGTTCGGCGACGCGAAGAAAGTGATCGAGGACATGGTCAAGGCTGTCGACTGAGCCCTGTCCCGCGATACCGAAAACCCCGGCCTGGTGCCGGGGTTTTTTATTATGGGGACACCTGGAGGCGGCTTTCGAATGTGGGGGCGAATTCATTCGCAATGCAGACCGCAGGTTTGCCTGCCGCGGTCTTAGGGGGCCGCTTCGCGACCCGTAGCGAATGAATTCGCCCCCCAAGGCCATGGTCAAACCGAAACAACGCCTCCAACCCGCAATTGCCGACAAAAGGCCCTGAATAGAGCCATTTCTTCGACCTTGGTATAGAAGCCGGGCACAGCCTCAGTCCCTAGACTGCGCGGCTCCCACCCGTTGTCCGAGGTTTTCCCCATGTACTCTGATCGCGTGCGCCTGCCCTCCCTGCTGGGCAAGGTGATGAGTGCGGCCGAGGCCGCTGCCCTGATCGAAGACGGCATGACCGTCGGCATGAGCGGTTTCACCCGCGCCGGCGAAGCCAAGGCCGTGCCCCAGGCTCTGGCCGCACGAGCCAAGGAGCAGCCGCTGCAGATCAGCCTGATGACCGGCGCGAGCCTCGGCAACGACCTCGACAAGCAGCTCACCGAAGCCGGCGTGCTGGCCCGCCGCATGCCCTTCCAGGTGGACAGCGCCCTGCGCAAGGCGATCAATGCCGGTGCGGTGATGTTCATCGACCAGCACCTGTCGGAAACCGTCGAACAGCTGCGCAACCACCAGCTCAAGCTGCCCGACATCGCCGTGATCGAAGCGGTGGCCATCACCGAGCAAGGTCACATCGTGCCAACCACCTCCGTGGGCAATTCCGCCAGTTTCGCGATCTTCGCCAAGCGCGTGATCGTCGAGATCAACCTGGCGCACAACCCCAACCTGGAAGGCCTGCACGACATCTATATCCCGACCTACCGACCGACCCGCACGCCGATCCCGCTGACCCGCGTGGATGATCGCATCGGCAGCAGCGCCATTCCGATCGACCCGGCCAAGATCGCCGCCATCGTCATCACCCAGCAGCCGGACTCCCTGTCCACCGTGCTGCCGCCGGATCACGAGACGCAGGCCATCGCCGACCACCTGATCGACTTCTTCAAGCAAGAAGTGGAAGCCGACCGCATGAGCAACAGCCTAGGCCCGCTGCAGGCCGGCATCGGCAGCATCGCCAACGCCGTGATGTGCGGCCTGATCGATTCGCCGTTCCAGGACCTCACCATGTATTCCGAGGTGCTGCAGGATTCCACCTTCGATCTGATCGACGCGGGCAAGCTGCGCTTTGCCTCGGGCAGCTCTGTCACCCTGTCCGCGCGCCGCAATGCCGACGTGTTCAGCAACCTGGAGCGCTACAAGGACAAGCTGGTGCTGCGTCCGCAGGAAATCTCCAACCACCCTGAAGTGGTGCGCCGCCTGGGCATCATCGGCATCAATACCGCGCTGGAATTCGACATCTACGGCAATGTGAACTCCACCCACGTGGGCGGCACCAGGATGATGAACGGCATCGGCGGCTCCGGCGATTTCGCCCGTAATGCCCACCTGGCCATCTTCGTCACCAAATCCATTGCCAAGGGCGGCGCCATCTCCAGCGTAGTGCCGATGGTCAGCCACGTGGACCACACTGAGCACGACGTCGACATCCTGGTCACGGAACAGGGTCTGGCCGACCTGCGCGGCCTGGCACCTCGCGAGCGCGCCCGCGCGATCATCGACAACTGTGTCCACCCGGATTACCGCCAGCCGCTGCAGGATTACTTCAGTGCAGCCTGTGCCAAGGGTGGTCACACCCCGCACCTACTGCGCGAAGCCATGTCCTGGCATATCAATCTGGACGAAACCGGTCGGATGCTGGCCAGCTGACCCGCTCTGAGCAAAACAGTTATGAGCTTGTAACCTTTGATTCTGACAAAAAGGTCAAAAAACAGTTTCTAAAAATTCAGAACTGTACTGTTCAAAAGCCCTGCTGATTGTTATTTACGCAGGAAGAATTGCTGTATCCCGTTGGATTACGAGTAATTCAACGGGGCACCCATACAGTTTTACGTTATTTCAGCGAAACAGTTGATAAGCATGCTAATAAAGACCAACACAATTTAGAGGAACTGTGACTACAGCCGCGGCTGTTCTGGGTAGATCATAGGCACCAGTTGATAACCAAGCCCCGTCACAAGCGGGAAGGACCTGCCGCCATGGAACGTACCCTCAGTTCCGACCTGATCTTCGAAAGCGCCGAACAATCCCCGAAATCCTCGTGGGCCCTGCGCACCATCTCCACCCTGCTGCTGTGGCAGCGTCGCATCGCCAGCCGTCACCAACTGGCCATGCTGGACCACCGCCTGCTGGCCGACGCCGGCATCAGCGAAGCCCAGCGCGAAGCCGAACTGAACAAGCCCTTCTGGCGCTAAGCAGTTCGCCGGGCCAAACGGCCCGCAGGCAATACCCCAGACAGAACCCGTCGCCGCCCGCGACGGGTTTCGTCGTTTCTGGGCCCCGGAATTCTCCCAGGCCTTCCTGCCCGCAGCTGTTTCAGCGGTGCCGGCACAGCTGCCCCTGTTCTGACCAGCACAGTTTCACACAATCAATATCTGCTACAGCACAATTCAACCTGACTGTGGCTGCACAGCCTTGCTGCCGAACGGGATCATGACTGTCCATAAGCCATCCCCGTCACGCGGCGGGAAGGAAAAGCGCCATGGACCACACCCTCACTCATTCCTCGTCTACCCCGCTCCAGGCCGGCCGCCCGCGCACCCACGGGTACCTGCGCCTGTTTGCCACCCTGGCCCAGTGGCAGCGCAATGCCCGCACCCGGCACCAGCTCGCACAGCTGGATGCACGCGCCCTGGCGGATGTGGGTATCAGCCCGAGCGAGCGCTACCAGGAACTGGAGCGTCCGTTCTGGCGCTGAGCCACCCCGGACCTGTGAGTCGGAGAGCGGCGCCGCGAAAGGCACCACCTTTCCGACGCGCAGCCATACAGGGACAGGCTTTTCGCCAGCACTGGCCCGAAAGCCGCATATTGACTAGGCTTTCCACCCAGCCGGCAGCGCTTCTCGCACTGCCGCACCGGTCAGTAAAAGGAGCCCCCATGACCTCTCTTCGCCTGCTCAGCGCCGCTGCCCTGCTGGCACTTGCTACCAGCGCCTCGGCCACCAGTTTCGTGGTCACCACTGACGCCGTGGTCAACGCCGTTGCGGCCACCTCGAATGCCACCTCCGACGTCACCTCCTCGTTCAAGGACGACAAGATCGTGCTCGCCGCCCGTGACGACGCTGCCAGCTTCGTCGCCAGCGCCGGCGACATCCGTGGCGCCCAGTTGGAAGCCGCGTTCAAGCACATCCGCAGCGCCCAGCCGCAACTGGCTGCCAACGACCTGCAACTGGCCCAGGCCATCCTCGCCCTCTGACGGCACCCATCGGGCCGCGCACAACGCGCGGCCCATCGGTCTGCACCCCCCGTGCTGCCTGGCTCTCGCCTGCCCATTCCGCTAACCTTCGCGCCCTATATCCACGGCTGAGAACTGCCGAAGGATATTCCCGTCCAATTACCTTAGAAATTTCCAACGGAGAGCCTCCATGCGCCGCTCGCTGTCTGTCGCAGCCATCGCCCTTTCCCTCGTTGCCGGTGCCGCCCAGGCCCAGACCCTGGTGGCGACCAGCAACATCATCGTCCGCGCGCTGGACCGCACCATCGACTTCACCTCCGATACCACCACCTCTATCCGTGACATGAAGGTGGTAATCGCCGCCCGTGACGATGCCGCCAGCTTCGTCGCCAGCGCCGGTGAAATCCGTGGTTCCCAGCTGGAGGCCGCCTTCGGCGCCCTGCGCGAGCAGTTCCCGCAGGCCCGCGAGGCCAGCGACCTGGCCTTGGCAGAAAGCATCCTCGCCCTCTGACCCCGCACGAGTATCAGCCTCTGAACATCTGGTTGCGCCTGATCTGCCTGGGCGGCCTGCTGCTGGCGGCCACGGCCCAGGCCGACCTGCGTTTGGTGCTGGACGCCGAAGGCCTCACCCCGGCCCAGCGCCAGGCCAGCCAGCAGCTGCTGGACGAAGCCTACGCCGCCCTGCCACCGGCCTTCATCCAGCGCCTGGATCGGGACGTGGAAGTGGGCTGGAGCGTTGATCTGCCAGAGAACGGTTACGGCCGCGCCACCCGTTTCGACGCCCTGGTGCTCAACCGCAACTTGCTTGCCAGCCTGACCGATGGCAGTGCAGCCAAGCAGAAGACCGACCGCGTCCACGGCACCGTGCGCCGCGAAATGCTCGCCACGGTGCTCCACGAGCTGACCCATCTCTACGACCGCGCCCGACTCTGGTCCGCCGCCGACCGGACGCAACAGTTCCGCTGCCGTAACCAGGCCGGCAGCAGCGGCCTGGTGGGCTTGCCGGGCGATTGCCGAGGCCAGACAGCACGACGCTTCACCTTCAGCGACGACCCGCGCCTGCTCGATCTCGCCGGCTGGCCGCAGTACGTCGGCAAGCGTGGCCTGCGCGAACAGGAAAACCACCAGGTGGCGCGCAGCCCGGACATCTACGAGCTGAAGAACCCCCGCGAATTCGTCGCGGTGAACATGGAGTACTTTCTGCTCGACCCGGCCTATGCCTGCCGCCGACCGGCGCTCTATCGCTACTACCGCGCGCACTTCGGCTGGGCCCCGGCGCAGCGGGCCGACTGTAACGACGGCTACGCCTACCTCAACGCCGGCCGCGACTTCGCCAAGCAGCCACTGGGCAAACTCGACCCCGAGCGCGTCTACGAGGTCGACTACCTGTTCGCCGAGGCCAACCAGAACTGGGTCAGCCGCTGGGGCCACAGCATGCTGCGCCTGGTGATCTGCGCCCCGGGTCGCCCGCGTGGGCCAGACTGCCGCCTCGACCTCGACCAGCATCTGGTGCTCTCCTACCGCGCGTTCGTCGGCGATGTGCAGCTTTCCAGTTGGGACGGCCTCACCGGCGCCTATCCCTCCCGCCTGTTCGTGCTGCCACTGCACCAGGTGATCGAGGAATACACCAAGGTGGAACTGCGCAGCCTCGCCTCCGTACCGCTCAAGCTAAGCCGCGGGGAGGTCGACGCCCTGGTGGAGCACGCAGCCGAGATGCACTGGAGCTACGACGGCGACTACTGGTTCCTCTCCAACAACTGCGCGGTGGAGACCCTCAAGCTGCTCCGCAGCGGCACCGACCACCCGGCGCTGCGCGACCTCGACAGCATCATGCCCAACGGCCTGCTGAAGCTGCTGGAGGGTCGCGACGTGGCCGACCGCACGCCGCTGGAAGATCCCAGGGAGGCGCTGCGCCTGGGGTATCGCTTCGACTCCTTCCGCGACCGCTACCAGGCCATGTTCAAGGTCATCCGCGAGCGGCTGAAGGTGCCTCAGGAAGAGGTGGAAGACTGGCTGGAACTGGCTGCCGAGCAGCGCCGCCCCTGGTTCGACAAGGCCGACCTGCGCGCCAGTGCCGCCCTGCTCCTGCTGGAGCAGGCTGCCCAGCGTCGCCAGTTGCTGCTGGCCCAGGATGAACTCAAGCGCAACTACCTCAGCTCCCGCGAGCAGGCCGGGCAGACTCGTTTCGCCAAGGCCGGCGGCACCCTGGAACAGATGCTCGCCAACAGCGGCTTCCTCAGCCGACCGGCGGAGATGCTGCAAGGGGGCTACGGGCTGCCCCAGAGCACCGAATGGCAGCGCCTGGAGGCGGAAAGCAGCAGCCGCCAGCAGACCATGCGCAAGCTCAACGACGACCTCGACCGCGAAGTGCGCAGCCTGCTGGAGCCCCAGCGCATGGCTGAGCTGAACGCCACCGAAGCCAACCTCAAGGCCATCGGTGCGCACCTGCGCCAGTTGCACAAGGACGCCGGAGGGCTCGTGCTCCCTTGATCACTTGCTGATGGGTATCGCAGGCTCCACCCATCCTACGTACCCTGCATCCTGCCTTGATCCTAGGATGAGTGGAGCGGAGCGATACCCGTCGTTGGTCCCTCACAACACCTCTTCATCCTCCTCCGGCAATTGCGGATCCAGATGCAGCCAGGGCAATCGGCTCGTCACCCAGATATGCCGGTCAGGGGAAACAGTCTCGGGATGGTCCAGGGTGGCGATGGTGAGGTCCAAGGTGCCAGGACTGAGGTGGGTGAACAGCGCCAGCTGGCTGCTGCAACGCGGACAGAAGTAACGGATGCAGGTCGCGGATGAGGCGTATTCGGCAGGCGTGCCGGCCGTCCAGCGGAAGCTCGCGAACGGTACCGTCGCCCAGGTGGTTACGATCCCCCCGGTGGTGCGCCGGCAGATCGAGCAGTGGCAATGGGCGACATCGCGCAGCGGTGCATCAACGATGTAGCGCAGCTGCCCGCAGTGACAGCCGCCGGTATGGAGTTCGGCCATGATGATCTCCAGCTTGAGCACTGCCTTTCACCCTAGCAGGCAGTTGCATGCCGCCGACCCGGAATTGAAGATAGTGCGTCCCCAGCTGACCCGGATGTCGCCGTGCTGATCCTCCTCCAAGCCCTCTGGCCCCTCTTTGCGTTGATCGTCGGCGGTTATCTGTTGCGCCGCTGGGACTTCCCTGGTGAAGCCTTCTGGCCCGCCGCCGAACGGCTGAACTACTTCATTCTCTTCCCCGCCCTGCTGTTCAGCAGCCTGGCCACCGCCCCACTCGACAACCCGGCGTTGCCGCAGCTGGCCCTGGCGGTGTTCCTCGGCCTCGGCCTCGGCTGGCTCGCGCTGCTACTGGCTCGGCGCCTGCTGGGTTGGCCGGCGGCGCGCTTCGGCGCCATCACCCAAGGCATCCTGCGTTTCAACACCTACCTGGGCCTGGCGGCCATTGGCAGCCTCTACGGCAAGGACGGCCTGGCCATGGCCGCGCTGATGCTGGCGCTTATGGTGCCGACGGTGAACCTGATGTCGGTCTGGGCGCTGACCGCCGAGCGTGGCGTGAGCCTGCGTGGCCTGCTATTGCCGATGGCGAAGAACCCGCTGATCCTCGCTTGCCTGGCCGGCGCCCTGGTCAATCTCGCCGGGTTCGGCCTGCCTGGCGGCACCGACCGCCTGCTCAACCTGCTGGCGGTGGCCAGCCTGCCGCTCGGCCTGCTCTGCGTCGGCGCGGCATTGCGACCGCAGGAGCTGGCCGGCGAAGTACCGGCACTGGCCTGGAACTGCGCACTGCGGCTACTGGCCATGCCTGCCCTCGCCTTTGCGGTGGCTCGCGTGCTCGATCTGCCCACCATGGAAAGCAGCATCCTGGTGCTGTTCTTCGCCCTGCCCACGGCGCCTACCGCTTATGTGCTGACCCGTCAGCTCGGCGGCGACAGTCACTTCATGGCCGGGATCATCACGCTGCAAACGCTGCTCGCCGCAGGTTCGCTGCTGCTGGTCATGCGCAGCGTATCTGGCTGAAGCGACACGACGGCCATCCGCCATTCGTCGCTAAAACTCCGCACAATCGGCTCCGATCACCGCCGAAAGCTGGCTGAAAGGTTGCGCGCTTAGCATCCGCCCCATTGCCGGCACGAGATCGGCAACCCGACAACAACAAGATTGGTGATCGCCATGTTCCGTTCCTGCTGCCGTCCCGGCACCCCTCCGCCCGCTCTCCGCACGCCTTCGGCCACGCGCTGACCCGCCCCCGTCCCGCCCGAATCACGTCCGGAGAACTGCCATGCTGACTCTGCTCGGCTTCGCCATGGTCATCTGCTTCATGTACCTGATCATGACCAAGCGCCTGTCCGCCCTGATCGCCCTGATCATCGTCCCAATCGCCTTCGCCCTGCTCGGCGGCTTCGCCGCAGGTATCGGCCCGATGATGCTGGAAGGCATCAGCAAGCTCGCGCCCACCGGCGTGATGCTGATGTTCGCCATCCTCTACTTCGCGCTGATGATCGACTCCGGCCTGTTCGACCCGGCCGTACGCAAGATCCTCAAGCTGGTGAAAGGTGACCCGCTGAAGGTGTCCATGGGCACCGCCGCCCTGGCCCTGATCGTCTCCCTGGACGGTGACGGCGCCACCACCTACATGATCTGCGTCGCCGCCCTGCTGCCGCTGTACAGCCGCCTGGGCATGAGCCCACTGATCATGGCTGGCCTGATCATCCTCGCCGGCGGCATCATGAACATGACCCCCTGGGGCGGCCCCACCGCCCGCGCGGCCAGCGCCCTGCACGTCGACCCCTCGGACATCTTCGTGCCGATGATCCCGGCCATGGTCGCCGGCGCCATCGCCCTGTTCGGCCTCGCCTGGGCCTATGGCAAGCGCGAACGTGCGCGTCTCGGCGTACTGCACCTGCCGGACGACCAGCTCAACCATGACGAGATCAGCGTTTCGCAGTACCCGGAAGCCCGCCGGCCCAAGCTGCTGTGGGTGAACGGCGCGCTGACCGCCACCTTGATGGTGACCCTGATCGCCGGCCTGCTACCGCTGCCCGTGCTGTTCATGATCGCCTTCAGCATCGCCATGATCATCAACTACCCCTGCCTGCAGCAGCAGAAGGAACGGGTCGCGGCCCATGCCGGCAACGTGCTGGCGGTGGTCGGCCTGATCTTCGCGGCGGGTATATTCACCGGCATCCTGTCCGGCACCGGCATGGTAGAAGCCATGTCCAAGAGCCTGCTGGCGGTCATCCCACCGTCCATGGGTCCGTACATGGCGGTGATCACCGCGGTGGTGAGCATGCCGTTCACCTTTTTCATGTCCAACGACGCTTTTTATTACGGCGTATTACCGGTTCTGGCCGAGGCGGCGAGCCATTACGGCATCAGTCCGGTAGAGATGGCGCGAGCGTCTATCGTAGGCCAGCCGGTGCATCTGCTGAGTCCGCTGGTACCCTCCACTTACCTGCTGGTGGGCCTGGCCAAGGTCGAGTTCGGCGACCATCAGCGCTTCACATTGAAGTGGGCGGTGATGATTTGTCTGTGTATCCTCCTCGCCGCCTTGCTGCTGGGTGTGTTCCCGCTTTTTGGATCGCACTGACCAGCCGCTGAATGACACCCCCGAGGAAGCCGGAAACTGCCTAAGCTCTTTCCGGCTTCTTCGTGCTCCATCCCTAGCCACACGACACTCATGAGGATCAACGCATCATGGAATGGCTGACCAGCCCGGAAATCTGGGTCGCCTTCTTCACCCTGACCGCCCTGGAGATCGTCCTGGGTATCGACAACATCATCATGATCGCCATCCTTGTGGCCCGCATGCCGCCGCACATGCAGGCACGCACCCGCCTCTTCGGCCTGGCGCTGGCGATGATCACCCGCATCCTGCTGCTGCTCTCCATCACCTGGATCATGCGGCTCACCACTGACCTGTTCCACCTGTTCGGCCAGGGCATCTCCGGCCGTGACCTGATCCTGTTCTTCGGCGGCCTGTTCCTGCTGTGGAAAAGCACCACCGAGATGTACCACAGCCTGGAAGGCGAAGATGAGACCAACGCGGCGCCCTCAGGCGCGGCGCGCAACTTCATCGGCACCATCATCCAGATCGCCATCATCGACATCGTGTTCTCCCTGGACTCGGTCATCACCGCCGTCGGCATGGTGTCCCACGTGCCGGTCATGGTCGCCGCGATCATCGTTGCCGTCCTGGTGATGATGCTGGCCGCCGGTACCATCAGCGACTTCATCGACAAGCACCCGAGCCTGAAGATGCTGGCCCTGGCCTTCCTGGTGGTGGTCGGTACCGTGCTGATCGCCGAATCCTTCGAAGTTCACGTGCCGAAAGGCTACGTCTACTTCGCCATGGCCTTCTCCCTGGCCGTGGAAGCGCTGAACATCCGCATGCGCATCGCACGCGGGCGCAAGGAAGACCCGGTGAAACTGCGCAAGGACATTCCTGGGCAGTAAGCCGAAGCAATGAAAAACGGGGCCGATTGGCCCCGTTTTTCATTGCGCACGGCTTACTTGTAGGAGCCAATCATTCGCCAGGGGCTGCGCGGCTGCCCCGGCGGTCCAAGGGCAGAGCTTCGGCCCGTCTAGCGAATGAATTCAATACCCCTTCAACTCATCCACCTTGAAGCCACGGAAGCCGCCAGTGCCCAGCACCACCCGGAGCAGGTGGTCCATGGTCTGCAAGTCGTTGTCGAATCCACCATGGCTGGTGCTGTGGCTGGCCGGGCTACTGGTGGAAGCGACCACCAGGGTGCTGCCGGGCGGCTGCTGGACTGGCAGGAACTTCTGCATACCCAGTAGCGGCACCCGCTGGTGCCGGTCGTCCAGCGCATTAGAGACGAGGTAGAGCAGCGACTTGCGGTAGACCTTGGCGACGTTGTCTTCCTGTTCGGCCTGGTCCGACAGCACGAACAGCGTCTGCTGGCGGATGCCGTGCCCCAGCGCCTTGAGGAAGGTCGTCTGGTAAAGCTCAAGGGTGCAGGCCGGGGCGAACAGCACCAGGTTGTCGATGGCCGGACCGTTGAGCGCCTGCCAGGCCTGCCACAGACGTGCATGCCAAATGGAACCCGCGCTGTGGCCAACCAGATGGACCTTGGGCGCCTGGGTTCCCTGGGCGGCCAGCCAGCCCACCAGGCGCTGCAGCGCCTGCGTTCCCGCCGCACCTTTCTGGAAGGCGCGATCGGCATCCCGTTTCATTTCCTGCCAGAGCGCGAAGCCGGCGGGCTGGACCAGGCTTTCCACCTGGTTGTCCCACCAGGAGCTCACCGAGCCCACGCGCTCGCCCACCAGGGGCAACTTGCCGAGCAGGATGTCGCCCAGTTCGGCCAGCAGGCCGGTCTCCCAGATGAAATGCAGTTCGTGCACGCCGTTGTCGCGGAATGCCGGCCGCCACTTGAACGCGCGCATGGCCGAGCCGTTTACGCTGTTGAGCCCGCCGTGGGCGTAGAGCAGCAGGTGCTGCGGCTTGCTGTGTTGCAACTCTTCGATGATGGCCTCCACCTGGACCAGGTCGGAGGCGTACTGGCCCAGGCCGTCGAAACGGCCGTCGTCGATGTGCAGGTAATGCAGGTAGATCGCTTCCTGGGGCGGTCCCTGCAGCGCCAGGCGTGCAGTGCCGCCGTCAGACACATAGCGGGTGGCGGTGTCGGTGACGCCATGGTTGACCGCAACCCCCAGCTGCGCGACCCAGACGTCCCAGACATTGGCCTCGAAATCGGCGTAGCTCCACAGCGCCACCCCCGCGTATGAGGCCTTGCCCTGGCGGTAACCACCCCAGTCAGGCCCCCAGGAGTTCTGCACCAGGAAACCGTCACGGTTGTAGCCGATCAGGGCAAAGGCGTGCCCACCACCGATGTCCGGTGAATCCGGCTTCCAGTCGATAACGCCACGCCGGGGCGCGCGCCAACCCTCATGGGTACGCGCCGAGGCGAACAGCACGCCGACGTCGCGCAGGGCTGCCTGGACGTCGTTGATCCGCGAGAAGACCCGGAAATAGGCACCCAAAGGGATATCCAGCGCCTCCTGCTGGATTGCGGGGGTCAAACCGCTGCCCCCCAGCCAACTGCCCTCCAGGCAGACACCATGTTTGTGCCAGCCCTTCATGGCGCCTCGGGCGCTGCTGAAGTCGTAGTTCTCCCCCGGCCACTGGTCATAACGCCGGGCCATGGCGAAGAGCATCTCCGGGCTGGCGCGGCCGGGCAGCGCGCGTCGGCCACGCAAGTAGTTGATCGCTGCGGCCAGGCCGAAACCGGTACAGGCGCCTTCCTCGCCCTGGTCGAGGATGTGCAGCAACGGCCAGTCCGGATAGAGCTCGTCGGGCAGCGGCGCAAGGGACGCGGAGTAGGTGAGGTCGCGAAAATCCATGGAGTCGCGGCGGACATCCAGTCGCTTGCCTGCAGCCTTTCTGCGGAGTTTCGTCGATTCGGTGCGCTTGGCCATGCTGACCTCCCTGTCCACGGGCTGTATAGGCAAGGATTGACCGCATTCGCTGGCCAGGCGGGATTGCGGACGAATGGTGGCCCCGCTACCCGGGGCAAAACGCACTTCGGCGAGCCGATCTCTCCTGGGTCGAACGGCCAGGAAGGCCGTCTGAATCAACTAACCCATTGATCTGAAAGGGCGCACTGCACCATCAACAACGTTGATGTTCTCTATCTGGAGTGATCACTTCTTAATCAACGCCCCATCCGTAAGATTGGCTCCGTACCCAGTTTCCAGCCCCCTCGAGGAGCCCACGATCATGAAAACCCAAGCCTTCGCCGCCCTGTTCATCGCCGCCCTGAGCACCTCCGTCTTCGCCCTGCCGTCTGACTCCCAGCCGGTGCTGGGTGAGTCGCGGGAAGCCACCACTATCCAGGTCATCGAGCCGGTGGCTGCCGAAGGTGGCTTCATGGTGCTGGACCGCGTTGCTGAAGGTGGCGCCGACCGCACCAGTGCCAACCGCATTGCCGAAGGTGGCGCCGACCGCACCGGTGCCAGCCGTATTGCTGAAAGTGGCTCGGATCGCACCAATAGC
>NZ_SSOK01000008.1:0-35864 GCF_029871195.1 Pseudomonas sp. BN415
GTACGAAAAGTCGTCGAGCGAAGGTCAGGCAAGGCGAAATCGGCCGAAGAAGCGCAGTTTACGTGCTGTAAATGAGCATTCTGAGGCCGATTTCAACGCAGCATCACCGAGCGCAGGCACTTTTCGTGCAGAGCCTAAGGGTTCAGCTCGGCCGCAAGGCTTCGACCGGCAACAGGCCGGGGTCGTGGCATTCGCCCTCGGCAGGCGGCGAATCATCGTCGGCGCTGAGGGGTTCACCCTCGGCGTCCAGGCCAACGATGCCCACGACCCGATAGCAGTCGACATCCTCTTCCAATGGGATGGCGAACAGCCGCACCGTTTCCGGTAGTGCGAAGCGATGCACCTCCTCACCGACGGGAATCCCGTCGCTATAGGCCTCCAGGTAAAGTTCGGCTGCCACTGCGTCTCCCGCCTCGTCGCGGCTCAGCACACCGACCAGGCTGTCTTCGTCATCGATCGGTTGCAGCCAATGGCTGCGCAGATGCACATCCGCGGCCTGCACCGGCCCGGCTGCAGCCAGCCCGAGCAGGCAACTGAGCGCCAGCGTCTTAAAGGAAGGTGTCATCAGCGGCTGCTCAACTGACCGTTGCCCTCCGGCATTGGCAGCCCGAGCCACTCCTGCCAGCGGCGCAGGTCGCCACGCGCCTTCTCGAACAACGCGCCGGCTTGCAGCTTGTCCAGCGAGCTCACGCAATCCTCCAGCGGGGCCTCTTTGCGCAGGCAGGGATTGTCTGGCGGCAACTGAGTGCCCGCCAGATAGGAAACCAGGAAATAGGTGGCCGCATTGTCGTTGGGGAAAATATGCCTGCCGCCGCTGTTCAGCCAGCCGCTCAGGGCTTCGGTCAGGTTGTCGGCGTAGGCCTCGGCGTCGAGGGTGAAATCGACTTCGGTGCAATCTTCCAGATAGAGGTTGCTGGCGCTGTCCTCAGTGCCCTTGCCGTACACGGTGCAGTACAGTTCCGCGTAATTCCCCTCGACTACCGGCTTGGCGTACTTGCTCGGATCGCTATGGAGTTCAGCCTGCACGTTGAACATCTCGCTGGCGCCCGGAAGCTCCAGGATCACGTCATCGGCGTAGTCGACCCGCACCGCCAGAATCTCGCCCGTCACGATGAGTTTGCGGCCCCTGAAGAATGGGTCGGCGGCCGCCTCGTCGCCTTCATAGAAACGCGCCAGTTTCGAACTGGGCATGCGCTCCACCGGATTGACCATCGACAGCTTGTTCAGTGCCGACTTCCCGCCAGCCAGGGCCACCAGGTAGTCCTGCTCCATGATGTGACGGAAGAAATTCAGCGCACCCGGGTCGACCTCGGGACGGTTGGCGGCATCCTGACGGGGCAGGTCCTGCCCACCGGAGAAGTAGCGCAAGGGCGTGGAGTCCTTGCCCAGGTCCCGCGCGGTGGTGGCGATATGCATGCCAAGCAGAAACAGCGGCACGGCCAGGATGGCCACGGCGACGCCGCTGCCCTTTCGCCCGGAAAGGCTCTCGATCGCTCGCCAGGACGCGGGGCACAACCAGACCGCACCGCAGAGCATCAATAGCCCACCGATGACGGAACTGCGCATGACCCCGAAGGACAAGGCGACAAGGACCGAACAGGCGGTCCAGCACATCAGCCGGATGACAGGTACAAACTTCATTCAACGCCTCTTCTCGTAGCAAGACTGGCCCCGGCTGTTCCCGGAAGGCCGCAGCCTCCCTCGAGTCATCGACCTCGGGACGGCCGGATTCTTGGGAAGAAGAAGCGGAAATGAAAATTACCAATCCTCATTTTCTGTCAGCAGGCTCCAGCGCCTGACCTCCCGCGCCCCGGGCGAGCCAAAGCCCACCTCTGGCGCCTTCTGCGTGGCGTCGAAAGCTTCGCCGGCAATGATCACTATTGATTCGCATCAGGCGTAGGGTGGCGATGAGAATCCGCGACGAGACCACTTCACTGGAGCGTTCAACATGCTGGTTCTGTGTCGCAATGTCGGGGAAAGCCTGGTCATCCAGCGCACGCCGGACACCCTCACTCGCATCAAGGTCATTCGTACAGAACGGCCAACGGTCGTCCTGAGCGTGGAAACCCGGACGCTGGATGGAAGGCTCACGCAACGGAGCGAAATCCGCCTGCGGGAGTCCGCCTGATGCCGACGGAAAGCGGGTCGCCCGAGGTCGCCCCTCCGGCGGCCAGCCCGGTCGTCATCGGTTCAGGCAGCGGACGTTGTCGATTTCCCGCGCGTAGTAGCAAATCACCTTGTCATCGGCGACCGGCAGGAACTCCAGGCGCAGCGTCGCCCCTATCGCCAGGCCGTACTGACGACCCAGCAGCACATCGGGGATTTCGCTCATCCGCGCCATGGGCTTGGCGCGACTGGTCTGCGCCTTCTGCAGGCGGACATCGAGGCTACGGGGGCCGAAATGAACAACGTCCGCCACGAGGGACGCGTAGCTCACCTCCCCGGCGACCCGTTCCATGGCAGCGAAGCTCATCACGTCACCAATGATGAGCCGCTCTTCCAGGCTGATCCGCGTACCGTCGTTGAGCACGATGGCGCTGGCACCGTGATAGGAAACGCCGCGGGTATAGGCCGGGCGGTCGAGTACCAGGCCGGCAATGGCCAGCAGGGCCAGGCCGCCGAGAATGAAGGCGTGCGTGTAGCGGCGCAGCTTCATGGCCAGCCCCTCATGCAGCGCCGGACCATCTCCAGTTGCAGGTTGGCCATCGGGTTGTCCTCGAGAAAGATCAGGTTCTCCGTCGTACCATCGACACGCACGCAGCCGAGGTCATAGAGTCGGTTCGAGCGGTTGATCCAGATATGCCCGGCGATTCCCTCATCGCGGGTGTTTACGGCCACCTTGAACGCCTCGCGGGTTCGGGCGTTCTCTTCGGCGCTGTCACCAATGAAGTGGTAGGTCAGCGGCCCTGCCACCACCTCTTCGATCACCTGGTCCGAGGCGGCACCATCGAAGACGCCGAGGCGCTGCAAGGCCACCAGGGCGAGCAGGCCAACCATCAGTGCATAGGCAGGTAACAGCAACTTCGGCGAACGGAGCAGTCCGGGCAGCCAGTGTTCCCGCGTGGCAGGCGCGGCATCGGGCGCAGGCGGGTCCACCGCACCGGCACTCCCGACGGCAGTATCGGCGACGGGTATCGTCAGCGCCGGTGTGGATTCGGCCATCAGGTATTGCGCATTGAACCGATAACCGCGCCGCGGCACCGTCTGCAGCAACTCATGGTCGGTGCCGTCATCGATCAGATTGCGCAAGGTGAATATCGCCTGGTTCAAACTTCCGGCCGCAACGACTCGATTGTCCCAGGCGTATTCCATTATTTCATTGCGACTTCGGGTTTCCCCCGGGTTGTCCAGCAGAAGTTGCAATAGCCGCGATTCAGAATAAGAGAGCGTCACCACGCGCGGCTCACCCGAATCCGGGGTTATTTGCAACTGATTATTTGCGGCGTCGAACAATGCTTCGCCGCCACTTTTCAGTAAGAACTTGAATTGGCTTTTCATGAACATTTGCTGAGCTTATTGATTGCATCACCCGTGGGAGAGGACGCGAATTCTCTCGCACATCGACTTCAAGCTGTGCACCTCACGGCATAAATAACGATTTTTGATTCTTGTTTTCGTCGCCCGTGCCCCAGAGTGCGGATGCGCCAGAGATGGCGCGGCATAGCGCTACGCGCTCCGTGTTCCAAGGCTGGACGCCTGATGGCAGGCCAGACCTCCGCAATCGATGCCTTTCCCTGAAAGCAACTTCCCAGTACCACGGATGGGCAGGTCGACACGACTTCAACAGGAACCCCCATGCATCTCAAAGAGCTTTCCATCCTTTCACTTTCGATGGTCCTGTCCGGTTGTTCGATGGCTCCCAGCATCGACACATCCGGATCTTCCGGGCAACAAGCCAATATCCCACTGCAGGTCATCGAACGGGACGAAAAAACCATCGCCTGGAAGAAATACCCTGCACCACTATCAAGTAACCACGACAAGGCGATATTCATCGATTTGCCAACTCCTCTTTCTCTCGCCAATAGCGACTCGACATTCAGCGAGTCCGATGCGGATACCAACAAACTGATTCTCCACTTGCGCAACCAACTCGAACGGCAACTTTCCAGCGCCGGCTACCGACTGGTGGACAAACCCGCCCCGGGAGCGCTGTCGCTCCGCGTCTCGATTACCGATCTCAAGCGCACACCGCGTGATCCGAGCGTCATGGAGTACATCCCGATCGGCTTCCTGGTCGGGCTCTCCCTGCACGCCACCGGTGTGCGCGACGAAACCCTCTACGTGTTCTTCCAGAGCGAGGTCAGCGATGGCCGCACCGGCGAAACCCTCGTCCGAGCCGTCGATCGCGCCAGCGGCAGGAACGTCGAGCAATCCGACAAGCCCGTCGTCGAGGACATCTATCCCGCCATGGATGCTGCGGCGCGGCAGATTCGCGAGCGCCTGGACAGGGAGTTCCAGCCGAAGGGATCGGCCTGATCCCCCCTCGTCCCTTTCACTTTCAACAAACCCCGCAGGATGAAAAATGAAGTTCCGCAAGCAATGTGCAGCCACCCTACTTGCCCTGACCTCCCTGGGTGCCTTCGCCGATGACCGAGGCCTCTATGTGGGCGCAGGTGTGACCCGCGTAGAAATCGACGACAACACCCTCGGCGACGATGACAACAGCTACAAGGCCTACGTCGGCTATCGCCTGAACCCGTACCTGGCCGTGGAAGGCGCCTGGGTCGACCTGGGCAGTTTCGAAGGCAGCCGCGGCGACTTCGACGGCCACTCGCTCCAGGCCGCAGCCCACTTTGGCGTGCCGATCGGTGATCGCCTTCGCCTGTTCGCCAGTGCCGGCGTCCATGCCTGGGATGCTGAAGAAGACACCACCGGCGACAGCAGCGACCTGGATCTGACCTACGGCGTCGGCGTCGAACTGGACCTGTTCCGCAATATCGGCGTGCGCCTGGAGCAGGAAGTGCTGAAGGTCGGCGACATCGAGCTGGACCAGACCAGCGCCAGCGCCTACCTGTTGTTCTGACCCCCTCGCGGCTCCTGCTCCGGCAGCGAGCCGCCCCCTTCCCGGGGGCCACACTTCAGCGGCCCTCCAGCCTGCCCAGCACACTGTCCGAAAGCGCTTCCTCACGGTCCCGGGCAAAGCTGTAGGCGACGTAGTACTTGTACACGTTGTTCACGTAGTCGAGGGTTTCACGCCCGAGCGCCCTGGCCGCCATCTGCTCCACATGGCCGAACCAGCGATCAGGGTCGAGGCCATTTTCCCTGGCCATGCGCCTGACCTTCTGCAAATTGCCCGGCCCGGCGTTGTACGCCGCCAGCAGCATGAACATGCGGTTGTCCGGCGTCAGCGCCGGATCGTCGAGGTAGGTGTCAGCCAGAAAGCGCAGGTACTTGCTGGCAGCCTCGACGTTCTGCTCCGCGCTGCTGCGTACGCCCGACACCCGAACATTGGGATCTGCCGCGGTGCTCGGCAGGACCTGCATAACCCCCACCGCGCCCCGGTTGCTGCGCGCACGCTGGTCGAACTGCGACTCGTGGAACGCCTGGGCCATCAGCATCAGCGGGTCCAGGTCGTAGCGCCGGGCGGAGGCGATGAAGGCCTGGTTCAGCCGACGGAAAGTGCGCAGCTCCTCGGCCGATACCGACTCACGGAGAAACTGCCTGGCCTCGCCGTCATCACCACCGAAGGCCTGTTTCATCCGGGGCGCGCGCTGAAGCTCGGTAAAGAACTCCGCCAGTACCTTACGCAGCTCAGGGTTGCTCTGGCGTGCAGCCCAGGCGTAGCGACCGCCCCAGTCGAAGTCGACATTCTCCTGGATCGCGACCCTGCCCAGGGTCGGCTGCCAGGCTTGCGCCACACGTCGATCCACCACGGCCGCTGCGAGGCGTCCGGCATTGACCAGCGCCAGCAGCTCTTCTGGCTCGATGCCTTCAGCCAACGGCACCAGGCGGATCGGCGCCAGACCACGCTCGCTGAAGCCCCGGCTCAATGCCACCAGTTCCCAGAAATCGCTGTTCAGTGCCGGCACCGCCACCTCCTTGCCGGCCAGCCCGTCGAGGCTGGCAATCGGCTCGCCGGCCGGTCCACTCACCAGAACCGGGTCGGCACGGAATGAGGCGGAGGCGGTCACCACCTGTTCGCTGAAACGCGCCCGGTCCCCCTCCACCAGCCCACCCGCGGCGATATCACCAACGCCCCGGACCAGGCTGGGCAGCAGTTGGTCGCGGCTGACCGGGATGAACATCACATGCCAGCGCAGGTTCTTCCCCTGGCGGGAATAGCGCGTGTTCAGCCAACGCTCGAAGGCGATGCCGACCTCATGGGTCACGCCCCTCTGGCGGCCATGGTCGATATGGAAGAACGTCCTGCTGTAAGGGACGAGGATGCGAATGGTGCCGCGCTCGCGGATACGGTCGAAATCATCGACCCGATCCGGCGGCGCCTTGGGGGCGAGGATGGGCGCCACGTTCGGCACGACATCCTGCTGCATGGCGTTGGCCAGGGTCATGTGCAGCGCGAGCATGCCCATTGCCAGACCAGCCGGCAGGGCAAGCGCGCCCCGGAACGGGCGCAGACACCGGCGCCGAGAGTGATATGCCATGAAGTTACCTGTCTTCGAACCCAGGGCACTGCGGCGGTCGGGCCAGGTGCATGAGCGCGATGGCCGCGCCCCGCGACCCTGAGTCGAATCGAATTCGTTTACGGCGTGGCCGCCGGAAAATCGCCGCGCCCGGCACAGGTGCAGGGCGCGGATCACGATCAATGGAAGGGGAAGATGAAGTTCATCCAGGACGCCATGCGCAGGAGGATCTTGCGCATCACCGCCACATGGTGGAAATGCTCGCTGTACAGCGCCGCCTGGCCATAGGAGCCACCGGGCATCAGCGTGGCGTACTGCGTGTAGTCGGGGTCGGTGATCTCGATGATCACCGGTACCCGCCCTGGCGGCGGCGAGCCACTGAAGCTGAGCAAGGTGCCGGAGGGCTGCACCTGGCCCTCGCCGATTACCGCAATCACGTCCTTGACCTTGCCCTTGAATACGCGACCGGGAATGCCGTCGAAGGCCACTTCCGCCTCGTCGCCCGGGTTCAGGCGCAGTTGGCTGTTCTGCCGCATCCAGGCGGCGAAGTAATGCCCCTCATCCGGGATGAAGACCATGGACGGACGCAGCGGCAACTTGGTCGCCATCATCCCCGGACGCAACGACACATGGGTGACAAAACCTTTGCTGGGGGCACGCACCACGGTGTTGTCCAGCTCGAACTGGGCGACGTTCAGTTGCGCCTGCAAGTCCTCCACCCGTGCTGTGGTGAGGTCCACGTCGCGACGATTGCCCACATTGCGCGCGGCCAGTTCCCGGGCGCGGGACTGGTCGGCGCGAGCCGATACCAACTGGGCCTTGAGGGATTTCACCCGGTTCTCGAAGGGCGTCGGGTCGATGCGGAACAGCACATCCCCCTTCTCCAGCGGCTGGTTGGTCTTTACCGGCACCTCCACCACCTGGCCGTTGACCGCCGGAATAACCGGCGTCGACACGAAATAGCTTCGCGCCACTTCGGAGTACGGGTGGTTGTAGTTCATCAGGAAGATCAGCGTACCGATCAGCACCACGCCACCCAGGGCGGCCGTGGGGACCGACCACTTGTTCAGCGGGATGCGGAAAATCTTGAAGATGGCGACGCAGATGGCCGTGTAGGTGAGGATCAGCAACAGGTCCATGTCAGGCCTCCTCTACGGCGGAGGCCGGACGGGAGACGCTCACCCCCTCAAGCCGTTCGAGGCGCTGGCGCATCTCGGCCAGTTGTTGCTCCAGCTCCGCCCTGGGGGCTCCAAAGCCCCAGCCACGATCCGTGCGGTACAACATCGCCCAGACCCACAGAAAGGGCCACATGGCATGCAGGGTGAACAGGCTCACCCAGCCGGCGGCATGGATAGCATCCTGGTGCGGGTGGTTGCGCCGCTTGGCGATCCCATAGGGAATGTCGTGAAGCACGATGATCCCGTAGAACAACACAATCACAACGAAGAACAGCACGCCTAGGGCGAAGTAATCGAGAAACCCATCACTGAGCATGTCATCACCTGGTTGGCAGGGGGAATTCCGCGTCCGGCCGGGTGATGCCCGGCGTCGAAGAAAATGCGGATTCGCATCCAGGCCGCCCCGTAGCGCTCGCTTCAGCGCGCGCGAAGGCAAACCGGCTGTTCGCCGGTTCCGGCCTGGTGGTTGATCGGGGGAGGCCTGTCAGGGCCTGAAATGGCGTGCGTCTCGCGCCCAGTCATCGAGCACGGGCTTGAGGTCGTCCAGTATCAGTGGCGTCTTGCGGTTCTCCAGGCTCAATCCCTGGCCCTTGCGCACCATCCGGACAACAGGCTTGCCGCTGGCGGCGTCCACCGCCTCCAGCTCTGCGTAGAGGGTCACTTCCTGGTCGCGGGTGCCTGCGGCCGTGGTCGCGGCAGCGGCCAGCAAGGCGATCGGGATGACCTCGTAGGCCTTCAGGTGCTCGGTCGAGACCGCTACCGCGGAAATGGCCGGGCGCAGCACCAGGGTGTCCGCCTCGGGCTGCCCCACCAGACGCAACTTGCCCACCAGCTCGCGCTGCAACGCCAGGCGCATGTAGGTGGCAATCTGGTCCAGGGTCTGCTGGCTCATCTTGTCGCTGGGTGCCTGGGCGGGATGGAACACCGGCTTCTCCACCAGGAGCGAGCCATAGCGCTGCGGATCGAAATCGGGCGCTGTCCAGCGCAGCACCGGCTTGCCGCTGGCAGACATCGCTTCCTCGAGCTGCGAGTAATCCCCCAGGAAACCCGAGTACTCCTCAGGTTGGGTGATCTTGCTGGAACAGCCGCTGCCAAGCAGGACGATTCCAGCCAATGCAAATCCGAATAGCGGTTTCACCATAGAAGGCTCCATGAATGTCGGGGCGAACCGTGCAGGTTCTCCACCCCTTCCGACTGGCGGCAAAGACTAGGGACGACCGCTCTCTGCGGCTTCGCATTTCATGACATTTTTTTAGCATTTCATGACAGTGTGATGCCGTTCCTTGCAACAAAAGATGTCGTCATATCGCGAGCTACAGCGCCTGGACTGAACGGAATGAACCCGACCCACAGGCGGTTCAGGGCGCATCCGCCAGTTGCCACGCGTCGGGGGGATAACCTACGGCTATGCCTGCGTTAGCTGTTGCTCCGGCGAAGGAAGCTCTCTAGCACGGGCATTAGAGGCTTCCACGCCAGCCGGGCATAACCCTCATCCGAACGCGGCCCGCCCCAGCCCCTCTCCCGGAGGGAGAGGGGCTGGGGCGGGCCGGCGAGGAAGGGGTCAACCTGAAGCCCACCTGGGCCTGACACCAGACAGGCAAGGTGAGGCAGCGACTACGCCGCTTCAGGAGGGTAGTTTGGCGGAGCCCAACCCGGATGCCGGGGCGTGTTTTTTGCTTCCGTTTCAACGACTGGAAAAGGGAGGCGCCTGGGAAGGCGAAACCAGAAGCATCCACAGAACTCGACAAGCAGCCTGGCTCAGGACGTTCTAGCAACACTTAACGCAGACATAGCCAAACCTGCAGCGCCTATGTTTATTGCCATCCGCGATAACCCGGCACCACATCATGCCTTTCCTTTATCAGCGACTAATGCCCCCCCTGCGCCAACGGGAATTTTTTGCGGAATTCGACGACCGCCTGTTCGCCAACGTCCCAACACCTGATACAAGAAGAGGCGAATCCCGGACGGGTTCGTACATCACCAGCACCTGCAGTACCTCTATGGCCGGCAGCAATTCCGAAACGCTTTTCACGCTTTATCCGCCCCAGCTCGAACAGCCGGTGCAACTGACTCGCGCTGAATTACTCGCCTCCCTCGAAACCACCATGAGTCGCCATCGCGGTGGACCGGTCTGGCTGTTCGCCTACGGCTCGCTGATCTGGCGTCCAGAATGCCCCACAGTGGAAACCCGCCGCGCACGCGTGCATGGCTACCATCGTGGGCTCTATCTGTGGTCGCAGATTCACCGTGGCACGCCGCAAACCCCTGGCCTCGTGCTGGGTCTGGACCGTGGCGGCTCCTGCGCCGGCTTCGCCTACCGCCTGCCGGAGGAACAGCTGGAAGAGCATCTCTTCGCCTTGTGGCAGCGGGAAATGCCCGATGCGGCATACCAGCCGAAGTGGTTGAGCTGCCAGCTGGAGCGTGGGCCCAAGGTGCAGGCCCTGGGCTTCGTGCTGCGACGCAATATCTCCTGCTACGCCGGCGCCCTGCCGGACCATGTGCTACGCCAGGTGTTCGACAGTGCCAGCGGCCACTACGGCAGTACCCGCGACTACGTGGAAAAGACCGCGAACACCCTGCGCGCACACGCCATGCCTGACCGCAAGCTGGAAGAAGCCCTGGTGCGTTGCTGCAAGCAGGGTGCGCTGAGTTTCAGCTGACGGCTCTGGAGTGCGCTTTCCCAGTACCGTCGCGCCTCATCGCGACAATATCCCTACCTGCCAACACGAAAATTCGGACAGGGTTCATGCCTTGAACCCCTACAGGGCGACTGGGTAGCTTTTTCGCCCCTATTCCGCCTACTGCAGCCCCGAGCGACCCAGCGCATGATGATTCCGCACCGTTTCCCCACCCTCGACGAATTCCCCGACGACGTGCTGGACGTCCGCGCCGACTCCAGCCCCGAGGCCTGCCGCCGCCTCGGCGACTATCGATTGGTGCAGGTGACTCGCCTCATCGAGCGTCTGCGCATTGAGCAGGCGTCCGGCAGTGCTGGCTACCTGAGCCGCGAAGCCATGCTGTCAGGCATGGAGGCGCTGCTGATGGATGCCCACCTGATGTATACGCGGGCGTATCAGCAGCCTTTCGGCAAGGCCTGAACCCTGGCCCCGCAGCGGGGCCAGTTGCGCGCTCACTCCACCCTGATTTCCACCACATCCCCCTCCAGGCGCACCGGCCAGACCCGCAGCTGCTGCTCCGGATACTCCAGGCAGGAGCCGTCTTCCAGCCGGTAATGCTGTTTGTAAAGCGGTGAGGCGATCACCAGGTCGCCGCCCAGGTGACCGACGATGCCGCGGCCGATGACATTCGCGCCGGCATGGGGATCGTGGTTATCCACCGCGAACAGCTGCTGCCCTGGCTCCCCGTCCGGCAGGTAGAACAACGCCACCTGGGCGCCCTCCACCCAGGCCACCACGCCCGAGTTGGGCACCAGATCGCCACGCGAGCAGAGGGCTCGCCATTGTGCGAATTCTTCGATGCGGTGCGCGCTCTGCTGGGCCATCAGACCACCTCCTCTGTTACAGGGATCAGGGTGAGCTCGGCCGCCCGCGCCGGACGGATCTGCCCACGTTCTTTGACGAAATGGATATCCGGATCGCCGCTCGCGTCGTTGACGAAGGTGCGGAAGCGCTTGAGCTTCTCCGGGTCCTGGATGGCGTTGGCCCACTCGCACTCATAGCGGTCCACCACCAGTTGCATCTGCGCTTCCAGCTCTGCGCCAAGGCCCAGGCTGTCTTCGATGATCACCGCCTTGAGGTAGTCCAGGCCGCCTTCCAGGCTCTCGCGCCAGACCGAGGTGCGCTGCAGCTTGTCGGCGGTGCGGATGTAGAACATCAGGAAGCGGTCGATGTAGCGGATCAGGGTTTCGTCATCCAGGTCGGTGGCGAACAGCTCGGCGTGGCGCGGGCGCATGCCGCCGTTGCCGCAGACATAGAGGTTCCAGCCGTTTTCGGTGGCGATAACCCCCACATCCTTGCTTTGCGCCTCGGCGCATTCGCGGGTGCAGCCGGAGACGGCGAACTTCAGTTTGTGCGGGGAGCGCAGGCCCTTGTAGCGGTGTTCGATGTCCAGGGCCATTTTCACGCTGTCCTGCACGCCGTAGCGGCACCAGGTGCTGCCCACGCAGGACTTCACGGTACGGGTGGACTTGCCATAGGCATGGCCGGTCTCGAAACCGGCGGCAATCAGTTCGCCCCAGATATCCGGCAGCTCGTGCAACTGGGCACCGAACAGGTCGATACGCTGGCCGCCGGTGATCTTGGTGTAGAGGTTGTACTTCTTCGCCACCTCGCCAATCGCGATCAGGCCTTCCGGGGTGATCTCGCCACCGGGGATGCGCGGCACCACCGAGTAGGTGCCGTTCTTCTGCATGTTGGCCATGAAGGTGTCGTTGGTGTCCTGCAGCGGCACCAGCCAGGGGTTCTGGATCGGACGGTTCCAGCAGGAGGCGAGGATGGAGCCGATGGCCGGCTTGCAGATCTCGCAACCCACATGGCCGCGACCGTACTTGGCGAGCATTTCCTCGAAGGTCTCGATACCTTCCACACGCACCAGGGCGTAGAGCTCCTGGCGGGTGTAGGCGAAGTGTTCGCAGAGGCTCTTGTCCACCGCCACGCCACGGGCGGACAGTTCGTGCTCCACCACCTGCTTGAGCAGCGCCGCGCAACCGCCGCAGCCGGTGGCCGCCTTGGTGCACGCCTTGACCCCGGCAACATCGGTGCAGCCGCCGTCGATGGCGGAGCAGATCGCCCCCTTGCTGACGTTATGACAGGAGCAGACGGTGGCGGTGGCCGGCAGAGCATCGGCGCCCAAGGCCGGGGCGCCCTCGCCCGCCGGCAGGATCAGGCTGGCCGGATCGGCCGGCAGCTTGATGCCGTTCTGCACGTACTGCAGCAGGGTGTCGTAGTAGCTGTTGTCGCCCACCAGCACGGCCCCCAGGGCCTGCTTGCCGTCAGCGGAAACCACCAGCCGGCGGTAGCTGGAGGTGGCTTCGTCGATGAAGCGATAACTGCGAGCCCCCGGCAATGCACCATGGGCGTCGCCGATGGAGCCCACGTCCACACCGAGCAGCTTCAGCTTGGTGGACATGTCGGCGCCGATGAAGGGGTCGGCCTCCTCGCCACAGAGCTGCGCGGCGACGCTGCGGGCCATCTGGTAGCCGGGAGCGACCAGGCCGAAAATGCTGCCGTTCCAGGCCGCGCACTCACCGATGGCATAGATGTTCGCGTCCGAGGTCAGGCACTGACCGTCGATGGCCACACCGCCACGCGCCCCCAGCTCCAGGCCGCTCTGGCGGGCCAGGGCGTCCTGCGGGCGGATGCCGGCGGAGAAGACGATCAGGTCGGTTTCGAGGAAATCCTCACCGGCGAAGTTCATCCGGTAGCGGTACTCCGCACCGGCACTGATGGATTGGGTGGCCTTGGACAAGTGCACGCCCACACCCAACGCCTCGATGCGCGCCTTGAGCGCCTGGCCGCCCTGGTCGTCCAGCTGCACCGGCATCAGGCGCGGGGCGAACTCCACTACATGGGCGTCGAGGCCGAGGGACTTCAGCGCATTGGCGGCTTCCAGGCCCAGCAGGCCGCCGCCCACCACCACACCACGGCGTGCGTTGGCCGCCGCATCACGAATGGTGTCGAGGTCCGCCAGGGTGCGATAGACCAGTCGCGAGTTGCCCTCGGCACCCTCGATGGGCGGCACGAAGGGATAGGAACCGGTAGCCAGCACCAACTTGTCGAAGGCCACGCAGCCGTTGGCGGTGATCACCTCGCGACGCTCCCGGTCGATCTCCAGCACCGGCACGCCCAGGTGCAGCGTCACGCCCGGAGTGCGGTAGAGGCTGGCCTCGCCCAGGGCCAGCGACTCGGCATCACGGCCACCGAAGTATTCGGACAGGTGCACGCGGTCATAGGCGCGCAGCGGTTCCTCACTGAAGACCTCGATGCGATAGCGGTCCAGCGCGCCGCGCTCGATCAGTTGCTCGACGCAATGATGGCCGACCATGCCATTGCCGATGACGATCAGCGTTTGCACATCAGGAGTGGAAGCGACGTTGGAGTTCATAGGTAGCACCCGGCCCAAGCCAATCACGTTTTTCGGGGGCAAAAAAAAGCGCCTGGGACTTATCGCCCCAGGCGCCTTTGCCTGTTGATTCATGGGTGTCACCCGGCCACGCTGCCTGATGCACCTGTCAAAACCTATCCACAATCTGCTGCGCGTCGGAACAACCGCGTTGAACTCGCGAGATCGTGAACAGGCTTTGGCCCGGGAAGCGATCGCCTTTGATCTGCCGGGCCGCCCACCGCACTGTTCGTGGCGGGCCTGGTCCTGCCTATGCAGTGGCTGTGCCAGATTGTCGAAAGCGCGCTTCCCAACGCCTCCACAGCCAGGTCCAGCACCAGTAATGGCGAGGCCTGCAGCGATTCGTACAGTCGCCATTCCCAACTACAGAGACGCTCGCCACGAGCGCCCAACCAAGAACCAAAACGGTGCGACAACACGCGTCACGCCCCATCCTGAAGCCGACCTGCGTCGGTTGAACGCCCCCTGAAAATCGCCGGCAAGGGCCGCCATTCAATGCATTGGCGCGGATTACGCAGGACTTGGCATGTGCCTTGCGATAGCCCCGCCAAGGTAATCAATGCCGATTGCCCTACCCCACGACAAAGGCGCCGTGTCTCCCCCGTTCCGACGGTGGGTGGCATGGCGCTTTTTCGTTTCCGCGCAAGGTACGGATATGGCGAACAAGACAGTGCGAAGCGTGTGTCCCTATTGCGGCGTCGGCTGCGGCATCGTCATGGAGGTCGCGGACAACCGCGTGGTCAAGGTAACGGGCGACAAGAACCACCCAAGCAACTTCGGCCGCCTCTGCACCAAGGGCAACACCTGCGCCCAACCGCTCACCGACTCCGGGCGCATGGAGCACGCCTACCTGCGCCACGAGCGCAGTCGCGACCCGGTGCGCACCGGCATCGACGAGGCGATCCAGGACACCGCCAGCCGGCTGCGCGCGCTGCTCGACACTCACGGCCCTGACGCGATTTCCTTCTATGTATCCGGGCAGATGTCCCTGGAGGCGCAGTACCTGGCCAACAAGCTGGCCAAGGGCTTCATCCGCACCCGTCACATCGAATCCAATTCGCGGCTGTGCATGGCCAGTGCCGGCAGCGGCTATAAGCTCTCCCTCGGCTCGGACGGCCCGCCCGGCTCCTACCAGGACTTCGACACGGCCGACCTGTTCCTGGTGACCGGCGCCAACATGGCCGACTGCCACCCGATCCTCTTCCTGCGCATGATGGACAGGGTCAAGGCCGGGGCGAAGCTGATCGTGGTCGACCCGCGCCGCACCGCCACCGCCGACAAAGCCAGCCTCTACCTGCCGATCAAGCCCGGCACCGACCTCGCCCTGCTCAACGGCCTGCTCCATCTGTTGCACAAGAACGGCCACACCGACCCGGCCTTCATCGCCGCCCACACACAGGGCTGGGACGCCATGCCAGCCTTCCTCGAGGACTACGCACCGGAGCGTGTCGCTGCCATCACCGGACTCACTGAAGCCGACATCCACACAGCCGCCCAATGGATCGGCGAAGCCAACGAGTGGATGAGCTGCTGGACCATGGGCCTCAACCAGAGCACCCACGGCACCTGGAACACCAATGCCCTGTGCAACCTGCACCTGGCCACCGGCGCCATCTGCCGGCCCGGCAGCGGCCCCTTCTCCCTTACCGGCCAGCCCAACGCCATGGGCGGTCGCGAGATGGGCTACATGGGCCCCGGTCTGCCCGGCCAGCGTTCGCTGCTGGTGGAGGCCGACCGCCAGTTCATCGAAGACTTGTGGCAACTGCCGCGCGGGCACCTGCGTCAGGACGGCGGCAGCGGCACCGTGGCCATGTTCGAGGCCATGCGCGCAGGCGATATCAAAGCCTGCTGGATTATCTGCACCAACCCGGCAGCCACCGTGCCCAACCGCCGCCAGGCGATCGAGGGGCTGCAGAATGCCGAACTGGTGATCACCCAGGACGCCTTCCTCGACACCGAGACCAACCGTTACGCCGACATCCTCCTGCCCGGTGCACTCTGGGCCGAGGCCGAAGGCGTGATGATCAACTCCGAACGCAACCTGACCCTCACCCAGAAGGCCGTGGACGCGCCCGGCGACAGCCTGCCGGACTGGCAGATCATCGCTCGCGTCGCCTGCGCGATGGGGTTTGCCGAGGCCTTCGACTACGCGTCCGCCGCCGAGGTGTTCGAAGAAATAAAACGCGCCTGGAACCCCAAGACCGGCTACGACATCCGCGGCGCCAGCTACGCGCTATTGCGCCAGGGTCCGCAACAATGGCCCTGCGCGCCCGGTTCGAAGGCCAACACGCGCAACCCGATCCGCTACCTCAACGACGGGGTGGGCCAGGCGCTCAAGACCACGGCAGACGGCACACGCCCGGCCATCGCCTTCGCCACCGACGACGGCAAGGGCATGTTCTTCGCCCGGCCGCACATGGACCCGGCAGAGCTGCCCGACGACGCCTTCCCCCTGGTGCTCAATACCGGCCGCGTGCAGCACCAGTGGCACACCCTGACCAAGACCGGCCAGGTGGCCACGCTGAACAAGCTCAACCCCGGCACCTTCCTGGAAATCCACCCGAGTGACGCCAGCCGCCTCGGTATCGCCGACAAAAGCCAGGTGGAAGTGCGCTCGCGCCGTGGCCGCGCCGTGCTGCCGGCCGTGGTCACCGACCGCGTGCAACCGGGCAACTGCTTCGCGCCCTTCCACTGGAACGACCGCTACGGCGAAGACCTGGCGATCAACGCCGTGACCAGTGATGCCATCGACCCCATTTCGCTGCAGCCGGAGTTCAAGTACAGCGCCGTAGCCCTGGCGCCGATCGCCCCGGCCAGCCCCCAGCTCATCCCCTTGGTAGAAGTCGAGCCGGTCGTGGCCAGCGCCGCTGCCGGTTTCCCGGAGGAACTCGCCGACATGCCGATCAATGCCTTCGCCCGTCTGCTGAACCTCGACGCCAGCGCCGACCTCAGCCTGGCGCCCACCGAGCAGCGCTACCTGCAGGGCTACCTGCTCGGCCTGCGCAGCGAGGAAAGCCGCAAGCAAGGTGGCGTGCCCACCCTGCCGGCCAGCGCACCGCTGGCGCCGGAAACCCGCCTGCTGCTGGACGGCGTGCTCGCAGGGCTGTTCTCCCGCAGCTGGGCAGCGCCTACGGCCGTCGTGAGCCCAACGCCGTCGGCGGCAAAACCGCTGCTGGTGCTCTGGTGCTCGCAGACCGGCAATGCGGAAAGCGTCGCCACTGCCTGCGCCGACGCGCTGAAACGCGAGGGCCATGCGGTGAAGGTGCACTGCATGGACGCCATCCAGCCTGCCGAGCTGGCCAACGCTGACACTGCCCTGCTGATCGCCAGCACCTTCGGCGACGGCGATCCGTCTGACAACGGTGCGTCGCTCTGGAGCGCGCTGAACGCGGACAGCACCCCCTCCCTCAGCGGCCTGGAATTCGCTGTGCTGGCCATGGGCGACTCCACCTACGACCAGTTCTGCGGTTTCGGCCGCAAGCTCGATGCCCGCCTGGAAGCCCTCGGCGCGCGCCGCCTGGTGCCACGCGTGGACTGCGAGCCGGAGTACGAAGAGCCGGCGCGCGCCTGGCTGGCCGCCGTCCGCGGTGCCCTGGCCGGCGCAACGGTTCCGCTGCCGGTGCTGGAAACCGCTGGTGCGCCCGCCGAGGACGCAGAGGCACCGCTGTACAGCCGCCAGCGTCCCCTGGCCAGCCGCCTGCTACGCAACCCCGTGCTGAATGCGCCGGGTTCCAGCAAGGAGACCCGGCAGGTCGTCCTCGACCTCAAGGGCAGCGGCCTCGACTACCGGGCCGGCGATGCATTGGGCGTGTGGCCGAGCAACTGTCCGTCGCTGGTGAACGAGGTTCTCAGCGCACTGGATCTGGACGGCAATCAGTTGGTCGAGGTGAAAGACCAAGGTGCCCTGCCGCTGGCACAGGCTCTGGGCCGCCATTTCGAGATCGCCAAAGTCACTCCTGATCTGCTGCATTTCATTGCCGAACGCTCTGGCAGCGCGGCGCTGGCACGCCTGCTGGAACCGGCGAACAAGGCCGAGCTGGAGGATTGGCTCTGGGGCAAACAGCTGGCCGACCTGCTGCGCACCTGCCCCATCCAGATCAATGCGGACGAGTTGCTGGGCCGGTTGAAGCGCCTTCAACCTCGCCTCTATTCCATTGCCTCCAGCCCCCTGGCGACCCCGAACGAGGTGCACCTGACCGTCTCCACCGTCCGCTATCAATGCGAGGGGCAAAGCCGTACCGGCGTCTGCTCGGCGTTCCTCGCCGACCGTGCTGGCCAGGGCGAGGTGTCGATCTTCATCCAGAAGTCGGCCCACTTCCGCGTGCCGGCCGACCCGCAGCGGCCGATTATCATGGTCGGCCCGGGCACCGGTATCGCCCCGTTCCGCGCCTTCCTGCAGGAACGTGAGGCCCTCGGTGCCAAGGGCCGTAACTGGCTGTTCTTCGGCGAACAGCGGGAAGCGACCGACTTCTACTACCGCGACGAACTGCACGCCTGGCAGGCCAGCGGCCACCTGCATCGCCTGGATACCGCCTTCTCCCGCGACCAGGCGGAAAAGGTGTATGTGCAGCAACGCATGCTCGAACAGGGTGCCGAGCTCTGGCGCTGGCTGGAGGAAGGCGCGCACTTCTACGTCTGTGGCGACGCCAGTCGCATGGCCAAGGATGTGGACGCCGCACTCAAGGCGGTGGTGCGCGAGCATGGCGGCCTCAGCGCAGCGGATGCCGAGACCTATGTCAACAACATGGCACGGGAGAAGCGCTATGTGAGGGATGTGTATTGAGGACGAATGAATTGGCTATGTCTGCAGTACGTCTTGTAGGCAGCTGCATTGCCCGTAGGAGCTGGCTTGCCAGCGAATGGCGGCGTTTCGCTGGCAAGCCAGCTCCTACAAGGCTCTTGGCCCGATGGTCAATCTCTCGCAACAGCTAACGCAGACATAGCGAATGAATTCGCCCTTACAGGAGCGCGCCCAGCACTTCCTCAGTGGTGAGGATTGCATGGGCATAAGTCGGCCCGTTCAGCTCATGGGCCGCGTGCATGGCCTCAGACGAGAAAGCCGCCGTGGCATCGGTCACCAGGGTTACGTGGTAGCCCAGTTCCGCGGCGAAACGCCCGGTGGACTCGATGCAGGTATTGGCCAGCATCCCGATCAGGATTACACGCTGTATGCCGTGCTGTTTGAGCTGGTAGTCCAGGTCGGTATTGGCGAAACCACTACCGCCCCAGTGCTCCTGGATCATCACGTCCTGCTCCATCGGCTGGAAATCAGGGTGCCATTCCCCACCCCAACTGCCCGCGGCGAACACCTGGGCGCGGCTGGCACCCAATTGGTAGGGGCTGGGGTATTTCCAGGTCTTGAAGTCGTTCGGCCGCGAGCGATGGTGTGGCACGTAGAAAACCTGAATCCCGGCCTTGCGCGCCGCTGCCAGCACCCGGCGCAGGTTATCCAGCGTGCCCACGGCGTCGGCGACCGGTTTGGCCAGGCCATGGAGCTTGCCGCCTTCGCTCAGGAAATCGTTATACGGGTCCACCAGCAGCAGGCCGCTGCTCTCGCGTGGGTAGGTCATGACGCTGCCTCGGCACAATCAGTAACCTGAGCCAGTGTAGATAGCCCCTGACCAAATCGTTCTGCGCGCACAGAAGATGCGGCACTTTTGGTCGGTCTCATTGGAGCTATCAGGCCAGAAAACGGATTAGCAGTCAGCGAGAAGCAGAGTCCCGGATTCAGTTCGGGTCCGGCAGATCCTTCACAGATTGAATCGGGAGTCGTCGCGCTGGAAATGCAGAAGCGACCCCTTGAAGGCTTCGCCATTGCCCAGAAGGCAGTTCATATTACTGGTGCTCGACACATAGTCGAGTTCGACCATTTCCCGACAGAAGCTGGACCGGTTCGAGCGATTGGGGTCGACAATGTAGACGTCCACTGTATCGGCCGAGTGCCGGTCGATGAAATCTGCGAGCAGCGCCGGCTGGCCACGCTCATAGATGAGGTCGCTACCGATGATCATATCGAACACGCCCAACCCATCTTCGAGGTCGGACCAGTCCGCCGCTTGGTACTTGAGGGGGCCGAGATCGTTCAGGCGCAAATTTTCTTTCAGGAAATCGGGGATCAGCGGGTGATAGTCGCTGGCGGTGATATCGCCACCCCGGCGATGCACCACAAGGCTGGCCAGAGCCAGGCCGGCCCCCACTTCGAGAATGCGTTTGCCTTTCAGGTCCATCGTGAGCATCGCCAGCGCAAGGACCTGCCCCGATGGCCAGATCTGGCCAAACAGCGGCCAGCTCTCGGGCGATATACCCAGGTTCTCTGCCACCATCTCGGGATCGTGATACTGCTGGTGATCAAGCAACGAGCGGATATGAAAGTCCATATCGCCCACGGATACATCTTGATACCTGACCTCATAGCCTGGCATGCGGAACTCCCTATTCGGTGAGTAATGCCGCCAGGTGCGCAGCACTGGATAGTTAATTGGTAACTATCGACAGTACATGGAGGCAAAGCGAAGTAAGTTTCTGCTGCCAATAGACAAGCCAGCGAAACTATTGGATTTTTTGGGAGCAGAAATAGAAAAGCCCCGTAGAACGGGGCTTCTCGAGTCGGAAAAGTATCAGACTACCTGAACTTTATCCGCTTGCAGGCCTTTCTGGCCACGTACGACTTCGAAAGTCACTTGCTGGCCTTCGCTCAGGCTCTTGAAGCCAGTGCTTTCGATCGAACGGTAATGAACGAACAGATCAGCGCCTTCTGCGGGGGTGATGAAGCCGAAGCCTTTTTCATCGTTGAACCACTTGACGGTGCCGGATTGACGATTGGACATTTCATAACTCCAAGATAAAAATAAATAACCCTGATTAGAACTCAGGAAATTACTGAAGTGCTAAAGCTGTAACGAATCGAGGAGATGAAATAACTTCAATCAGAACATCGAGCCAAGTATCGCAGAGACAATCGCAGAGCAGTGGACGCGACTATACGCGGTTCGATCAGGATGTACAGGTTTATTTTCAGGCACATTAATTGCGCCGACAAATACGCTTGGCATTCATGCGCTTAGACGACGAATGCAGAAAATTCCGCAGGCGGGATGCCAGAAAGCCACCAGCCCCCGCCGCGGTTCATTCATCACGCCGACCGCATCAGCTCCAGGATCTGGGCATGCAGACGCGGGTCGCCGCAGGCGATGACATCGCCGCCGTGCTGTGCGTCGCCACCATCCCAGCGGGTCACCACACCACCCGCGCCCTCGATGATCGGTATCAGCGCCTGGATGTCGTAGGGCTTGAGGCCTGGATCGAGCACCACATCCACCAGCCCCAGGGCCAGCATGCAGTAGGCGTAGCAATCGCCGCTGTAGCGCACCAGGCGTACTTCGCGAGAGAGCTTGTCGAACAGGTCGCTGTAGGGCGGCTGCTGGAAATGCTCGGGGCTGGTGACCATCAGGGTCGCATCGGCCAGCCGGCTGCAGGCACGGGTCTGAATCGGGCGGCCGTTGAGCGAGGCACTGCTGCCATCGCCGACGAAGCGCTCACGGGTAAAGGGCTGGTCCATCATGCCCAGCACCGGACGGTTGCCGTCGTTGAGGGCAATCAGGGTCCCCCAGAGCGGAATGCCGCTGATAAAGGAGCGGGTACCGTCCACCGGGTCCAGTACCCAGGTCCAGGGTTCCTCGCCCGCGATGTTCTCCTCTTCCTCGCCCAGCACGCCATGTCCGGGATAGCGCTCGCCGATCAGGGCACGCATGGCCCGTTCGGCGCCCTTGTCGGCCAGGGTCACGGGGTCGAAGCGCTCGGCCTCCTTGTTCTCCACCTCCAAGGGCAGGCGGAAGTAGGTCAGGGTCACCCGGGCCGCCGCATCAGCCAGTTCTTCAGCGAACTCCAGGTACTCGGGAGGGAGGGTTTGATCGTTCATGGGGACTCCGTTTCGGGCGAATCAGCAGGTTTCCAGCATAGGTCAGGCGCCCAGACTTCCGGCGAAGCGCCGGTCCAGCCGTTCACGCTGGAAATGCTCGGTGAGAAAGTCGATGAAGGCGCGGGTCTTGGCCGGCAGCAGGCTGCGGCTGGGGTAATAGAGAGCAATGGTACCGGCATCGGCGTACCACTGGGGCAATAGTCGCACCAGTTCGCCACGCTCCAGCCAGGGCAGCACGTCGGGTACCGCCAGCAAGGCCACGCCGAGGCCCAGCAGGGCCGCTTCGCGCATGGCGGCGGGGTCGTTGAGCATGAGGGTCTCGGCCAGTGGCGCGGCCACTTCGTTGCCGGCGACGTCACGCAGGGCCCAGTGGCGCATCCGGCCGGTGCGGGAAGAGCGCATGACAATGCCGTCGAAGTCGATCAGCCCGGCCGGATCGGTGGGCAGGGTGCGGTCCGCCAGATAGGCCGGCGCCGCCACTGCGATGATGTGAGCCGGCGCCAATGGCCGCGCCACCACGCCTTGGGCCAGTTCGAAACCGCCGCCGATGGCCAGGTCATAGCCTTCGGCAATCAGGTCCACCGGGCGGTTCTCCAGGTGCCATTCCGGACGCACCTGGGGGTAGCGGGCTCGGAAGGCCGGCAGCAAAGGCAGGATGTGCGTCATGCCGAAGCTCGGCGCCATGCTCACCTTGAGTACCCCGGAAGGCTCGCCCTGATCGTTGCCCACCGCTGCAATGGCCGACTGCAGGGCCTCCAGGTTTCCGCCGATGGCCTGGAGGAAGCGTTCACCGGCTTCGGTCAGGGTGAGCTTGCGGGTAGAGCGCTGGAAGAGGCGCACGCCGAGGTTGCGTTCGAGCATGGCAACGTTGCGGCTGACAGCGGCCGGCGTCAGGGCGAGGCGACGCGCGGCGGCGGAGAAGCTGCCGGTCTCGGCGCTGCGCACGAAGGACTCCAGGTTGGCGAGGGTTTCCATCGACCGACCTTATATCAATGCTTGAAAATCATTCAAGGCATTACCCACTAATCAATGATCAATCCGGAGGGGATAGTGGACTCACACCCACCCCAACCCCGGAGATACCCGCCATGACCACCCCCCTCCCCCTCGCCGGCAAGACCGCCCTCGTTACCGGCGGCTCCCGCTCCATCGGCGCCGCTATCGCCAAACGCTTGGCCGCTGATGGTGCCGCCGTCGCCATCACCTACAGCGCCTCGCCCGACAAGGCTGCGGAAGTCGTGCGTGCCATCCAGGCAACCGGCGGCCGCGCCGTTGCCATCCAGGCCGACGCCGGCAATCCGGCCGCCGTGCGCGCCGCCGTCGGCGAAACCGTGGACGCCCTCGGCAGCCTGGATATCCTGGTGAACAACGCTGGCCTTGGCCTGGGCGGCGCCATCGACGAAATCCCCTTCGAAACCTACGAGCGCATGCTGGCGGTGAACGTCACCGGCGTGTTCGTGGCCACCCAGGAAGCCGTACGCCATATGTCGGCAGGCGGGCGCATCGTGCATATCGGCTCCTCCATGACCCATTACGCGGCCTTCCCCACCGCCTCGCTCTATACCCTGACCAAAGGTGCCATCGCCGGCTTCAACCGCAGTCTGGTACGAGACCTCGGGCCGCGCGGCATCACTGTGAATACCGTGCATCCCGGCCCCACCGACACCGACATGAACCCGGACGGCGGCCCGGTGAGCCAGATCGTCGGCCCCGGCATCGCCATCGGCCGTTATGGCAAGCCGGAAGAGATCGCCCATGTGGTGGCCTTCCTCGCCGGACCGGACGCGTCCTTCGTCACCGGCGCCGACATCATTGCCGACGGCGGCTTCACCGCCTGACCCATCCGGAGAACACGCATGAAAAGCATTGGAATCATCGGTGCAGGCGCCATCGGCGCAGCCTTCGCCAAAGCCCTGGCCCGTCAGGGGATCGAAGCGGTAATCGCCAACAGCCGCGGTCCGGAATCCCTGGCGGAACTCGTCCGCGATCTCGGCCCGACCATCAAGGCCGGTACCCGCGAGCAGGCAGCCGCGCAGGACATCGTGCTGGTGGCGGTTAACTGGTCGAAGCTGCCTACCGCCCTGGCAGGCCTGCCAGACTTCACCGGGCGCATCGTGATCGACGCCAACAACCCTATCGAGGCGCCGCTGTTCAAGCCGGCGGAACTGCACGGCCGGCTGTCCAGCGAGGTGTTCACCGACCTGGTACCCGGCGCCCGCGTGGTGAAGGCCTTCAACCACCTGCAGCCGCAGCTGATATCGGGCAATCCGGCCAGCGAAGGCGGTCGCCGCGTGCTGTTCTATTCGGGCGACGACGCTCGGGCCAAGGTTGACGTGGGTGGGCTGATCGAGCGCCTGGGGTTCTTCGGAATCGACCTCGGTGCACTGGCCATGGGCGGCCGCCTGGTGCAGTTCCCTGGCGGCCCCCTGCCAGCCCTCAACCTGGTGCGATTCGGCTGACGATCAGCCGACGAGGTCCACCACCACCTTGCCCTTGGCGTCACCGCTGGCCACCAGCCGGTAGGCGTCCAGGGCCTCCTCCAGGCTGAAGCGCTGGGGGTCCAGACGGACCTTCAGCTTGCCGTCCTCGACCAACGATGCCACCTTCGCCAGAATCTCGCCGTGATGTTTGCGGCCCTCGCCGGTGAGCAGCGGCAACAAGGTGAAGACCCCCGAATAGGTGGCGCCCCGGAACGACAACGGCGCCAGCTTGTGCTCACCCCAACCCAAGGCGCTGACCACATGGCCGGTGTAGTGGCGTACCGCCTGGAACGACGCATCCAGCGTGACGCCGCCAACCGTGTCATAGACGATGTCGAAGCCTCTCCCGTCAGTGTGACGCGCCACGTAGTCCTCCACCGCGGTACTGCGGTAGTCGATGGCGATGGCACCGAAACCTTCGATCACCGCCAGGTTCTCTGCCGAGCCGGTCGCGTAGACCTCGGCCCCGAAAGCACGGGCGATCTGGATCGCCACATGGCCCACGCCACCGGCACCACCATGCACCAGAACCTTGTGCCCGGCACCGACCCTTGCACGATCCACCAGCCCTTCCCAGGCCGTGATGGCCACCAGCGGCAGCGCTGCGGCCTGGCGCATGTCGAGGTTGAGCGGCTTCTTCGCCACCAGGTCGGCATCCAGCGCCTGGTAGTCCGCAAGGGTTCCCGGGTTGCCGCCGATACCTCCGGCCATGCCGTACACCTCATCCCCCGGCGCGAAGTTGCTGACGCCCTCCCCCACACTCTCCACCACGCCGGCCAGGTCCATCCCGAGCACGGCGGGCAATGCCTGCCGTGCATGGGCGCCCTTGCCGGCGCGAATCTTGGTATCGAGCGGGTTGACGCCGCTGGCGTGGATACGCACCAGCACCTGGCCCGGGCCGGGTTGCGGGCGCATCGGATGGATGAGTTTGAAAGGCGCGTCGACGGTTTCGAGCAACAGTGCACGGTCACGGGTTTCGACAATCATGGCTATGGCCTCCGGGTTGCAGTGGAGGTCATTTTTCTCCCGCCAGCTCATTCGCAGAAGACCACTAAACGGCATAGCATTCATTCCACATGAGAATGAGTTGGAACGGTAATGGACAAGCTCAACGCAATGGCCGTGTTCGTACGGGTAGTGGAAAGCGGCAGCTTTTCGGCGGTGGCGCGAGAACTGGGCACCAGCCAGCCAACCATCAGCAAGCAGGTGCAGGCCCTGGAGACGTCCCTGGGTGGCCGGCTGATCGCTCGCAGCACCCGCCAGCTCTCGCTCACTGATGAGGGACAACGCTACTTCGAGCAATGCCGACAGATTCTCTCGGCAGTGGATAACGCCGAACTCAGCTTCCAGACCGGTCGCGAACAGGTGGCGGGCCCCTTGCGGGTGGCTTCGTCCGTGAGTTTCGGCCGCACGTGTATCGCCCCCGTGCTCAGGGAGTTTCTTACCTGTTATCCACAGGTCAGCCTCGACTTGCAGCTCAGCGACCGCAACGAAGACCTGGTAAGCGAAGGCATCGATGTCAGCCTGCGCATCGGCGAGCTACCGGCCAGCGGGATGATCGCGCGCAGGCTCGGCCATATGCGGCGCCTGGTACTGGCCGCCCCCGCCTACCTCGCAGCCCGCGGCACACCACAGTCGCCGGAGGCGCTGCGTGAGCACAACTGTCTGGTTTTCAACCTGTTGCCGGATGCCGGCACCTGGACCTTCATCCGCGACGGGCACACACAGTCAGTGCGGGTGAGCGGCAATGCGCGCAGTAACAGTTCGGAGGCGATACGGGAGATGGTGCTATCCGGGTTGGGTATTTCGCTGTCGCCGGACTGGCTGTTCATGGCCGACCTTGCGGCCGGTCGAGTGATCGCCCTGCTTCAGGACTTCACCCCTTCAACCTTGCCCATCCACGCCCTGTCCCCAGTCAACCGGCGGCAGTCAGCGCGGGTCAGGGCCTTTGTGGATTTCATCGCACAGAAACTCGCGTAATCAGTGGCCGGACGGAGCGAGGCCCGACATCGCAGCACTGGGCCTCACACCTTCGCCCCCTGCCTAGGACGTGATGAAAGCCAGCAGATCGGCATTGACCTGTTCCTTGTGGGTGTCGGTCAGGCCATGAGGAGCGCCGGGATAGACCAGCAACTTCGCGTCCTTGACCAGTTTGGCCGACTCCAGTCCAGAGGCCTTGATCGGTACGATCTGGTCGTCGTCGCCATGCAGGATCAGCGTCGGGATGTCGAATTTCTTCAGGTCTTCGCGGAAGTCGGTCTCGGAGAAGGCCTTGATGCAGTCATAGGCGCTCTTGTGGCCAGCCATCATGCCTTGCATCCAGAAGGAGTCGATCAACCCCTGCGACACCTTGGCGCCCGGGCGGTTGAACCCGTAGAAGGGGCCGCTGGCGATGTCCTTGTAGAGCTGCGAGCGATCAGCCACGGAGCCGGCCCGAATGCCGTCGAAGGCTTCGATCGGCGTGCCCAGCGGGTTGTCCTCGCTCAGCACCATTTTCGGCGGCACGGCAGCGATCAGTCCGGCCTTGGCCAAGCGTCCGGTACCGTGGCGGCCGATGTAACGGGCCACTTCGCCGCCACCGGTGGAAAAGCCGAAGAGGATTGCGTCGCGCAGGTCCAGCGCCTCGATCAGTTCGGCCAGATCGTCCGCGTAGGTGTCCATGTCATTGCCGTCCCAGGGTTGGCTGGAGCGGCCATGACCACGACGGTCGTGGGCGATGACGCGGTAGCCCTGGCTGGCCAGGAAGAACATCTGCGACTCCCAGCTATCGGACGTCAGCGGCCAGCCGTGACTGAAGACAATGGGCTGACCGGAGCCCCAGTCCTTGTAGTAGAGCTGCGTACCGTCTCGGGTGGTGATGCTGCCCATCTTGCGCACTCCTTCGGTGTCGGGCCCCGGTCCGGGGCCCCATTGGTGGGAAGGTTCTCGATTGCACTCGACTGCATCAGCGGCGGGGTTACTGGCCCTGCTGCGCGAGGTATTCGTCAGTGGAAATCACAGTGGCGTAGGCGAATGCCAGCGCAGCCATGAAGGCACCATGGACGTGTTCAGCGGGGATGACCTTGCCGTTGAATTCCAGGTCCCGCGAGGCGCAGGCATCGTGGACCACCGTGACCTGATAACCATAGTCGGCCGCTGCGCGGGTGATGCCATCGACGCACATGTGGCTCATGCTGCCGACGACCGTCACCTTCTCCACGCCGTTGCTGTCGAGGATGTCCTTCAGTCCGGTTTCGCGGAAGGAGTTGACGAAGTGCTTCAGGACCACCGGCTCGCCCGGTGCATTCAGCACCTTCGGATGGATGTGTGCGCCCTCCGAGCCAGGCCGGAAGAAAGGCGCATCCGGGCTGGTGAACTCGTGACGGATATGAACCACCAGGTCGCCTGCCTCGCGCGCACCGGCAATGATCCGGGCGGCCTTGTCGGCTGCGGCGTCCGCGCCGTGGAGGGTCCAGAGGCCACCGGGGAAATAGTCATTCTGGATGTCGACTACGATGACGGCTTGCTTGCTCATGATGTTCACCTCAGGTTGTGGGGGTGGTTACGTGGGATCTAAGGTGAGCCTTTCAGCGCCGGGCGGGGATCGGCGCAACCGACAAATTCGCAGGAAAAACTGACAATGAAGACCATGCTGGAGATCGGCCTCCTGCTCTATCCCGGTGCCCAGCTAGCGGCGGCCCACGGCCTCTCCGACCTGTTCACAGTGGCCAATCGCATGGCCGCCGAGCACACCGACGCCGACCTTCCCCTGCTGCGGGTGCGTCACTGGACGGCTGGCGATGAGGGCGAGTTACGCTGCACCCTCGACAGCCACCCCGACGCCGACAGCCGTGTCGCCGTGGTGGTGGCGCTGCCTTGCATCGGTTCGCTGCCCTCCACCGCAACCCTGCAGCCCTTCGCCAACTGGCTCACCCGCCAGCATGCCGAGGGCGTGACCTTGAGCTCGGTGTGCGCCGGTGCATTCGTGCTGGCGCAGACGGGCCTGCTCGCCGGCCGCGCCATGACCACCCACTGGAGCCTGGCCAAGGATCTGGCCGAGCGCTATCCGGACGTGAAAGTGGATGCCGACAAACTGGTGGTGGACGACGGCGACATCATCACCGCCGGCGGCGTGATGGCCTGGACCGACCTGGGCCTGACCCTGGTGGACCGCCTGCTGGGGCCAACCATTGCCGCCAACACCGCGCGCTTCCTGGCGCTCGACCTGACCCGCCACTCCCAGCAGTACTTCCGCCGCTTCACTCCGCGCCTCAACCATGGGGACGAGGCCGTGCTCAAGGTGCAGCACTGGCTGCAGCGCCAGGACGCACGCAACGTCAGCCTCCCCGCCATGGCCGACCAGGCCGGACTGGGCGAGCGCACCTTCCTGCGCCGCTTCCAGCAGGCCACCGGTCTGCGACCCACCGAATACTGCCAGCAGCTTCGTGCCGCCAAGGCCCGCGAGCTGCTGGAACTGACCAACCGCTCTGTGGACCAGATCGCCTGGGAAGTTGGCTACCAGGACCCGGCGGCGTTCCGCAAGGTGTTCAACAAGATGGTCGGGCTGTCGCCCACGGATTACCGGCGGCGGTTCGGGCGTAGAAGTGCGAGCTAGGGCAGCCTCTCTCCTTCCCCTTCCTTCACCTCAGTATCCCGATACACACCCAGCGCCGGATCGAAGGTGCGGATCAGAACCTGCGGCTTCTCTGTGCTGACGCGGGGCAACTGGGCGTCGCGAAACTGGTGATAGTCCGGCACCACGATGAAGGTTTGCGGCGGCAGGTCGGCGAAGGGTTGGGGCGGCGGAGAGACGTAGGGCTGCAGGGGGCGGCTGGGATAGTAAGCAGTACCAAGGTAGGGGCCAACCCCGTAATAGGAATCGCCATAGCCGGTCGCCCAGGCGCCCGGCACGGCCAGGACTGATAGCAGGATTCCGAGGCGTGCCATGACGGTGCCCTCCACGGTGAATCCCCCAAGGCTTTCAGTTATAGCACCCGGCACCACACGCACTGCAGGACCCGCGATGCCTTGCCTCGTCGCTCCCCCATCGAAGGGTTCGGTCCGCCAGCCCCGGACGCCTGCCAGCTCCGCTTACCGCATCAGAGCCGCAAACGCTCGGCGCTGATTTCCGGCAGGTCGGTGCGGCGCAGGTAAATCAGCAACGCATCGCCCAGATTGAGGCGGTCGTTGATGTTCTGTTCCAGGAGGATCTGCAGGCATTCGCGGCTGAGCGTCATCACCTGGCCGGATTTCGCCACCCAGACGAACTCGCAGGCCGGCGTAATGCTGTCGTCGGGCACGTCCATGCCAAACGAGTCTTCGCTGAAACGAACGATGTACTTGCCCAGCTTGCGGTTGAAGCCGACAAAACCCTGGAGGGCGTCGGCGGCGTTGCAGATGTCGGTGGAGGTGATGCTCATGCTGTACGTCCCTGGTTGGATCGACGGGTGGGGCACGCATGAAAGGCAGGAATATCCCCACTCTGCGCGGTGGGGTAAGCAGGCCATTCTGCCAGCCGCGAACAACTTGGGGGATAGCGCCACGGGAGGCGCTTTGTCGCACCCGTGGCGTTTCGCCGGGGCGTCAGCGCTCTGCCGCGACCAACAGCATCATCGGCCGTTCGCGCTCTTCCCCAAGCGCGGGCATGGCGGCGATGTCTTCGTCTGTCGGGCCCCATTCCTCAACATGGGCAATGCGAAAACCGCTGCCAATCAGCAGGTTGAGCAAGGTGCCGAGGGTACGGTGCTGCTTGATCACACCCTTGGCGAGCCAGTCAGTGACCCGCGGGCCTTCCATCTGATAACCATCGATCGGCCAAGTCTTGCGCCCTTCGCCATCGATCACCCAGCCCGGGTTGGTCGGCGCCATGTAGATGGGATGCTCGATGGAAAATACCAGGCGGGAACCCGGTACCAGAGCGCGATAGACCTCTGCGAACAACCCAGCGAGATCCTGCACGTAGTGGAATGCCAGCGAACTGTAGGCAAGGTCGAAGCTGCCTTCGGGCAGGACCAGGCGCTCCAGGTCGGCCCGTTCATAGCAAATCGCGGGATCTTCGGAGCTGCTCCTGGCCCGCTCCAACATCTTCTCCGATACGTCCAGCCCCAGCACCGTAGAAGCATTGTTCTCCCGCGCCCAGCGGCAGAACCAGCCGTAGCCACAGCCGAGGTCCACCACGCGGAGATCTCGCATTTCCGGCAACAGGGCACGCAGCGCCGGCCATTCGGGGGCGCCGGCGAGCCCGAAGCGAGAGCGGCCAAGCTGGCCATAACCTTCAAAGAAGTCGGGGTCGTCGTAGATGTTCTGGGTCATTTGCCCCGGCTCCCTGGGAAAACCCCAGATTCTGGTGGCTCAGCGTCCCGACGGCAACAACGCCATCGGACTGAATCCAACTCAGTGCGCCGGCTGCACGATCGCATTGCCCGGCAGCGCGGGCAGTCGTGCCAAATGCAGGGCCACCGCCACCGCGACCACCAGCAAGGCACCGATGAACAGGCCGACACCCTGCCAGCCGAAGTGGTGCCAGAACAGGCCGCCAAGGGTGCCGGCCAGGCTGGAACCGACGTAGTAGCTGAACAGGTACAGCGACGAGGCCTGGCCCTTGGCATTCTGGGCGCGGCGGCCAATCCAGCTGCTGGCCACCGAGTGCGCGCCAAAGAAGCCGAAGGTAAAGATCGCCATGCCGGCCAGGATCACCCCCAACGGGCTGAACAGGGTCAGCACCAGCCCCCCCAGCATCAACAGGATGGCAGCCCAGAGCACCTTGCGCCGGCCCAGCTTGTCCGCCAGGGAACCGACCCAGGCCGAGCTGTAGATACCCGACAGGTAGACCACCGAGAGCACGCCCACCACGGCTTGAGTCATTTGGTAGGGAGACGCCAGCAGGCGGTAGCCGATGTAGTTGAACAGGGTGACGAAAGCGCCCATCAGCAGGAACCCGGTAAGGAACAGCCAGGGCAGGCCCGCATCACGGAAGTGCAGGCGATAGCCTTCCACCAGGGTGGACGGTTTGAGCGGCTGAGGACGGAAGTGCTTTGACTCCGGCAGCACGCGCCAGAACACCACGCCGGCCAGCAGCGCCAGGCCGCCGAGCACAGCCAGCGCCGCGTGCCAGGAGACGAAGTCCACCAGCACGCCGCTGATCAGGCGCCCGCTCATGCCGCCAATGGCGTTGCCGCTGATGTAGAGGCCCATCGAGAAACCGAGGTGATGCGGGTGGATCTCCTCGCTGAGGTAGGTCATGGCCACGGCGGCCAGGCCGCTCAGCGACAGGCCGACCAGGGCGCGCATCACCAGCACGCCTTCCCAGGTCGGCATGACGGCACTGGCCAGGGTGAACAGGGCGGCGGCGATCAGCGACACCACCATCACCGGCTTGCGGCCGATGGCGTCAGACAGCGGGCCGGTCACCAGCAGGCCGAGGGCGAGCATGGCGGTGGATACCGAAAGCGCCAGGCTGCTCTGGGCAGCGGTGATGGAGAAGGCCTTGGACAGTACCGGCATCATCGGTTGCATGCAGTACAGCAGGGCAAAAGTGGCGAAACCGCCGGAGAACAGCGCCAGCGACGTGCGCATGAACTGCGGCGTGCCTTTGCGGATGTAGGTGGGAAGTTCGGGATCGTTGGCGGCGGCATCCGGCAGCTCACTGGCTGCGTCACGCACCGCCTCGCTAAACGCGGGGTCGTCTTCGGTCTTGAGTACTGCCTGGGATTTGCTCACGGGACACCTTCGGAAGATTGCGGCGAGCAGGCACAACGAGGCCGTACCGCCTGAATCAGGGGCTGGGAATATTCGTTGTTGGGGTTATGGGACGAAGGATATCGGGCGGCTTATATTATCTCCAATATATTGTTCGACACATTTAATCTGTTTTAAATATCAATAGGCATCCCCATGGAACTGAGACATCTGCGCTATTTCATCGCCGTGGCCGAGGAACTGCACTTCGGTCGAGCCGCCGAGCAACTGGGCATCTCCCAGCCACCGCTCAGCCAGCAGATCCAGGCCCTGGAAGAAGAAATCGGCGCACGTCTGCTGGAGCGGACCAACCGGCGGGTGGAACTCACTGAAGCCGGCCGGCGATTCCTCGACGAGGCCCGACAGGTGCTGGTGCAAGTGGACAAGGCCGTACAACTGGCGCGCCGTGCCCATCGTGGCGAGTTGGGTGAGTTGAAGGTGGGCTTCACCTCGTCCGCTCCGTTCACCTCCAGCATTCCCCGCAGCATCCACGCCTTCCGTCAGGCCTATCCGGATGTGCACCTGGAGCTCACCGAGGGCAGCAGCGCGGAGACGGTCAAGGCGCTGCTGGACGACAGCCTGCAGGTGGGGGTGATCCGCCCCCTCAACCTGCCGGACAACCTGCTGGCCGTGGAGCTGTTCAGCGAGCCGCTGGTGGCCATCCTGCGCGCCGACCACCCTCTGGCCATCGGTAGCGAGGACGGCATCCCTTTCGGCGCCCTGGCGGACGAACCCTTCGTGTTTTTCCCGCGTACCTTCGGTACCGGCCTCTACGACCAGATGCTCGAGCTCGCCCGCAATGCCGGCTTCCTGCCTCGCATCGCCCAGGAAGCCAGTGAAGCCATGACCATCATTGGCCTGGTATCGGCTGGACTTGGGGTATCGGTGCTGCCCGCCTCGTTCCGCCGCACCCGCGTCGACGGCGTGGTCTATCGCACCCTGCTGGACCCGGGCGCGACCACCGCCGTCTGGCTGGTACGCAAACGCAGTGAACGCTCGCCCCTGGCGCTGTCGTTCATCGAACTGGTGACCCGCGAGGCCGCCGCCATTCGAGAACGCCGCGAGGGTTGAGCATCGCGCTGAGCAGCTTCGGTTCCCTGGGCGGCTACTGGAGCGACGATCGGCAATCATCGCGACTGAACACGCCCCACAACGCGACCAATCGCCGTTCATTCGACGTTTTCTTCACATTCTGTCTGGCACAGTCCGCCGGCCTCGGCGGGTTTTACTGGAACCAATGTGCCATCAGGTGGTCTTCTTGCCTCCGGCAGCAGTTCCCTCCAGAGATGCCGCCCCGACTTGAAGTAGACCTATGGATGCTTGATCGCATGACCGCACAGGAACCCGTTACCACCCGGCAGTCCTCGTTCAACCTGGACCGTCCCACCGTCAAGAGCCACCTCGCCTTCACCCTGCTCAGCGCTGCCGCCCTGATGGTGATGTACAGCCTGCTGCGGGTGGCGCTGCTGGTGTACAACAGCGACCAGATCGGCGACAGCCCGGCCTCGGTCTTCGTCGAAGCCTTCTACAACGGCCTGCGCTTCGACCTGCGGGTTGTAGTGTTCGCCTGTGTGCCGCTGCTGCTGTCCCTGCTCAGCGTCCGCGCCATGGCCGCCCGGGGCCTGCACCGGATCTGGCTGACTCTTTTTGCCAGCCTTACCCTGTTCCTCGGGATCAGCGAGCTGGACTTCTATCGCGAGTTCCACCAGCGCCTGAACAGCCTGGTGTTCCAGTACATGCAGGAGGACCTGGGGACTGTTGCCAGCATGATCTGGAATGGCTTCCCGGTAGGTCGCTACCTGATCGCCTGGGCCCTGGCCACCGCGGTGCTCTACCTGATATTCCGTGGCCTGGACCTGCTGAGCCGCCCACGATCCCCTGCCCTACACGGCAGTCCGGCCGTTCACCATCACGCCCCCTGGTTCGCCCGTGTGGCTGTGTTCATGGTCTGCCTGGTGGTCGCGACGACTGCCGCCCGCGGCCACCTGCGCCAAGGTCCGCCGCTGCGCTGGGGCGATGCCTTCACCACCGACTCGATGTTCGCCAACCAGTTGGGCCTGAATGGCACCCTGACCCTGGTGGACGCCGCCAAGAACAGCTTCTCCTCCCACCGCGACAACGCCTGGAAGGCCACCCTGCCCGAGGATGAAGCCCTGGCGGCCGTGCGTCAGATGCTCCTGACGCCAAACGACAATCTGGTTGATGCCGACAAGGCCGCCATCCGTCGTGACTTCACCCCGCCAGCAGAGGGCACCCTGCCGATCCGCAACGTGGTGGTGATCCTCATGGAGAGCTTCGCTGGCCGCTACGTCGGCGCCATGGGCAGCCCGGAGGGCATTACCCCGTACTTCGACCAACTGGCCAAGGAGGGTCTGCTATTCGACCGTTTCTTCTCCAACGGCACCCACACCCACCAGGGGATGTTCGCCACCATGGCCTGCTTCCCCAACCTGCCCAGCTTCGAGTACCTGATGCGTACCCCCGAGGGCGCGCACAAGTTCTCCGGCCTGCCGCAACTGCTCAGCGCCCGCGACTACAACGATCTGTATGTCTACAACGGCAACTTCCAGTGGGATAACCAGTCCGGCTTCTTCAGCAACCAGGGCATGACCCGCTTCGTCGGCCGCGAGGACTTCGTCAATCCGGTGTTCATGGACAAGACCTGGGGCGTTTCCGACCAGGACATGTTCGACCGGGGCGCCGCCGAACTGGCGAAGATGCCCACCGACAAGCCCTTCTATGCCCTGTTGCAGACCCTCTCCAACCACACGCCCTACGCCCTGCCGACCGAACTGCCGGTGGAAAAAGTCAGCGGACACGGCGCCCACGACGAACACCTGACCGCCATGCGCTACTCCGACTGGGCCCTGGGCCAGTTCTTCGAGAAGGCGCGCAAGGAGCCCTACTTCAAGGACACCCTGTTCGTGGTGGTCGGCGACCATGGTTTCGGCAGCGACAAGCAACTTACCGAGATGGACCTGTTCCGCTTCAACGTGCCACTGCTGTTGATCGGCCCCGGCGTGCAGGAAAAGTTCGGCACCCTGAATCACACCGTCGGTACGCAGATCGATGTCGTACCCACCATCATGGGCCGCCTGGGCGGCGAGGTTCGGCACCAGTGCTGGGGCCGCGACCTGCTCAACCTGCCAGCCGACGACCCGGGCATCGGCGTGATCAAGCCATCCGGCAGCGACCAGACCGTCGCCATCGTCAGCAGCGACCGCATCCTGGTACAGCCCAAGGACTTCCCGGCGCGCCTATACCAGTACCAGTTGGGGGCCAACGCGAAGGCCGAACGCATCCCCGGCGACAGCGACCCGCGCCTGCAGAAGTACCTCGAAGCCTTCCTGCAGACCGCCACCGGCAGCCTGCTGAACAACACCGCCGGCGTGCAGGACGCCAAGCAGCACCAGTGACTGAAAAGGCCCCGCTCGATGCGGGGCCTTCTCTTTTTGCACTCCATTGTGGGGGCGAATTCATTGGCCATGTCTGCGTTAGCTGTTGCAATTTTGAGTGAAGCGCTCTAGCTCAGTCCTTCGAGGTTTCCGCGCCGGTCTGACACAACCCTCACCCCCGGCCCCCGTCCTGCGCTCCGGCGTTCATCGGCACCGGAAGCAATGCTTCCGAAAGCGTGCCTCTTCACCCCTGAAGAGGAGAGGGGTGACTCGCGCCGGCAAGGCGTGAGTCGTCCTGAAGCCCACACGGGGCTGATACCGGACAGATGAGGTGGGGCAGCGACTACGCCCCTTCAGGAGGCCGAGCGGAATCGTTGCGCAGGGGGACGAGCGGCATGGATGCCGCGATAGGCGTGTGGGGCCATGGATGGCCCCTCGCGCCGTGCCCGCGGAGCAACGATGGAGGGAGGGTACCCCGGCGAAGCCGGGGCCGGATGCAGGGGCAAGCC
>NZ_SSOK01000009.1:0-77917 GCF_029871195.1 Pseudomonas sp. BN415
GGCAACTACACCTTCACGCCGGTGGCCAACTGGAACGGCGAGGTCCCGCAGGTCACTTACACCACCAATACCGGCAGCGAGAGCACGCTGGATATCAGCGTCACCCCGGTCGACGATGCCTCCGTCCTGGTCGCGGACACCAACACCGTCGCCGAGGACAACCCGGCTACCGGCAATGTGCTGAGCAACGACAGCGATGTGGACAACACCCTGACCGTCGCCAGCTTCAGCGTCGCCGGCGTCACCGGCAGCTTCACCGCCGGTTCCAGCGCGGTGATCGCCGGCGTCGGTACCCTGACCATCGCCGCCAACGGCAACTACACCTTCACTCCGGTGGCCAACTGGAATGGCGAGGTGCCGCAGGTCACCTACACCACCAATACCGGCAGCAGCTCGACGCTGGATATCACCGTAACTCCGGTCAACGACGCACCGGAAACCCTTGCAGCCAGTGGCAGCGGTAATGAAGACACAGTGATCGCCGTCAACCTCGGCGGTTCGGATGCCGACGGCACCGTCGCCAGCTTCAAGCTGACCTCGCTGCCGGCCAACGGCACCTTCTACAGCGATGCCGCCGCCACCAGCCCGCTCAGCACCAGCAGCGTCATCAACGCGGCGAGCAATGGCGCGACCATCTACTTCAAACCAAACGCCAACTGGGACGGCACAACCACCTTCCAGTACGCCTCCACCGACAACCAGGGCCTGGCGGATGCCACCCCGGCAACCGGCACCATCACCGTCAACCCGGCCAACGATGCACCGGTATTCGGTACCACCAGCGGAACCGCAACCGTCTCTGAAGAGGGACTGACCAGCGGCTTGCCGGACACTACCGGAGCACCGACTGACTCAACCAATGCACAGGTCGCGAACGGCACCTTCGCTATCAGCGACATCGACGGGCCAAGCCTGAATGTAACGCTGACGGCGCCAACCACTGCCCTGACCTCGAATGGGGTTCCCCTTGCGTGGTCCGGCAGTGGTACGTCTACGTTGAGCGCTACAGCTGGTGGCCAGACAATCATGACCATCAGTATCACCAGCTCGGGCGCCTATACCGTTACATTGCTCGGCCAGCTGGATCATGCGGTGGCGAATGCGGAGGATGTGCGTGGTTTTACAGTGGCGGTGACTGCCAGCGACGGCGTGAGTTCCTCCAGCGGGACCTTACAGATCAACGTCGAAGACGATGCGCCAGTCATGGGGACCCCGATGCAAGGCATACTTCTCGACTCGTCCGGTGCCACAGCCATTGGTGAACTCAATCTGTCGATTGGCGCCGACGCCAATGGTGCATCGATTCAGTTCAGCACAACCACCGGTGTATCCGTCGACAGCAGCGGATACATCCTCAGCACCACTCTGGACAAAAGCGGTAACGAGATCAGTACTTCCAGCTATCTGACTTACCAGGGCAGCAAGCTGCATTACGTGACCGGGACCAATTCCGTGAGCGCCTTGGCGAACGATGGAACCGAGGTATTCAGGATTACTGCAGACCCAATCAGTGGCCAATACAAAGTCACCAACTTCGTCAATCTGGACTCGCCCTCCTCGGTACTCAGCAACTTCAATCTCTCGGGCGGGAATTCGGGTCTCTACGACTTGGGCACCAATAGCAGGTTCTCGCTTCAAGCCTCGGCTACGACCAACGGCGTGGCTGACACCGTGAATACCAGCAACAACAGTTTCGGAGTCGGTAGCGGCCAATCGATCGATACGGGTGATCTGCTCAACTTCACTTTCATCGACAAGAGCACCAATCAGACGACTGACTTGACGTCTATCACACTGACTACCGACAAGTTAGGCAACAACGAGTCCCTCACCTGGTCGGCCTATAACTCGTCCGGAGCCCTCGTTGGCGCCGGGACGCTGAATGGCGTGTCCAGTGGCACAACCACCTTCACGATTGACGCCAGCAAGCTCAACAGTGGCCAGTTCGAGTTCAGCACCATCAAATTCGGTGCGGGCTCCGGCACCTCGTACAAGCTGATCATCGACTCTCTCACCGGACAGACCGAAGCCTACGACCAGCGGATTACGCTGGGCGTCAAGGCAACGGACGGAGACCACGACAGCACGGCCAGCCAACCCCTGCAGATCACCTTCGACTCGGACAACACCCTCCAGGCGGGCTCTACTGGCACCGCCCTGGGTGGCGCAGCCGGAGCTAACAACCTGATTGGCGGCGTCGGCGACGACACCCTCACCGGTGGCAAGGGCAGCGACACCCTGTGGGGTAGTACGGGCGCCGATACCTTCATCTGGAAGGCCGAGGATGCGGGTACCGCAGGCAACCCCGACCTGGACGTGGTGAAGGACTTCAAGACCAGCGAGAACGACAAGCTGGACCTCAGCGACCTGCTGCAAGGGGAAACCACGGCCAGCATCGACAACTTCCTCAAGTTGATCGTCGATACCGGCACCGGCAACGCCACCCTGCTGGTCAGCAAGGAAGGCCACCTGAACGACGGCGAGGTCGCGGCCAACCACGCCGACCTGGCCATCACCCTGGAAGGCGCAGCCAACCAACTGAGCGGGGCGTCGATCAACTCGTTGATCGCAGGTGCCGACCCGACCATCAAGATCGACCACAGCTGATGGCTGTCCCTGCCCGCAATCACCCCGGTGGTTGCGGGTAGGGGGCTGTGCCTTCATCCTGCGGCAATCTTCCAGGGAGAACCTCCATGCTCTACATCCAGCGCGACGAAGAAGGAAGGCTGGTTCGCGTCGAAGCGGCCGAGTTCGACGAAATGACCGGCAGCCTGCCGGCCGACGACCAGGACATCCAGGCCTGGTACGCCAATCTGGCGATGCAAAGCAGCCTGCTGCAACTGAAGCAGAGCGACCTGGACATGATCCGGGTGCTCGACGACCTGATCACTGTGCTGATGGCCAAAGGCGTGATCCGCATCACGGACCTGCCGCCGGCAGCACAGTCCAAGCTGCTCAGCCGGAACCAGGCGCGGGAAGCCCTTGGGGGAATTTCACGGCTGATCGTCGACGAAGAGGAAGACGCGGGCTCGGGGTTGATCTGAGCGCTGAGTTCTCGATCACCGTCCCCCGATGGCACTAACGCCAGGGGGCCGGGGCGCCGAACAGTTGGCCCTGTACGCCCTGGAACCCCATTCCCCGCAGCACTTCCAGCTCCCCTTCGGTTTCCACTCGCTCGGCAATCAGTGGCAAGTCGATGCTGTGAGCCGCACGTTGCATGGCCTCGATGAACAGGCGCTTGTCGGCTTCCAGGTCGATTGCACGTATATAGCTGCCATCCACCTTCAGGTAGGCAAGGCCGAGGCGCGCCAGGTTGCCGATCATGCTGAAGCGGCCACCGAAGTGCTGCAGGCTGAGGCCGAAGCCCAGCTCGCGCAAGCGGCGGGTGAGCCGTTCCAGGACTGCTTGCTCGGGCAGTTGATCCTCCTCCAGCTCCAGCACCAGACGCGGCCCCAACTGGGCGTGCCTGCGCAATAGCTCGAAGGCTTTGTCCAGCGCCTGTGGCTCACGCAGCAACGCGCCGGAAAGGTTGAGCGCCAGGGTTTGGCCATGGCTGGCCATCTGCTGCAGCACCAGCTCCAGCATCAGCAGGTCGAGGCGCGCCATCCAGCCGAAGCGCTGCAGCCAGGGCAGAAAACGACCGGCCGGGATGTACTCGCCGCGCTCGTCGCGCAGGCGTGACAACACCTTGTAATGCAATACCCGCGAGCGATCGCGACTGTCCACCACTGGCTGAAAATAGAGCTGCAACTGACGTTGGCCAAGGGCGCGATCCAGCAACTGGTGCCAGGCGTGGCGTTCATCGCCCACGCTGGGCGCTTCGCCCTGGGTCAGCGTCGCCCAGGTCCTATCGGTCTGGCTTTCCGCCTTGGCCAGGGCCTCATCGGCCAGGCGCAGCAGGTCGGAAAGGGCTTCACCCGGGCTAAAAGGCACCAGGCCCATATGGGCCACCGGCACTGCATCGGCCGCACCCGTGGTCACCAGGTTGGCCAGCCCGGCATCCAGGCGTTGCGCCAGTTGCTCGGCTTCTTCGGCCACCAGGCCGGGCATCAACAGGGCAAAGTCACCCCCCCGGCTGCGCGCCACCAGTTGACCGGCGCCCTGCCCCGCCGCAGCCTGAGTCAACAGTTCGGCCACCGCCAACAACAGCTGATCAGTGCGCTGACCACCCAAGCGCTGGTTGAGGCCAGCAAGATCATGTACCCGCAGCAGCAGCAGGTACCCCGTGCTGGCCTGGTCGTCGGCACTCAAACGTGCCTGCAACTGCATTTCGAAATGGCGGCGATTGGCCAAGCCGGTCAGGCTGTCGCGATAGGCCTCGTCGCGCAGTCGTTCACTGCGCTCGGCCTGCTCCTGGAACAGTGCCTTGAGCTTTTCCACCATCTGGTTCATTGCCTGTACCACGCGGCGCAATTCCGGGGTGCGCGGTAGTTCCGGCAGGCTGAGGAATTCGCGGCGAGCAATGGCATGGGACTGCTCGACCATGTAATCCAGCGGCTTGAGCTGGCGACGCAGGAGGAAGGCCCCGAGGCCGGCGCTGGCCAGGCCACAGGCCAGCAGCCAGCCGAGGCTGCCCAGCGCGCTCTGCCAGAGTCGGGCCAGGGCGAATAGCGGATGACTCTGCACTTCCACTCGTGCCGCCTGCTGCCAGCCACGGCTGACGATGGCGTCGCCGCCGGCCGATTGCAGGCCGATCAGTTCGACAAACCACTGTGGTACCTGGGTACCCGCCGCGTCGGGTACACCGGTGCGCTCCACCAGCACCGTGCCGCTCTGCAGGTCGATTACCCGGATGCTCTCGAAGTAACCGCTGTCGAAAATGGAGCTGACCATCAGCTCGACCATCGCTGCATCGTCGATATGCGGCGTCAGCGAGAGGCCGAGGGCAGTCGCCGCATCCTGCGCGTGGGAGCGCAGTTGGTTGACGTACTGCTCCCGCGAGCTCTCCAGGCCAACCATGAAGCTGCCGCTGAAGGCGACCACCAGGAACAGGCAGATGGCGATCAATAACTGTTTGAACAGAGACATCTCGACTCCTATCCGGCCGGTTCCACGGGGAAACCTTCGGCCTTCATCTTTTTGAGCAATTCCTGCCAGCGCGACAGGCGCTTGGCATCGCCCACCTGCTTGCCACCGCCACTCCCGGCCAACCACAGGCCTTCGGCGTTGAAGGCGTAGACCGGCAGCAGGTCGGTGCGTTGATCGGCAGCGCGAATCACGCCCACCAGGTTGTCCAGCACCAGCGGCATCGCACCGGGCGAGGCGTAATAGGTCAGCACCATGTGCGCCTGGTTCAGGCGCAGCGCCTTGACGTAGGTGATGCGCAGTTTCTCGCTGGGCACACCGAGCTGACGCAGGCTGAAGTACTTGGCGATGGCGAAGTCTTCGCAGTCGCCTGCGCCAATGCGCAAGGCCTGTACGGGCGTCGCCCAGTAATCGGTTTCGCCCCAGAGTTCGCGGTCATCACGAAAGCGCAGTTTGGCGTTGAAGAAGCGGTTCACCTCTTCCAGTTGCTTTCTCTCATCGACACCAGCCAGGCGCCCCAACATGGACTGCCAGTCATCGATGCGCTGCTTGCCGGGACCGAGGGGGCCATAGAGGGATTCGGCACGCCGGCTGATCAGGGTGAAATCCCAGTCCGCCTGCAATGCACCGACCAGTAGCATCGGCAGCAACGCCGCGACCAGGGCCGGCCTCCGCCATCCCCTGCGCGTACGCCAGGCCTGAACGCAACCTTGGAACATCCACCATCCCGTCTAGGAGGCCATCGGGGCCCCATGGAACACGGCGCGAATGGTGCGGGCTGGCCCTGAAAAAAACAATGGCATTTTGCCCCCACCGGGCAGTATCACGACGCGGTCTGGTGCGGGCCACGCGGCTCCTAACGCCAAGCGACCCAAAGTGAAACACCGGATGTGTTGGGCTTCGCAGAGCTCAGCCACAACCTACGAGACAGGAGACGCTCTCAGCGCAGACCGCGCAGATGCAGGAAGCCGAACAGCAGCACTTGCAGCCGTTCCAGCCAGGGATGGGGGCGTGCTTTCAGCTTGCGATTGAACAGGACTGCCTCGCCTATGTGGGCCAGCAGGATCGCGCCGGCCGCCAACAGCAAGGGCTGTTGCAACGGCTCGCCGAAGGGATGGATGAGGTTTAGCAGAGCCACCAGCCAAAACATGGCCAGGGCACCCTTGAGAAAGGATGGCAGGTGCATGATGTCTCCCGAATGTGCGGACCAGGTGGCCAGTGTGCCGCCTGGAACCACCGGGCTCTCCGCACTTTCGGTTGGAGACTCAGCGCAGGGTCAGGGCGATGGGCGCGTCCTCGAAGTCGAAGCAGCCGAGGAAGGTCTTGATGTCGAGCAGGTTGCCGTCCACCTTCACGTCGCCCAGCAGAGCCCCCTTGAGCAATCCGTTCTCGCCGCTGATCACGGTGTCGAGGTAGGTCTTGTCGAAGGTCAGCTTGAGCGTGGTGCCTTCGGGGATGCCCTTGTGCAGTTCCGCCACGCCTCGGCGCACCTCCAGGGCCCACGCTTCCTTGATGTCGGGGAAGACGAAGCCCAGGGTCAGGTTCACCCCCGCGCTCTTTTCGGGATCGATACGGGTCACCCAGTTCTGCAGGAAGATGCGCGCCGGCAGGTTCTTCAGCATATCCGGGGACAGGAAGGCATTGCGCATGCCCTGGGACAGTTGCAGGGCGGCATCACCGTCGAGTTTGCCTTCCAGCTCCATGGCGCTCATCAGGTACCAGTTACGCCAATTGATGTTCATGCTGGCGTAGCCCAGACGACGGAAGCTGCGGGCCTTGATCTCGCGGGCCAGTTGGTCGCCGTGGTCGATGCGGATGGCGTAGCTGGCCAGTTCGGCGGCCCATTGATAGTCGCCCTTGAGGTAGGCCCCGCCTGCCGCCATCAACACTTTGTCACGGCCGCCCATCAGTTCGACCAGACGCTTGGCCTTTTCTGCCGGCGGGGTCGGATCGAGGTCCACCGGATCACCCTGGAACCAGCCCAGGTAGCCTTGGTAGATCTGCCGCACGCTGTGTTTCACCGTGCCGTAGTACTCACGCAGGTAGGGCGTGTAGCCGGCCAGGTATGGGGGCAGTTTGACCTTCTCCACCAGCTCATCGGGCGTCAGGCCTTTGTTCATCCAGCGCACCGTCTGGTCGTGGACAAAGGCGATGGCATCGCGGGTCATGCGCAGCACCTCTTCCACCTTGTCCTTGCCGGACACTGGCTGGCCGTGCAGCGGCACCATGTAGTCGGCCTGGAAGGCGCGCAGCTTGTCGAGGCTGTTCACCCAGACCACCGGATCACGGAACTTGGTGCCGCGCAGGGTGTGGATGTTCGGCAAGGTCGGGCCCTGGGTCACCTCGGCGCTGATCAGCACTTTGTTCTGCGGCAGGAACAGCACGATTTCGTCGGGCGCCTCGCTGGGCACATGGAGGAACTGCACCGGCAGACCGGCGATGGTGGTATCGAGCTTGTCCTTGAAGGTAATGGTGGGCGCAATGAAGGTGGAGCTGGCTTCATGGGCCAGCGGACCGAGCCCGGCGTTCATGTCCTTCTTGTCGGAATCCGGCAGGGCGGCCCCGAAGCTGTAGCCCGAACGCATGCCGAGGATGGGGCCAACCAGCGCGCCCTGGGTGACGACGTTTTCCAGCAGGGTTTCCTGGGCGTAAATCTGCACCTCGCCGCTCTTCACCTGCTCTTCGCTCACGAATCCCTTCACACCGTTGATGTGATCGGGATGGAAGTGGGTGTAGACGATGGCCTTGATCGGCTTGTCGCTGATCTTGCGGAACTCCACCAGCACCTTGCGCGACTGCTCGGCCGACTCGCCGGTATCGACGATGATCAGGCCTTCGGGCGCCTCGATCATCACGCTGTTGGCGAGGTTCCAGCCGACCGCCGAGTACACGTTGTCGGCGATCTTGTAGACCTTCTCGCTGAAATGCTTGGTGTGCTCGGCCAGTTCGGCGTTGATGCTAGGCGCGATGGACTCTTCCGGCAGTGAGGCGTCGGCGCCCAGGGGCAGTGCGGCCGCCAGGAGCAGGCCGCTGAAACGGGTGGAGATGCGCATGGTTCGCTCGGGGATTGTTGTTATAGGCCGAGACAGGCTGGCAGGCGTCTGCTAATAATTCCAATGCATTCCTTTCCATATATCGATGCAAACCACGCATGAATGATCTTCGCCAGCTCCGCCACTTCGTGGCCCTTGCCGAACATGGCCATTTCGCCCGCGCCGCGGAAGCGGTCAATCTCAGCCAGCCTGCGCTCAGCCGCAGCATCCAGGCCCTGGAAGCGAGCCTCGGCTGCAGTCTGCTGGACCGTGGTCCACGCCAGGTCAGCCTGACCTCCCACGGCCGCCTGGTACTGGAACATGCCAGGCGCCTGCTGGACGGCAGCCGAGCCCTGCGCAGCGCGGTAACCCAGCTGGAGAACCTCGACAGCGGCGAACTGCGCCTGGGCGCCGGCCCTTACCCCGCCGCCCGGCTGGTACCACGTGCCCTGGGACGCTTCGCCAGCCAGCACCTGGGCGTTCGGGTGCAACTCAGCCTGGAAAACTGGCACAGCCTTCGCCAGAAACTGCTGGACGACGCCATCGAGCTATTCGTCGCTGACATCCGCGAACTCCAGGGCGATCCCATGCTGGATATCGTTCCCTTGCGGCGCCACGCCGGCACTCTGTTCTGCCGCCCGGGCCATCCGTTGCTGGAACAGGATCGGATACGACTGAACGACCTGGGTCGCTACGCCCTGGCCGGCACCCAACTACCCGTCGAGGTGGCGCTGGCCCTGGGCGAACTCGCCGGCAGCGAAAGGCCGCTGGGCATCGAATGCGACAACTTCATGGTGTTGAAGGCGGTAGTCGCCGAGAGCGACGTGATCAGCATGGCGCCTTGGGATGTCGTCGCCGAGGACGTGAATGCCGGTCGCCTGGCGGTGCTGGAGCCGCTGGCCAGCACCGGGACCTCATCGGCCTATGGCGTGGTCAGCCTTGCCGCACGCAGCCTGTCTCCGGCTGCGCGGGCAATGCGGGCGCTGTTGCTGGAAGAGGACAGCCGCTTTCCTGCCGACTAGCGGCGGTTCTCCATCGACCAGCTGCTGCGGTTGTTATAGCGGGGATTGTTGTGCGGCCTTGCCTCGTAGCCCGGTTGCACCCGGTACTGCTGGCGGTAGTTGCTCTGGCGATAGCTTTTCTGGTGGTTGCCGGGCTGACGGTAACCGGGCTGGTGGTGGTTGTTCTTGCCCCAGGTCTGCAGGCGCGGCGTGTAGTCGTGGCGGCGCTCCTGGAAGTTGTCCTGGCGCGGCTGGTCGTAACGCCGGTCGTGGCGGTACTTGCGGTCGTTGTCGTAATAGCGCCTGTCGTAGCGGTGCTTGTCGGACTTGTAGTAGTCCTTGCGACCATCATAGTGGCGGCGATCGTAATAGCGGCGCTCGTAGTGACGGTCGTCGTAGCGCTGGTCGACGATGTAATAGTTCGTCCGAGGCGGGTCGTTGTAGTAGCGGTGGACGCGGTAATCGTCGTCGCCGTAGTAGCGACGTCCGTAGTAGTCGTTGTCGTAGTCATAGACGGCACAGCCGCCCAGGGTCAGGCTCAGCACGGCAAGGAAGAATGATCGATAGGACATGGCGGCCTCCTTCGACCGCTAGGGATGGCGCAGACAGATGTCGGCGACTGGGATTGCTCCCACTGCGTTGGACAACGGGTCCTACAGATCAGCGCTCGCTCCCTGTCGGAAAAATCCTTTTCCAGTTGTTGCTACGCACCAAGTTGAAGCCAGCCGCCCCATGAGCGGGCATCCCTCAGCTTCATGCCGCCCTTGCCGGTCGGCGAAAAGCCCGTGGCAGAGCCGTCTCAGCAACTTGGCACGGCCTTCGCTTTGACAAAGGCGTGCAGGAACTACCCGGACCACCGGGTTCGCGGCACCACAATTTGCAATGGCTGGCTAGGGTTCCGGTTCGCGAAAGCGGATGACTGGTCCGAGAGCTGGCGACCTCCAGCGAGGTTACACGGCGGGACAAAAGCCCGGGAGAACGCGCCCCTTTACAGGGAAAGTGCCGCGCAGCTCCGCCCGCCCTCAACCGAACTGGAGGTTCTCCATGCGCAAGTCCCGTCTGTTCGCTCTCGCCGTCGCCGGCCTCGCCGCCGCCCTCAGCTTCAACACCTCCGCCGCCCAGAAGGACAGCTTCAACGTCTGCTGGACCATCTACGCCGGCTGGATGCCCTGGGAGTACGGCGCCACCAAGGGCATCGTCGACAAATGGGCGAAGAAGTACGGGATCGAGATCCAGGTCACCCAGCTCAACGACTACGTCGAGTCGATCAACCAATACACCGCTGGCCAGTTCGACGGCTGCACCATGACCAACATGGATGCCCTGACCATTCCCGCCGCCGGCGGCGTGGACAGCACCGCACTGATCGTCGGTGACTTTTCCAACGGCAACGACGGCGTGGTGCTCAAGGGTGAAGGCAAGACCCTGGCCGATCTCAAGGACACGCCCATCAACCTGGTGGAGCTGTCCGTCTCCCACTACCTGCTGGCCCGCGCCCTGGAGCGCGCCGACCTCACCGAGAAAGACGTGAAGGTGGTGAACACCTCCGACGCCGACATCGCCGCCGCCTTCGATACCGCCGAAGTCCAGGCCGTGACCACCTGGAACCCCATGCTCGCCGACATCAAGGCCAAGCCTGGCACCAGCCTGGTGTTCGACTCCAGCAAGGTCCCCGGCGAAATCATGGACATGATGGTGGTCAACACCGAGACCCTGCAGGACAACCCGGCATTGGGCAAGGCACTGACCGGCGCCTGGTTCGAGATCGTCGCGCTGATGAACGCCAACACCGCCGAAAGCGCTGCCGCCCTGGAACACATGGCCAAGGCTTCCGGCACCGACCTGGCCGGCTACCAGACCCAGCTGGACGCCACCCGCCTGTTCCACACCCCGGCCGATGCCCTGGCCTTCGTCACCAGCCCGAAATTGCCGGCAACCATGGACAAGGTGGCCAACTTCAGCTTCCGCCACGGTCTGCTCGGCGAAGGCGCCAAGGACGCCAACGCAGTCGGCATGAGCTTCGCCAAGGGCGTGGTCACCGGTGACAAGGGCAACGTGAAGCTGCGCTTCGACCCGACCTACGTGCAGCTGGCCGCCGACGGGCAGCTCTGACCTCCGGTCCCCGTACGTAGGTTGGCGCCAAGTTAAGCGCGGCCCAACGTTGGGCCTCGCTCCACGGACCAACGTGGCCCGCACCAACCTGCGAAAAGCTGCTCCACGCAATCGAGTAACCGCCATGCGCCTGATCAACCGCCAACCAGACCGCGCCGGCCGCCTGATCCTGATCCTGCTGCCCTTTGCCCTGCTGCTGTTCGCCTACTTCACCGGCTCGGCGGCGCGGCTTACGGAAAACCCCAACGACAAGCTGCTGCCGAGCGCGGCGCAGATGAGTGACGCGGTGGAACGTCTGGCCTTCACCGAAGACAAGCGCAGCGGCGACTACCTGTTCTGGCAGGACAGCGCCTCGAGCCTGAAGCGCCTGGCGCTGGGGCTTTCCATTGCCGCGTTGCTGGGCCTCACCCTGGGCATCGCCGCCGGCACCCTGCCGCTGTTCGGCGCGCCCTTGTCACCCCTGCTGACGGTGCTGTCGATGATTCCGCCGCTGGCGATACTGCCGATCCTGTTCATCGTCTTCGGCCTGGGCGAGCTGTCCAAGGTGATGCTGATCGTCATCGGCGTCGCTCCCAGCATCGCCCGCGACATGGAGCAGCGCGCCCGGGAAATCCCCCGCGAGCTGCTGATCAAGGCGCAGACCCTCGGCGCCAACACCTGGACCCTGATTCTGCGGGTGGTCCTGCCGCAGCTCATGCCGCGCCTCTTGATCTCCCTGCGTCTGGTGCTGGGCTCTGCCTGGCTGTTCCTGATCGCCGCCGAAGCCATCGCCTCTACCGATGGCCTGGGCTACCGCATCTTCCTGGTCCGCCGCTATCTGGCCATGGATGTGATCCTTCCCTACGTGGTGTGGATCACCCTGCTCGCCTGGCTGATGGACCTTGGCCTGCGCCAGCTCACGCGGCTGGCCTTCCCCTGGTATGACGGAGCCAAGGCATGAGCGCATTCATTGAAGTGAAAAACCTCTGGCAGGAATACGCTGACCAGGTCGTCCTCGAAAACCTCAGCCTGTCAGTCAACGAAGGTGAGTTCTGCACCCTGGTCGGCGCTTCCGGCTGCGGCAAATCCACCTTCCTGCGCATGCTGCTGGGCCAGGAATCCCCCAGCCGCGGCAGCATCCTGCTGGACGGCCAACCACTGATGGCCGAGCCCGACGCCAGCCGGGGCGTGGTGTTCCAGCGCTACTCGGTGTTCCCCCACCTGTCGGTGCTGGACAACGTCGCCCTTGGCCTGGAACTGCCTCGCTCGCCCCTGTTTGGCCGACTGTTCGGCGGCGCCAAGCGATCCGCCCGCGAAGAGGCTGCCGCCATTCTCGGCAAGGTCGGTCTGGGCCATGCCCTGGACAAGTACCCCAGCCAGCTCTCCGGCGGCATGCAGCAGCGCCTGGCCATTGCCCAGGCACTGATCATGAAACCGCGCGTGCTGCTGCTCGACGAACCCTTCGGCGCCCTCGATCCGGGCATCCGCAAGGACATGCACGAGCTGCTGCTCGGCCTCTGGAACGAAACCCGGCTGACCGTCTTCATGGTCACCCACGACCTCTCCGAAGGCTTCAGCCTGGGCACTCGGCTGATGGTCTTCGACAAGGTGCGCCATGACCAGCAGGCACCCAATGCCTATGGCGCGCGCATCACCTACGACATTCCCCTGAACAGCGACCGCCGCGCCGCCCGCGCGGCCTTCGAGGCCCTGCCGGAGCGAGTCACTTCCGCCCTGCAGCCCGCCATCGCCCAATGACAAGGAGCCTGCCCATGACCGCTTCCCTGGCCCTGCGCCCGACCCTTTATGAAGAAACCGTCCCCGGCGGCGGCCACACCTCCTTCGTGCTCAAGCGCGGCCAGCAGCTGCGCATCACCGATATCGAAGGCGGTGCCAACGTCAACCTGCTGTTGCTCAACGCGCAAGAAAAGAGCGAGCGCCTGAACCTGCCCGACAGCCTCAAGTGCCAGCACACCGCCAAACTCACCGCGGGTCACTGCCTCTACTCCGACATGGGCCGGGTGCTGGCGGCCATCACCGCCGACACCTGCGGCTGGCACGACAGCTTCGGCGGCGTGCTCAACGCAGAGGAGGTGAAGGAAAAGTACGGCGCCGGGCGCTACCAGGAGCTGCGCAACGGATTCTTCCGCAACGGCGTGGACAACCTGCTGGTGGAAATGGGCAAGTGGGACCTCAACCTGCAAGACCTGCTGATGTGCCTGAACCTGTTCAGCAAGGTCACCGTGGACAGCGACGGCTGCTTCCACTTCCAGCCCGGCAACTCCAAGGCCGGTGACTACATCGAGCTCTACGCCCCCATGGACACGCTGGTAGTGCTCACCGCCCTGCAGCACCCCATGGACCCCGCCCCGGAATATGCGCCCAAGCCGGTGCAACTCGCCTGGCAACAGGTGCAGAGCGACGGCATCACCCTGCTCTGCCGCACCTCGCGCCCGGAGAACGGTCGCGGCTTCCACAACACCGAACGCCTGTATATCTGAGGGCCACCGACATGAACCTGACCCACAGCGAAAGACACTCCGAAGCCGCCGTCTACCGCGCCGTGATCGCCGCCGGCGAGCCCTTCATGACCGAAGTGAAAGCCGGCCAGACCCTGCGCCTGCTGGACCTGGAAGGCAACCAGGCAGTGGACACCCTCTTCTACAGCGCCCACAACCCACGCGAGCGTTATGACGTACAGCGCACCCTGCGCCGGCAGAACCGCGTCTACCTCAGCGCCGGCAGCGTGCTCTATTCCAACCTCGGCAATCCGATGCTGACCCTCACCGCCGACACCTGTGGTCGCCACGACACCCTCGGCGGCGCCTGCGCCCAGGAAAGCAACACCGTGCGCTACGCCCTGGACAAGCGCTACATGCACAGCTGCCGCGACAACTTCCTGCGCGCCAGCCTGCACGATGGCCGCCTGAGCAAGCGCGACATCAGCGCCAACATCAACTTCTTCATGAACGTACCGGTCACCCCGGAAGGCGGCCTGACCTTCGAGGACGGCATCTCCGCCCCTGGCAAGTACGTCGAGCTCAAGGCGCACATGGACATCATCGTGCTGATCTCCAACTGCCCACAGCTGAACAACCCCTGCAACGCCTACAACCCGACACCCGCCGAGGTGCTGGTATGGGATTGAAGCAGCTGCGCGCCTGGCTCTTCCTGCTCTGCCAGAGCCGCTCGGGGCAGTGCCTGCACCCATCCCCCGCAGGATGGGTAGAGCCTGCGAAACCCATCGAGCAGTGATGGGTTTCGCTCCGCTCGCGGAACGCCGCCCGACCTTTCTTACGAATGATTTCCCACCACGGACGACCGTGGTGCAGACCCTTTAGCGGCGGGACGGCCCGCCAATCATGAGGAAAGCCTCATGTTCGACAAACTCCTGATCGCCAACCGCGGCGCCATCGCCTGCCGCATCCTGCGTACCCTGCGCCAACTCGATGTACGCAGCGTGGCCGTGTATTCCGAAGCCGACACCGCCAGCCTGCATATCCAGCAGGCGGACCAGGCCATCAGCCTGGGTGACGGCCCGGCAGCCAGCACCTATCTGGTGGTCGACAAGATTCTCCAGGCTGCCCGCGACAGCGGCGCCCAGGCTATCCACCCCGGCTACGGCTTCCTCTCGGAAAACGCCGCGTTCGCCGAAGCCTGCGAGGCCGCGGGTATCGCCTTCGTCGGCCCGACGCCTGAGCAACTGCGCGTGTTCGGCCTCAAGCACACGGCCCGCGCCCTGGCCAAACAGTACGGCGTGCCGATGCTCGAAGGTACCGAACTGCTGGAAGACCTCACCGCGGCCCTCGCCGCCGGCGAACAGGTGGGTTACCCGGTGATGTTGAAAAGCACTGCCGGCGGTGGTGGCATCGGCATGCGCGTGTGCCGCAGCGCGGCCGAACTGAGCGAAGCCTTCGACGCCGTGAAGCGCCTCGGGCAGAACAACTTCAGCGATGCTGGGGTATTCATCGAGAAGTACATCCAGCGCGCACGCCATCTGGAAGTACAGGTATTCGGCGACGGCCGTGGCGAAGTGATCGCCCTGGGCGTGCGCGACTGCTCGGTGCAACGACGCAACCAGAAGGTGCTGGAAGAAACGCCGGCGCCAAACCTGCCCGCTGGCATGGCCGAAGCGCTCTGCGCCGCCGCCATCAAGCTGGCCAGGGCCGTTAGCTACCGCAGCGCCGGTACCGTGGAGTTCGTCTACGACAGCGAGGCCGAGCGCTTTTACTTCCTCGAAGTGAATACCCGGCTGCAGGTGGAGCACGGCGTCACCGAGCAGGTCTGGGGCGTCGACCTGGTGCGCTGGATGGTCGAACTGGCCGCCGGGGACCTGCCGCCGCTCGCCGAACTGGCCAAAGGGCTGAGCCCGAGCGGCCACGCCATCCAGGCACGGCTGTATGCCGAAGACCCGGGCCGCGACTTCCAGCCTTGCCCCGGTCTGCTCACCGCCGTGCAGTTCCCGCCTGCCGATGGTCGCTCGCTGCGCATCGATACCTGGGTGGAAGCCGGGTGCGAAATCCCGCCCTACTTCGACCCGATGATCGCCAAACTCATCGCCTGGGCGCCGAGCCGTGATGAGGCCAGCGCGGCCCTCGACCAGGCCCTCGACCAGAGCCTGCTGTATGGCGTGGAAAGCAACCGTAACTACTTGCGGCAGATACTCAAGGACGCGCCCTTCGCCAGTGGCTCGCCCTGGACCCGCTGCCTGGAAGGCCTGAGCTACCGGGCCAGCACCTTCGAAGTGCTGGCCGCCGGTACCCAGACCAGCGTGCAGGACTACCCCGGCCGCCTCGGTTACTGGGCGGTTGGCGTGCCGCCGTCCGGCCCCATGGACAGCCGCGCCCTGCGCCTGGGCAACCGCCTGCTGGGCAACCCGGAGGGCGCGGCGGGCCTGGAAATCACCATGAGCGGCCCCAGCCTGCGCTTCAATTGCGATGCAGTGGTCGCCGTCACCGGCGCGCCAATCCCGCTGACGCTGGATGGCCAGCCTCAGCCCATGGATACCGCCCTGCGGGTGCCGGCCGGCGCTACCCTCGCCCTCGGCACTATCGCCGGTGCGGGCGCACGCAGTTACCTCTGCTTGCGTGGGGGCCTGCAACTGCCGGACTACCTCGGCAGCAAGAGCACCTTCACCCTTGGCCAGTTCGGCGGTCACGGCGGCCGCGCCCTGCGCGCCGGTGATGTGCTGCACCTGCCACCCCTGACCGATCACAGCGCCGGTCAATCCCTGGCACCGGCCCTGCGCACCGAGTTGCCGGAAGTTCGCACCCTGCGGGTGATCTACGGTCCCCATGGCGCACCGGAATACTTCACCCCTGCCTACATCGAGACCTTCTTCGCCACCGACTGGGAAGTGCATTTCAACTCCAGCCGCACCGGCGTGCGCCTGATCGGGCCCAAGCCGGAATGGGTGCGTGAGAGCGGCGGCGAAGCCGGCCTGCACCCCTCCAACATCCACGACAACCCCTACGCCATCGGCGCCGTGGACTTCACCGGCGACATGCCGGTGATCCTCGGCCCGGACGGCCCGAGCCTGGGTGGCTTCGTGTGCCCGGTAACCCTCATCGAAGCGGACCTGTGGCAACTGGGGCAGTTGAAGGCGGGGGACAAAGTAAGGTTCGTGCCGGTGAGCATCGCGGAGGCACGGGCTGTCTCCCCTCTCCCTCTGGGAGAGGGGGCGGGGGTGAGGGAAAGCTCAGCGCACGCCAATCCCCCCTCACCCCAGCCCTCTCCCGCTGGGAGAGGGGGCAGTCTTGCGCTCCCTTCACCCGTCGTGCTCGACCTGGGTGACGCCGACAAACGCCTGGTCGCACGCCTCTCCGGCGACACCCACCTGCTGCTGGAGATCGGTGCGCCGGAGCTGGACCTGGTGCTGCGCTTCCGTGCCCATGCGCTGATGCAGGCGCTGGAGGCCAAAGCCCTGGATGGCGTGATCGACCTGACGCCGGGCATTCGCTCGCTGCAAGTGCACTACCAGCCGGAAACCCTGCCCCTGGAGGCGCTGCTGGAAATCATTGGCGGGCTCTGGGATGGCGTCTGCGCTGCCGGCGACCTGAAAGTGCCGTCGCGTATCATCCACCTGCCGCTCTCCTGGGATGACCCAGCCTGCCAACTGGCCATCGAGAAATACATGACCACGGTCCGCAAGGACGCCCCCTGGTGCCCGAGCAACCTGGAGTTCATCCGCCGCATCAACGACCTGCCAAACCTGGACGAGGTACAGCGCACCGTGTTCGACGCCAGCTACCTGGTCATGGGCCTGGGCGACGTCTACCTCGGTGCCCCGGTGGCCACGCCGCTGGACCCGCGCCATCGTTTGGTGACCACCAAGTACAACCCGGCACGTACCTGGACCGCCGAAAACTCGGTGGGTATTGGCGGCGCCTACATGTGCGTGTATGGCATGGAAGGCCCCGGCGGCTACCAGTTCGTCGGCCGTACCCTACAGATGTGGAACCGCTACCGCGAAGTGGAAGCTTTCGCCGGCAAACCCTGGTTGCTGCGCTTCTTCGACCAGATCCGCTTCTACCCGGTATCCGCCGAAGAGCTGCTGTGCATCCGCCGCGACTTCCCCCTGGGTCGCTATCCACTGCAAATCGAAGAAAGCGAGCTGTGCCTGGCCGACTACCAGGCCTTCCTCACCCGCGAAGCCGAAGGCATCGCCGCCTTCCGCCAGCAGCAGCAAGCGGCCTTCAATGCCGAGCGGGAACGCTGGATCGCCTCCGGCCAGGCGCATTTCGAAAGCGAGGACGTCGCCGCTGACCTCGGCGAGGATGCCCCGCTGGGGGCCGGCCAGCATGCTGTGGAAAGCCATATCGCCGGCAACCTCTGGCAGGTGCAGGTGGAAGCAGGCGCCAGCGTGAAGGCCGGGGACACGCTGGTGATCCTCGAATCCATGAAGATGGAAATCCCCCTCATCGCGCCCCGTGATGGCGTCGTGTGCGAGGTACGGGTGCAGCCGGGTTCGCCGGTGCGTGCCGGGCAGCGGGTGGTGGTGATGGAAGAAGCGTGAGGAATCTCTTGGGCTGAAATCCCTACAGAAACATCCAGCCCCCATTGCCGCTCCCCATCCGCGGCCCTACAGTTCAAGCGGCACCGCACGCAAAAGGACCCGCAATGCCGCCGCTCAGCCGCGACCAGGCACAACACCGCGCCGACGACATCCAGGCCTTCTACCGGGAAGTGGAGCGCCTGCACGATGAGCAGGCGCTGCTGCTTTCCGCGGAACAGATCGAGCACCTCGGCGCGCACCATCGCCGGTTGCTGGCGGACTACCGCAGCGCCTTCGACATCGACTCGGACGCCCAGGCCCGACGCCTGTCGCTGGGCATGCGCATCGCCTCCTTGCTGGGCGCCCTGGCCCTGGCCGCCAGCCTGCTGTTCTTCTTTTATCAGTTCTGGGGCCTGTTCCCGGAAACCGCCCAGGTGGGCATTCTCACCGGCTTCTCCCTGGGCAGCCTGCTGCTCACCCTGCTGCTGCGCCAGCGCGCGCCCTCCGGCTACTTCACCAAGCTGACGGCGATCCTGGCCTTCGCCTGCTTCGTGCTGAATGTCGTCATGCTCGGGCAGATCTTCAACATCACCCCCAGCGACAAGGCCCTGCTGCCCTGGGCCGCCTACGCCCTGCTGCTGGCCTACGCCTGCGAGGTACGGCTCCTGCTGGGAGCCGGACTGGCGTGCATCATGACGTTCGTGGCCACCCGCCTGGCGAGCTGGAGCGGGCTCTACTGGCTGGATTGCACCGAGCGGCCGGAACACCTGCTGCCTGCCGGATTGCTGATCTTCCTGGTGCCGCAGTTCATCTCTCAGGCGCGCTACAGCGGTTTCGCCGCAATCTTCCGGGTATTGGGCTTATTCGGTCTGTTCGTGCCGGTGCTGGTACTGGCCACCTGGGCTGACGGCAGCTACCTGCCCTGGTCAGGCGACCTGGTGGAAGTCATCTATCAGCTACTCGGCTTCGGCGGCGCGGCCCTGGCCATCTGGCTCGGCAACCGCCGCGACTGGCCAGAAGTGGTGCACACCAGCCTGCTGTTCTTCGTCCTCTTCCTCTATATCAAGCTGTTCGACTGGTGGTGGGCGGTGATGCCCAAGTACCTGTTCTTCCTCGTCCTTGGCCTGGTCGCCGTGCTCATCCTGCTGGTGCTGGGTCGCCTGCGCCGCCCCCACAAAGGGGGCCAGCGCACATGAGAACCCGCAACGCACTGCTCGGCGGACTCGCCCTGATCGGCCTGACCAACGCCATCGCCCTGGGTGGCGTCTGGCTGAACCGAAGTGGCGAGCCGGACAGCCGCCTGCTGCTCAGCGAGCGCGAACTGCGCCGCAGCCACGACTGGGCCGACCGAGAAAACAGCGGCCTGGCCCTGCGTCTGGACTGGCGCCGTCCCAGCGATCCCGCGAGCAATGACCGCTAGCAGAGCCTTATGCTGAGCGAGGCCCAATTGTTGGGCCTGGGTTTCACCACCGAAGGGCGCGATGGACGGCGTTTCGACAACCGCAACCGCGAAGCACTGGTGGTGCTGGAACTGGACGGCCCGGCACACAAGGCCGAACTCGAACGCGCTAACCAACAGCTGAGGAAGGCCCGCAGCGAGTTGCGCGCCGCGCCAACCGATAAGCGCCGGCAGGACGCCGAAAGCGCCGCCCGCGACTATGTTGAAGATGCAGAGCAACGCGACAGCCGACTTCTTGCCGTGGATGTGGGTGTGGAGAGGGAGGTCCTGCGCAGTCGTTACCCTGACCGCAGCCGCTACGCCATCGTGCCCGGTCACGTGAGCGCCTGGGTACGCGAGGGACACCTGACCGGTCAGATCAGCCGACTGCGCATTACCGATATCAACGTCCCCCACGCCTGGCGCGAAAGGCTGGACGAGGAGTTGGCGCGCAACCGCAATGGCGACGCACCGCCGCGCTTTCGACTGTGGCTCAGCGTCGGCCAACGCCTGGAGCCCTGGATCGATTCACCCCCGGAGTTTCCGCGCGAAGGGCCCCGCGAAAAGGCAGGAGACGCCGTTAGCCTGGCGTCAAGTACCCGTCCGTGACGCTCGCATTAGCGCACGCTAGCATTGCGCCACTACTCAGAGGCCAGATTGCCCGATGCCGTTAAAAGAACACGCCAAGCAAAGCCATCGCCTGTTGGTCGTCACCCTGGTACTGCTGCTCGGCAGCGGCTTCCTGGCCACCTCTCTGGTGAGTTACCAGGCGTCGCTCAAGTCCATTCGCAACAGCCTCATCAACACCGAACTGCCGCTGACTTCGGACAACGTCTACTCGGAAATCCAGAAGGACCTGGTTCGGCCCATTCTGATTTCCTCGATGATGAGCCGCGACACCTTCGTGCGTGACTGGGTGATGCTGGGTGAGAAGGACGTCGAGCAGATGACCCGCTACCTGCGCGAGATCCAGGAGCACTACGGCGCCTTCACCAGCTTCTTCATCTCAGACCGCACGCTCACCTACTACCAGACCAAGGGTGTGCTGAAAAAGGTGAACCCGAAGGAGCCCCGGGACATCTGGTACTTCCGCGTGCGGGACATGAAGGAGCCCTACGAAATCAACGTCGATGTGGACATGGCCAACCAGGACCAGTTGACCATCTTCATCAACTACAAGGTGTTCGACTACGACGGCAAGTTCCTCGGCGCCACCGGCGTCGGCCTGACGGTAGATGCAGTGATCAAGCTGATAGACGAATACCAACGCCGCTACGACCGCAGCGTCTACTTCGTCGATACCGCTGGGCGCATAGTCCTCACCGGGGCGGACGGCGGCCCGCTGGGTGCGCGGGCCGGCCAGTCCCTGGCGGAGGTGCCGGGTCTTGAAGACCTGCAGGCCAAGCTGCGCCGTCCGCAGACCGGCAAATTCGAGTACCACGAACGCGGCCGCGACCACTACCTGAACGTGCGCTATATCCCCGAGCTGGACTGGTACCTGTTCGTCGACAAACACGAAGGCGGCCTGCTCGCCAGCCTGCGCAACACCCTCTACCTAAACCTGATGATCTGCCTGCTGGTCACCGCCGTCGTGCTGGTGCTGGTGACCCGCCTGATGCGCCGTTACCAGCACAGCATCGCCGCGCTGGCCACCACCGACAGCCTGACCGGCCTGCCGAACCGGCGCGGCTTCGAGTTGCTCGCCGGCCAGGCGCTGCAAGAAGCCCGGCGGGACCGCAAACCGCTGGTGGCGCTGATGCTGGACCTCGACCACTTCAAGATGCTCAACGACACCTACGGCCATCAGGCGGGTGATGAGGTGCTGCTGGGCTTCGCCCAGAACCTGCGAGACAGCCTGCGTCAGTCGGACATCATCTGTCGCTGGGGTGGCGAGGAGTTCATCATCCTGCTCAAGGACACCGGAAATTCCACCGCCCACCAGTTGGCCGAGAAGGTCCGCAGCGAAGTGGCCGCCAAGCGCTATCCCTTCAAAGGGGTGAACCTGCAGGTAACCACCAGCATCGGCCTGGCCCAGATGCACCCGGATGACTCGCTCGACAGCCTGATCGGCCGCGCCGACCGTGGCCTCTACCGAGCCAAGCAGTCAGGACGCAATTGCGTGTGCGTGGAGCCTTCGGGGAATCACGACGCCGTGTGACCCAAGCCCTGTAGCCGGATGTAATCCGGGACGATGCCCTCGGCCCCCTTCCCGCCCCCGGACGCCGCTTCGTTGGCGGGTATGAAAGGCGATATCCCCTGCGAGCTGTCCAACCTCAGGCCAGCAGCGCCACCGACTTGATCTGTGCCCAGAGCGGCTGGCCCGGGTAGAGACCGAGCTGATCACGGGAAAAGCGTGTTATGCGCGCCAGAATTGGCGTGCCGTCCACCTCGAGACGGACGAGTACATGGGCCGGGTTGGCGGCCGAGGACTCCTCCAGCACCCGCGCCGGCAGCAGGTTGAGGATGCTGCTGTCGCGCTGCTTTTCCAGGCTCAGGCTGACATCCCTCGCCAGCACCCGGAAGCGCAGGGAGCGGCCCTCGGCGACTGGCGAGTGGGCCACCCGCACACTGAGTGAGCTGCCGGGCAGCCCCAGGGTCAGCAACTGGTACCGGGCATCGAAACCTTGCACCCGCCCTTCGATCACGACACCCGCTTCATCTTCCCGGGCGATGGGCAGGTCCAGGCGCGCCAGCGTCTGGTCCAACGGACCGCTGGCCAGCACCTGGCCGTTGTCGAGCAGTACCAGGTGGTCGGCAAGGCGCGCGACTTCTTCCGGCGAGTGGCTGACGTAAATCACCGGAATATCCAGTTCGTCGTGCAGGCGCTCCAGATAGGGCAGGATCTCGGCCTTGCGCTTGAGGTCCAGCGCCGCCAGGGGCTCGTCCATCAGCAGCAGGCTCGGGCTGGTCAGCAGGGCGCGGGCGATGCCGACGCGCTGCCGTTCACCGCCTGACAGACCGCCCGGCATGCGTTCCAGCAAATGGCCGATTCCCAGTAACTCCACAGCCTGTTCCAGCTCGACACGACGCTGCCCCGGAGGAATGCGCCGCAGTCCGAACGCCAGGTTGTGCTTCACCGAGAGGTGCTCGAACAGGCTGGCTTCCTGGAACACATAGCCCAGGGGACGCTTGTGGGTGGGCAGGAAACGGCCACGGGCGCTGTCTTGCCAGACCTCGCCATTGACTTCCAGGAACCCCTCGGCGGCCTGCTCGAGGCCAGCGATGCAGCGCAGCAGGCTGGTCTTGCCCGAGCCGGAATGGCCGAACAGGGCACTGACGCCCCGGCCGGGTAGTTCGAGGTCGGCCTCCAGGGCAAAACCCGGGTGGCGCAGGCGGAAACGTGCACGAATCTGTTGCATGGCTCAGGTCCAGCCGGGTTTGAGGCGCCGGCTGGTGTTGAGCGCCAGCAGGATGAGGAAGGAGAACAGCAGCATGCCGCCGGCCAGCCAGTGGGCCTGGGCATACTCCATGGCTTCGACATGGTCGAAGATCTGCACCGAGACCACGCGGGTCTTCTCGGGAATATTGCCGCCGATCATCAGCACCACGCCGAACTCCCCAATCGTGTGGGCAAAACCGAGGATGGAGGCGGTGACGAAGCCGGGGCGCGCCAAGGGCAGTACCACCGAGAAAAATGTGTCCCAGGGGCTGGCGCGCAGGGTCGCAGCCACTTCCAGCGGACGTTGGCCAATGGCGGTGAAGGCGTTCTGCAGGGGCTGCACCACAAAAGGCATGGAGTAGATCACCGACCCGACCACCAGGCCGGCGAAGGTAAAGGGCAAGGTGCCGAGCCCAAGGCTCTGGGTGAACTGCCCGATGAACCCATGGGGGCCCATGCTGACGAGCAGGTAGAAACCGATGACGGTGGGCGGCAGCACCAGTGGCAGGGCGACCACGGCAGCCACGGCCCCCTTCAAGCGTGAGCGGGTGCGCGCCAGCCACCAGGCGATGGGCGTGCCCAGTAACAGCAGGAGCACCGTGGTGAGGGTTGCCAGTTCCAGGGTCAGCCAGATGGCGGCCAGGTCGGTACGGTCAAGGGGGAAGTTCATGGGTTGGCCGGATGATCGGTTTCCGCTATGTGGCGAACTATATAGCGAAGCGCTGCGTCCAGCCAGAATCGGGGGTCAGCCCAGTTCCGGCCCGCTGCGATGCAGGGCATTGTCCGCTTCGAGCAGCAGTTGATCGAGGTCCTGACCGCGACTGGACTCGGCATGGCCAATGCGCAGCGTCAGGCTTTGCTCTGCAGCACGGTTGAAGGCACCCAAACCGGCACGCAGGCGTTGCAGCACGGCATCCGGGTCACTGTAGCCAGTGGTCAGTACGAGGAACTCACCACCGCCAAGGCGCGCCAGAAGGTCATTTCGACGGAATTGCGCCCGCAGCATCCGCGCGGCCACCAGCGGCAGGCTCTCGCCCGGTCCGCTGTCGTTGCTGTCCACTTGCAGATGGAGTAACAGGCAAGGCATGTCGCGCCGGCGTGCAGCATCCAGCTCCTCGGGGGCGTGGCGCAGGAAGCCGAGGCGGTTATGCAGGCCGGTGAGTTCGTCGGTCATGGAAAAGCGCTGGATGTCCTGCTCGACACGCTCGCGCTCGCAGGCTTCGTCATAGAGCAGGCGGTTGGCCGCCACCAATTCCTGGGTACGGGCAACGACCCGCTGCTCCAGCTCGTTGTAGAGCTGGACGTTTTCCATGGCCACCGAGGTGGAGTCCGCCAGGGCTTGCAGCAGCCCGACCTCCCTCGCATTCGCGAGGCGCGGAGTAGCCCAGTAGGTGCCGATAGCCCCCACCGGGGCCATGCTGCGGATGGGTACCATGACCAGGCTTTTGACGAATGTCGGGCGGTATGCGTCGTGGGGGATGCGCGAGTCCTGGTAGATGTCCTCGATCACCGCAGGTTCGCGATTGAGCATGGCCCAGCCGCTGATGCAGGTCTCCATGGGGAAGCGCAGGCCTTTCCACAATGGCGAGATGGCGTCCTCGTCCTTGTAGTAGCAGCGATCGCCATCGCGCAGGACGAAGGTAGCGCCATCGGCACCGACCAACTCCCGCGCCGCGCTGCGCACGATCTCGGCGATACGGTCGAGATCACGGGCCAGGGAAAGCTCCTGGATGGCCCGAACCAGGCATTCGAGATTACGTTCGTAGCTGATTGCGGAACCATCCATAGAACCACGCCTCCTGACCGGGGCGATTGCGCCCCGGTTTCATATCAGCACAGAGCTTCAGTCGTTGCGAGAGGGAGACAGCAATTCGATCTTGTAACCGTCGGGATCTTCCACGAACGCCAGGATGCTGGTGCCGTGTTTCATCGGCCCCGGCTCACGGGTGACCTTGCCGCCACGGGCGCGGATGTCCTCGCAGGCCTTGTAGACGTCATCCACTTCCAGGGCGATGTGACCGTACGCGGTACCCAGCTCGTACTTGTCCACACCCCAGTTGTAGGTCAGCTCGATCACGCTGTTGTGGGCTTCGTCACCGTAGCCGACGAACGCGAGGGTGAACTGGCCGTCCGGGTAGTCCTTGCGACGCAGCAGGGTCATGCCCAGCACTTCGGTGTAGAAGGCGATGGATTTGTCCAGGTCGCCGACTCGCAGCATGGTATGCAGCAGTCTCATCGTTGCTTCCTCATCGGTTGCCCGTTTTCTCGGGCTATAAATGCGAACCCCGGCTCATGGCCGGGGTTCGTAGGCTCATGCTGACAAGCTTATCAGAACAGCTTGCGGCCCTTGCCTGCAGCGATGCGCATGCGCAGGGCGTTGAGCTTGATGAAGCCAGCAGCGTCGGCCTGGTTGTAGGCGCCGGCATCGTCCTCAAAGGTGGCGATGTTGGCGTCGAACAGGGAGTCGTCGGACTTGCGACCGACCACGATGACGTTGCCCTTGTACAGCTTCAGGCGTACCACACCGTTCACGTTGGCCTGGGAGGCGTCGATCATCTGCTGCAGCATCAGACGCTCCGGGCTCCACCAGTAACCGGTGTAGATCAGGCTGGCGTACTTCGGCATCAGCTCGTCTTTCAGGTGGGCCACTTCGCGGTCCAGGGTGATGGACTCGATGGCGCGGTGAGCCTTGAGCATGATGGTGCCGCCGGGAGTCTCGTAGCAGCCGCGGGACTTCATGCCGACGTAGCGGTTCTCGACGATGTCGAGGCGACCGATACCGTTGATGCCACCGACACGGTTCAGTTCGGTGAGCACCTGGGCCGGGGTCATGTCCTTGCCGTCAATGGCGACGATGTCGCCGTTACGGTAGGTCAGCTCGATATAGGTCGGGGAATCCGGCGCGCTTTCCGGGGAAGTGGTCCACTTCCACATGTCTTCTTCATGCTCGGTCCAGGTGTCTTCCAGCACGCCGCCTTCATAAGAGATGTGCAGCAGGTTGGCATCCATGGAGTACGGGGACTTCTTCTTGCCGTGGCGCTCGATCGGGATACCGTGTTTCTCGGCGTAGTCCATCAGCTTCTCGCGGGACAGCAGGTCCCACTCGCGCCAGGGAGCGATCACTTTCACGCCCGGTTTCAGCGCATAGGCGCCAAGCTCGAAACGCACCTGGTCGTTACCCTTGCCGGTCGCGCCGTGGGAGATGGCATCGGCGCCGGTCTCGTTGGCGATTTCGATCAGGCGCTTGGCGATCAGCGGACGGGCGATGGAGGTACCCAGCAGGTACTCGCCTTCGTAGACAGTGTTGGCGCGGAACATCGGGTAGACGAAGTCGCGGACGAACTCTTCGCGCAGGTCATCGATGTAGATTTCCTTGACGCCCATTGCCTGGGCCTTGGCGCGGGCCGGCTCGACCTCTTCGCCCTGGCCGAGGTCAGCGGTGAAGGTCACCACTTCGCAGTTATAGGTATCTTGCAGCCACTTGAGGATCACCGAGGTGTCCAGGCCACCGGAATAAGCCAGGACAACCTTCTTCACGTCCGCCATGCCATCAACTCCACGGGGGTTGTACGAAAAACCCGTGATTCTACTGACCCTGGCGGCCAAATTACAGTGGCGCGACAGCTTATGACGACGAGGCGACAGATTCTGTCGGCCGCGCGACGAGTGGTCGGGTCAGGAACCGGCCGGCGACTGGGATTTGGGGACAGCGCCCTGGACGCCAGGCTTGGTGGGAGCTTGGACCGGGGCAGCGGCGGGAGCAGGTGTCTCTGCCGGAGTGGAGGTCGAAGCCGGAGCGGTCGCTGGGGCCTCCGCAGGCAACTCGACGCGGGAAAGCTGTACGGTGGCGCGGCGGTTTTTCGCGCGATTGGCCGAGCTGTTGTTTGGCGCCAGCGGATAACGCTCACCATGGAAACGCATGACCATTTGCGCCTCCGGGAAGCCATTGGCCTTAAAGTAGTCGAACACGGTCAACGCACGGCGACGCGACAGATCGCGGTTGGTCAGGCGGTTACCGCTATTGTCGGAGTGACCGTCGATTTCGATGTGATTGACGCTGGGGTCGGCCTTGATGAAGTCGAGCATGATTTCCAGCTTGGCCCTGGCCATGTCGTCCAGCTCGACGCCACCGCCGGGGAAACCGAGCTGCAGATGCCTGATCTGGTCGAAGTTCACCGGCAGAAGCTTGGCGGTGCAGGCCAGGTAATCCTGATAGGCCTGATTGAACTTCACCGGCAGCAGGCGTACCTCCATGGCATCGCCGCCTTGCAGGGTGCGGTGGCGCACCAGCGGGCTGCGGCCTTCCAAAAGGCCTGTGAGCAGGCGTCCAGCCTGTTGCTGGGAACTGTTGAAGGGTACTTCACCGCCCCCGACGCTGACGACGCCGAGGTTGATGTCCCCCCTCCCCGGCTGCCAGGGCGCCGCAGCCGCCAGCAAGGTGGCGGAGCCGGCCCCCATCCAGCGCTCGCGCGCCTTCAGGCGGAAGGTGGCCTGCTCGCCGGCTCGGCGCACGAACTCGCCCGCACCGAAGTCCGTGATGGGCTGCGAGAGGCGGCATTCGAACTTGTCGCCCTCGACCTTCCACTCGACTTTCTCCAGACGCGTCTGGAAGGTGATGGCCATGGCAGGCAGGCTGGCGAACAAGCTCAGGAAGACGAGATAGCGCTGGCGCACGGCAGGCTCCACGGGGAATTACGGCGTTCCTGCTGGATATCGGTGCCGCTCGGCAAAACTTGAGCGCAAATTTGGTTGCCCGCTTGCCGCAGGCTCAAGCCCTGCGTGCCCCTGGAGGGCTTTTCCGGTAGCATGACGGCCCAGTTCTGCCCGCCTGGAAGCCCCTCATGTCCGACCGTTTGACCCTCCTGCGTCCCGACGACTGGCACATCCATCTACGTGATGGCGCCGTCCTGGCCCATACCGTTGCCGATGCCGCCCGTACTTTCGGCCGCGCCATCATCATGCCCAACCTGGTGCCCCCGGTGCGCAATGCCGAGGAAGCCGATGCCTATCGCCAGCGCATCCTGTCGGCACGTCCGGCCGGCAGCCGCTTCGAGCCGCTGATGGTGCTCTACCTCACCGATCGCACCAGCCCGGAGGACATCCGCGCGGCCAAGGCTTCCGGTTTCGTCCACGCCGCCAAGCTCTACCCGGCCGGCGCCACCACCAACTCGGACTCCGGCGTCACCAGCGTCGACAAGATCTTCCCGGCCCTGGAAGCCATGGCCGAAGTCGGCATGCTGCTGCTGGTCCACGGTGAAGTGACCCGCGGCGAGATCGACGTATTCGACCGCGAGAAGGTGTTCATCGACGAGCACCTGACCCGCGTGGTCGAGCGTTTCCCGACCCTGAAGGTGGTGTTCGAGCACATCACCACCGGTGACGCGGTGCAATTCGTAGAGTCGGCCTCGGCCAACGTCGGCGCCACCATCACCGCCCACCACCTGCTGTACAACCGCAACCACATGTTGGTAGGCGGTATCCGTCCGCACTTCTATTGCCTGCCGATCCTCAAGCGCAACGTGCATCAGGAAGCCCTGCTGGATGCCGCCACCAGTGGCAGCACCAAGTTCTTCCTGGGTACCGACTCGGCCCCGCACGCCAAGCATGCCAAGGAAGCTGCCTGCGGCTGCGCCGGCTGCTACACCGCGTATGCGGCCATCGAGCTGTACGCCGAAGCCTTCGAGCAACGCAACGCCCTGGACAAGCTGGAAGCCTTCGCCAGCTTCCACGGCCCGGACTTCTACGGCCTGCCGCGTAACACCGACCGCATCACCCTCGTACGCGAGGAATGGACCGCACCCGCCACCCTGCCGCTGGGCGAACAGGTAGTGGTGCCGCTGCGTGCCGGCGAGAAACTGCGCTGGCGCCTGCTGGAGGAACAAGCGTGAGCGAAGACCTGTACGACGACGAACTGGACGGCAGCCTGCCGTCAGGCCCCCGCCACCCCATGGCGGCGCGCTTCCGCGGCTACCTGCCCGTTGTGGTGGACGTGGAAACCGGCGGTTTCAATGCCGCCACCGACGCCTTGCTGGAAATCGCCGCGACCACCATCGCCATGGATGAGCAGGGCTTCCTCTACCCGGATCACACCCACTTCTTCCGCGTCGAGCCATTCGAAGGCGCCAACATCGAACAGGCCGCGCTGGAGTTCACCGGAATCAAGCTGGATCACCCGCTGCGCATGGCGGTGAGCGAGGAGCACGCGCTGACGGAAATCTTCCGTGGCCTGCGCAAGTCGATCAAAGCCAACGGTTGCAAACGCGCCATCCTGGTCGGCCACAACTCCAGCTTCGACCTCGGCTTCCTCAACGCCGCGGTGAACCGGACCGCGCTCAAGCGCAACCCCTTCCACCCCTTCTCCAGCTTCGACACCGCCACGCTGGCCGGCCTCGCCTATGGCCAGACCGTCCTGGCCAAGGCCTGCCAGGCAGCCGGCATCGAGTTCGACGGGCGCGAGGCTCATTCGGCGCGCTACGACACCGAGAAGACTGCCGAATTGTTCTGCGGCATCGTCAACCGCTGGAAGGAAATGGGCGGTTGGATCGACGACGACGATTGAGTCGTTGGCGAAACGCCAGACATGAAAAAGCCCCGAACTTTCGGGGCTTTTTCTTTCAGCCTGGAAACGCTTACAGGGAAGAAGCGTTCTCGGCCAGGTACTGGGCAACGCCTTCCGGAGAAGCGGTCATGCCCTTGTCGCCTTTCTTCCAGTTAGCCGGGCAGACTTCACCGTGCTCTTCGGTGAATTGCAGGGCGTCGACCAGACGCAGCAGCTCGTCCATGTTACGACCCAGCGGCAGGTCGTTGACGATCTGGGAACGGACAACGCCATTCTTGTCGATCAGGAACGCGCCACGGTAAGCCACGCCGTCTTCGGACTCAACGTCGTACGCCTTGGCGATGTCGTGCTTCATGTCGGCAGCCAGGGTGTACTTGACCGGGCCGATGCCGCCCTTGTCTACCGGGGTGTTACGCCAGGCGTTGTGGGTGAAGTGGGAGTCGATCGATACGCCGATCACTTCCACACCGCGAGCCTGGAACTCGGGAATGCGGTGGTCCAGGGCGATCAGCTCGGACGGGCAAACGAAGGTGAAGTCCAGCGGGTAGAAGAACACCAGACCGTATTTGCCTTTGATGGCCGAGGACAGGTTGAAGCTGTCAACGATTTCGCCATTGCCCAGAACGGCGGCAACGGTGAAGTCCGGAGCCTGCTTGCCTACGAGTACGCTCATTCCATGTCTCCTGAGTTGTCATGAGTAATCAACGGGGCCGGGCGTCACAGCCTGGCCGACCAATGTGGCGACGCCGTGACACCCGCTCCAAAAAGGACTGGCAATCATACACTCGGCAAGGGTCTCCGCCCACCGCTTTCGACTAGTGGGTCAAGTCCGACGAATCCCCGTTCGGGAGGCCAGGAAAGCCTCTAGTCCGGGTCTTTCAGCCAAAGTTTTGACAATCATTCTCATTAACATTAGTATCCCCCCATCGAACCACTATCCGAGCCTTGAGTCGCCATGTACGTCTGTCTCTGTCTAGGTGTCACTGACGGTCAAATTCGCGAAGCCATCTACGAAGGCTGCTGCAGCTATCGCGAAGTACGCAACACCCTGGAAGTGGGTACCCAATGTGGCAAGTGTGCCTGCCTCGCCAAGCAGGTGGTCAAAGAAACCCTCGCCGAGGTGCAGAGCAGCCAGGCCGCCCTCGCCTACCCTGCCGCATACGCCATCGGCTGACCGTTTGGCGGAAACGAAAAGAACCGGACCTCAGTGTCCGGTTTTTTTGTGCCTGTTTTTCAAACATTTAGACTTCAAATGTAGAAGTTAAACATTCTTATTCATATTCAAATTCACTTGAAATTCAACTACTTATATTTGACATACAACAATACGAAGATCAAAATTTGCTGATCTTCAACTATTCCGATGGCAGGACTCCACATGAAAGGCGACAAGAAGGTCATACAGCATCTCAACAAGATCCTCGGCAACGAGCTTGTTGCGATCAACCAGTATTTTCTGCACGCCCGCATGTACGAAGACTGGGGCCTGAAGAAATTGGGCGACCACGAGTACCACGAGTCCATCGACGAGATGAAGCACGCGGACAAACTGATCAAGCGCATCCTCTTCCTCGAAGGCCTCCCCAACCTGCAAGACCTTGGCAAGCTGATGATCGGCGAGAACACCAAGGAAATGCTGGCCAGTGACCTGAAGCTGGAGCAACAAGCCATACCGGACCTGAAGTCAGCCATTGCCTACTGCGAAAGCGTGGGCGATTACGGCAGCCGCGAACTGCTGGAAGAAATCCTCGAGTCCGAAGAAGAACACATCGACTGGCTGGAGACTCAACTGGGCCTGATCGAGAAAGTCGGCCTGGAAAACTACCTGCAATCGCAGATGGACGAGTAATCCGGCACCAGACAAAGAGCCCCGCAGATGCGGGGCTTTTTCATTCATGACGTCTACGAATCAAAACATTCCAAACAAGATTTTTTCAATTAGAAAATAGAAAACCGATATATACGAAGAACCATTAGAAATAAAAAGCCCCGCATTTGCGGGGCTCTTTTTTATTCAAGAGTGATCAGGCGCTGGCCTTGCTCACAGCTTCCTTGACCAGGGTCTGCAACTCACCCTTCTCGAACATCTCGGTCATGATGTCGCTGCCACCAACCAGTTCACCGCCTACCCACAGTTGCGGGAAGGTCGGCCAGTTGGCGTACTTCGGCAGATTGGCGCGGATTTCTGGGTTCTGCAGGATGTCGACGTAGGCGAACTTCTCGCCGCAAGCCATCAGGACTTGCGCGGCACGGGCCGAGAAGCCGCATTGCGGAGCGTTCGGCGAGCCTTTCATGTACAGCAGGACAGTGTTGTTGGCGATCTGCTCTTTGATGGTTTCGATGATATCCATTGGGCACCTCGGCTGAACTTTCCGACTGTCGAGTCGGCAGGATGGCGGCATTGTAACGGAAAGCCGAGCGGCGCGCTCGGGCTTCCCTTGTCCTCAGGCGGCTACCACTTCCACAGGAACGCCATTGAGTGCCGCATTGCCGGAAAGCGCGTCCAACTGGCGTTCGTCGGTCAGGTCGTTGGCACTGGCACCCGGCTGTTCGCTGGCGATGCCCATGCGCACACCGGGCCGCGCGTGACCCCAGCCATGGGGCAGGCTGACCACGCCGGGCATCATATCCAGGCTGGCGCCCACCTCTACCTCGATCACGCCCACTCGCGAGCGCACTTTTACCCGCTGCCCATCCACCAGCCCGCGGACCTCCAGATCGCGCGGATGCATCAGTAACTGGTGGCGCGGCTTGCCCTTTACCAGACGGTGATAGTTGTGCATCCAGGAATTGTTGCTGCGCACATGGCGGCGACCGATCAGCACCAGCTCACCTTCACCGGGCGCAGGCTGCGACGAGAAGCGCTCGAGGTCGCCGAGAAGGATCGCCGGCGCGGCCTCCACCTTGCCGCTGGCGGTCTTCAGGCGACCGGCCAGATTGGGTTTCAGCGGTCCAAGGTCGATGCCATGCGGACGGTCACGCAGGCGAGCCACGGAAAGCTTGTGCTCGGTCCGGTCGCCATAGGGGCCCGCACGCAGGCCGAGATCTATCATCTGCTCCGGTGCCAGAGTCGGCTTCAGTTCGATGCCGGTACGCGCGGCGAATGCCTTGGCCAGGCCGACGAATATCTCCCAATCGTGCAGCGCCCCCACCGGTCTGGCCAGCACCGCCTCGTTGAAACGGGTGACATTGCGCACGGCGAAAAGGTTGAAAGTGGTGTCGTAGTGCTCGTGCTCCAGCGGTGCGGTGGGTGGCAGGATCAGGTCGGCGTAACGGGTGGTCTCGTTGATGTAGAAGTCGATGCTGAGCATGAACTCCAGACCGTCCAGGGCTTGTTCCAGTTGTCGGCCGTTAGGTGTGGACAGCACCGGGTTGCCGGCGACCGTCACCAATGCTCTTACCTGCCCCTCACCGGGGACGAGCATCTCCTCGGCAAGCGCCGCCACTGGTAGCTCACCGCCGTACTCGGGTAAACCGGATACGCGGCTCTGCCAACGATTGAAGTGGCCACCGGAGGTCGCAGCCACCAGGTCGACTGCCGGTTCGGTGCAAAGCACGCCTCCAACCCGATCCACATTACCGGTAACCAGGTTGATGAGCTGGATCAACCATTGACAGAGGCTACCGAAGGCCTGGGTGGACACACCCATCCGGCCATAGCAAACCGCGCTTTCCGCTGCGGCGAAGTCTCGCGCCAGTTGGCGAATCTGCTCTGCCGGAATACCGCAGCGCTGGCTCATGGTTTCCGGGGTGAAGTGTGCGATGGCGTCCCGTACCTGCTCCAGCCCGTCAACCTGCAAATGGGTTGCACGGCCCAGCCCTTCTTCGAACAAGGTATTGAGCAGGCCGAACAGCAACGCCGCATCCTGCCCCGGCCGCACGAACAGATGCTGGTCGGCCATGGCTGCAGTTTCGCTGCGACGCGGGTCCACCACCACCAGCTTGCCGCCTCGTCCCTGCAGTGCCTTCAGGCGCTTCTCGACGTCCGGTACGGTCATGATGCTGCCGTTGGAGGCTAGCGGATTGCCGCCGAGGATCAGCATGAACTGGGTGTGATCGATATCAGGGATCGGAATCAACAGGCCATGGCCGTACATCTGCTGGCTGATCAGGTGATGGGGCAACTGGTCCACCGAGGTGGCGGAGAAACGCCCTCGGGTCTTGAGCAGGCCGAGAAAGTAGTTGCTATGGGTCATCAGCCCATAGTTGTGCACGCTCGGATTACCCTGATACACGGCCACCGCATTGTTACCGTGGCGCGCCTGTATGTCGGCCAGGCGCTCGGCGACCAGGGCGAAGGCCTCGTCCCATTCAATGGGCAGCCATTCGTTTCCGGCACGGCGCATGGGCTGACGGATGCGATCTGGATCGTTCTGGATGTCCTGCAGGGCCACGGCCTTGGGGCAGATATGGCCACGACTGAAGCTATCCTGGGCGTCACCCTTGATAGAAAGGATGCGACGCGTGCCGTCATCCTGATCTTCGGTCTCAATGGTCAGGCCGCAGATGGCCTCGCAGAGATGGCACGCACGGTGGTGGAGGGTCTTGGTCATGGCCTGGCCTCTATTCTTGTTCGAGACGACCGGTCGGGTCGCAAGAACAAGACTATGGAGCCAGATTCGCTGCTCGACCAGCAGCGTCAGCGCCATGAATCGGCAGGCATCATGCCTGCCGATTCGCCACCCCGGTTAGCGGATGGACTTGATGGTGCCTTTGTTGCCGGTGACCTTGGCGGTCACCTTCTTGAACACGACATAGTCCTGCACGGTGAGTTCGTACCGCGGCGCGACGATCAGGTCGGCGCCGGACTCCTTGACCGCTTTGTAGGCGGCTGCGGACTTGACGGCGGAGATGGGGTCCGGACCGAAGGGCAGTCCGCCACCGGCATCGCCACCGTAGGCTACGCCGTCAGCGAATTGAGAGTCCCCGCCGAACTGCAGGACGTTGAACAGGATGTTCACCTGGGACTGTCCACTGATCTGCTCGCCCACAGCGACATCAGCCTTCAGGTCGGTCTTCACTTTGCCATTCAGCGGTGAAGTCGGCTGGCTGACGTTGTAGCTGCTGCAGCCAGTCAGGACAGCAAGGGCAGCAGCCAGGGCGGCGGGAACGAGGAACTTCTTCATTGGGATCTCCATGGATCATTGAATGTCTGAGCGGCTCCGCTGATGTTCCTTGCGCGGATGCCGTCCCCGGGCATCACCCGATTCCGGGGACCCGCAAACCTACCAACCGGCACCGCGAAGCATCAGTTCATGCTTTCCGAAAAGACATTCAGATAGTTTCCCGTCGTACCGCTCCTGAGCACCCAGGGATCCGGCTTCAGGGTGTCGGCTCAGCCAGGCAAACCTGGTTCCGCCCCGAACTCTTGGCCCGATAGAGCGCAGCGTCGACGCACTCCAGCAACTGCTCCGGCCGGTCATCCGGCCCCGGCACCTGGCTGTGCGCCCCCACGCTCACCGTCACGACACCGAAGGGATTTCCCGAATGAATCAGGCCCTGCTCGTAGACTGCCTGCCGAATCCGTTCCGCCACCAATCGCGCACCGGCAAGATCGGTGTGCGGCAGCAGCACGGCGAACTCCTCACCTCCGTAGCGCGCCACGGTATCGCCGGCGCGCACCTTGAAACGCCGCAACACGTCGCTCACCGCCTTCAGGCAGACATCTCCGGCCTGATGGCCATAGCGATCGTTGAAGGCCTTGAAGTAGTCGACATCGATCATCACCAACGCCAGGGGCGTGTTCACCGTGGCGGCGCGATGAAACTCGACTTGCAGGGCCTGATCGAACTGACGTCGATTGGAAATGCCGGTCAGGCTGTCGCGGGTGGCCAGCCGGAAAAGTTCGCGGTTCTCCCTCGCGATGCTCTGGGCAGCGGCCATGCGTTTGCGCATTCGCGTCACCAGCCCACCGCCCACCACCATGAGCGCCAGAACCAGCACGGCCACGAGGCTGCCCACGACAGCTGCCTTGCGTTCCCATTCGGCCAGCACTTCGTTCCGCGACATGGACACCGCCACCACCAGCGGGAAGTGGTCCAACGCACGGTAGGCATAGACCCTGTCCACCCCGTCGAGCACGGAAATGCTCGCTCCAAGCCCCACGGGCGAGCGTTTCAGGTCGGACTGGAACATGAAGCTACCAGCCATACTTTCTCCCGTGCCCCCCACACTTTCCGGCCGTCGGTAGATGATGGTGCCGTCGTTCATGGTGATCAGGATCGTCCCTTGCTCACCAACGTCGAAGTGCTTGTAGAACTCACGGAAGTGATCGACGCGGATACTTGCCAGCACCACACCAGCAAATCGGCCTTCCCGGTCATTGAGGCGGCGTGAAATCGGCAATATCCATTCGCCGGTGGAGCGGCTGCGAATCGGGTTGCTCACTTGAGTGTCGCGGCTCACCGAATGGCGGTGAAGTTGGAAATAGGCGCGATCCGAGTTGTTCGCATGAGTTGTCGGTGGCGGGTTGGTGTAGTAGCGCCACCGCCCCTCGGCGTCATAGATGAAAATTCCGGCCAGTTGCTGGGCGCGCTGCTTGTAGGTCACCAGCAGTTGGTTGATGGCTTCGGGGCTGTTTTCGCCGCGCTCCAGCAGATCCACCAGGCCGCTCAGGACGATATCGGCTTCCTTGATGGATTCCTGGGCATGCTGGGCGATGGAATAGGCCAGGTTGGCGTTGGCCTTGTCCGCCTCCTGCAGGTAGATCTGCTTGGAGTCCAGCACTTGCGCCAGGTTCACCAGAATAGCCCCCAGCCCTGCCAGCAGCAGCAGGGCATAGGCCAGCCACAGGGAGCGCTGCGCTCCCGGGTAGCACTGAACAGGTTCCGGAGCGGACCCAGCCATCCACATACTCCTCGCTGCCCGTGCCTGGGCACACCTTAGACAAGCATCAGTGCCGAAACAATCTGGATTGATGGGTGATTGCCGCCGCCCACGATGACGTTGTACAACGTACGAGCTGGCGCGAACGCCGCGCTAGAGCACCCCGCTCGACTGCGCAGGGAAGCGCCGGCGAATGCCGATCCGTCAGGCGCATAACCACGAACGACGCGGCTTCCAGCACATATTGGAAAACCGCGACATTTCCTTATAAGATCGCGCCTTCCCCCTAAATCGTCGCCCCGTGCGGCTTCAACCGCCCGTCCCGCCTGCATTGTTCCCGCATTACCCGGCCAGGACACGCGGCCAGTGGCAAAAGAAGAAAGGTAGTAACCATGAGCGCTAGGCATTTTCTCTCCCTGATGGACTGTACTCCCCAGGAGCTGAACAGCCTGATCCGTCGAGGCACAGAGCTGAAGGATCTGCGCAACCGAGGCGTGCGTTACGAGCCCCTGAAAAGCCGCGTACTGGGCATGATCTTCGAAAAGGCATCCACCCGTACCCGCCTCTCCTTCGAGGCCGGCATGATCCAGCTCGGCGGCCAGGCCATCTTCCTGTCGCCGCGCGACACCCAGCTCGGCCGTGGAGAGCCCATCAGCGACTGCGCCATCGTCATGTCGCGCATGCTCGACGCCGTGATGATCCGGACCTTTGCCCACAGCAAGCTGACCGAGTTCGCCGCCCATTCGCGTGTGCCGGTGATCAACGGTCTGTCTGATGACCTGCATCCCTGCCAGCTGCTGGCCGATATGCAAACCTTCCTCGAGCATCGCGGCAACATCCAGGGCAAGACCGTGGCCTGGATCGGCGACGGCAACAACATGTGCAATACCTATATAGAAGCGGCCATCCAGTTCGACTTCCAGTTGCGTGTCGCCTGCCCTGAAGGCTTCGAGCCCAAGGCCGAGTTCCTCGCCACAGCCGGCGACCGCGTCAAGGTCGTGCGCGACCCGCGTGAAGCCGTCGCCGGCGCCCACCTGGTCAGCACCGACGTCTGGACGTCCATGGGCCAGGAGGAGGAAACCGCCAGGCGCTTGGCGCTGTTCGCCCCCTACCAGGTGAACAAGGCACTCCTCGACCTGGCCGCGGAAGACGTGATATTCATGCACTGCCTGCCCGCCCACCGTGGTGAGGAGATCAGCGTCGATCTGCTCGATGATGCGCGCTCGGTAGCCTGGGACCAGGCGGAAAACCGTCTCCACGCCCAAAAGGCCCTGCTCGAGCTCCTGGTCGAACACGCCCATCACGCATGAATCGCGAAATGCTCCTCAGCCTGCGCAACCTTACCTGCGGTTATCACGACCAGCAGGTCGTAAGGGGCCTCAACCTGCATCTCAATGCCGGTGACATTGGCTGTCTGCTGGGCCCCTCCGGCTGTGGCAAGACCACCACCCTGCGTGCCATCGCCGGTTTCGAACCGGTGCTGGAAGGCGAAATCCAGCTGGCTGACGAGGTCATCTCCCGCGCCGGCTATACCCTGGCACCGGAGAAGCGACGGATCGGCATGGTCTTCCAGGACTACGCCCTGTTCCCGCACCTGACCGTAGCCGACAACGTCGCCTTCGGCATCCGCAAGGAGCCCGACTGCGAGGCCAAGGTCGCCGAGCTGCTGGAGCTGGTGAAGCTCGGCCATCTGTCCAGGCGTTATCCCCATGAACTCTCCGGCGGCCAGCAACAGCGCGTTTCCCTGGCCCGTGCCCTGGCGCCGGAGCCACGCCTGCTGCTGCTCGACGAACCCTTCTCCAACCTCGATGGTGAACTGCGCAGACGCCTCAGCCAGGAGGTTCGCGAGATTCTCAAGGCGCGCGGTACCAGCGCCATCCTGGTGACCCACGACCAGGAAGAGGCCTTTGCCGTCAGTGACCATGTCGGCGTATTCCGGAACGGCCTGCTGGAGCAGTGGGACACGCCCTATAACCTGTACCACGAGCCGCTGACGCCCTTCGTCGCCAGCTTCGTCGGCCAGGGTTATTTCATTCGCGGTCAGCTGATTTCCGCCGACGCAGTGAATACGGAACTGGGCACCATCCGCGGCAACCGCGCCTATACCTGGCCGCAGGGGTCGGCAGTGGATGTCCTGCTGCGCCCAGACGACATCGTCCACGCACCGGACAGCGACTTGCGCGCCACGGTGATCGGCAAGACCTTCCTCGGTGCCGCCACCCTCTATCGCCTGCAACTGGCCACCGGCAGCCAGCTGGAGTCGATCTTCCCCAGCCATGCAGACCACCAGCCCGGACAGGATGTCGGCATCCGTATCGCCGCCGATCATCTGGTGGTATTCCCAGCACAGGGGAGCGTCGCTGCCCATTTCACCCCTCAGGAATCCGGAGTCCGCCGCATCAGCGGTGCACTCTGAAACCCGTAGGGGCGGTTTCAATCGCCAAGGGCGGCGCAGCTGCCCCTGGCAGTGTTCCCGAGGCAGACCTTCGGCCTGCTTGGTGAATGAATTGGCCGCTACACCCACAGCCGCCCGCTGGCCACCAGCACTGAATGCCCGGCAATGCTCACCCGGTCGCCATCCAGGCGGCACCAGAGATCGCCGCTGCGGGTGGAGCACTGTTCGGCTCGCAGCACGCGCTTGCCAAGGCGATTCGCCCAGTAAGGAATCAGTGCGCAGTGGGCGGCCCCGGTCACCGGGTCCTCCTCAATGCCGATCACCGGAGCGAAGAAGCGCGAGACGAAGTCGTGCTTCATACCCGGTGCGGTGATGATCACGCCGGACCAGGGCAACTTGGCCAACGCTTTGAAATCCGGCGCGCACTCGCGCACCGCCTGTTCCGATTCCAACACTGCCAGCAGGAAGTTGGCTCCCAAGGCATCCACCGGCGCCACACCCAAGGCGTGCTCCAGGTCCAGGGTCACGCCCACCTCCTGCGGTACCTGGGCCGGGAAGTCCAACGCCAGTCGGCCTTCCTCTTCGCGCGTTACCCGCAGCTCGCCGGACTTGCTCATGAACTCCAGGCGATGCCCTGGTTCCTGGTAGAGCTCGAACAGCACATGGGCGGCGGCCAGGGTGGCGTGACCGCAAAGCGGCACCTCAGCCCTGGGGGTGAACCAGCGGATGTGCCAGGCATTGCCTTCCTTCACCAGGAAGGCGGTTTCCGACAGGTTGTGCTCGGCGGCAATGCGTTGCATGAGCTGCTCGTCGAGCCAGGCATCCAGGCGATAGACCACGGCCGGATTGCCGCCGAAAGGGCGCTGGGTGAAGGCATCGACCTGATGGAAATCCAGCTGCATGACACGCTCCTTGGAGTGGGGACGGGAAGATTCAGCTTGCCAGCCAGCAACGCCCCACGCACCGTACAGTGGCCAGGTTCTATCACGGATACAGTCAGCTCAGTCTAGCGGAGGCAGGCCATAGCGCTGCAGCAACTCGGTCATCCGCCCGGACGCGCGCAAACGCTTGAGCCCGGCCTCGAACATCGCCGCATGACGCGGGCTGGCCTCCAGGGCCGGGCTGGCAATTGATCGGACACCAGATATCCCCGGCGATCACCAGGGTCTCAGCACGAGCCGACGGGAAGAGCAAAGGTGCGGCCAGCAGGCCCAGTACCTGCAAACGGCGTTTCAGCAATCCTCGCCCTTTTCCCATCCTGCCTCCCAGCGTCTATGCGGTGCCCTCACGCACCGCTGCGCACCCTTTGCACCGCATCCAGCCAGCCGTCATAAAGTTTCTCGCGGTGGTCTTCGGCCATGCGTGGTGCAAAACGTTGCTGTCGATGCCAGTGACTGGCCACTTCGTCCAGATCGCGATAGAGCCCCACCTGCAAACCTGCGAGGTAGGCCACGCCCAGGGCTGTGGTCTCAGTGACTTCCGGGCGCTCCACCGGTACCCCGAGGATGTCGGCAAGGAACTGCATCACCCAGTTGTTCTCCACCATACCGCCGTCCACCCGCAGGGCGCTGGGCGCAGCGGCGCCGTCCTGGGCCATGGCCTCCAGCAGGTCGCGGGTCTGGTAGCAGACGGACTGCAACCCGGCAGTGACGATTTCCTTGATGCCGGTATCGCGGGTCAAGCCGAAGATGGCGCCGCGCGCACGTGGGTCCCAGTAGGGCGCCCCAAGGCCGGTGAAGGCTGGCACCAGGTAGACGCCGCAGGCATCGCCGGTCTGCTCGGCCAGGGCCTCGGTATCACGGGCGTGGCTGATCAGCTTGATGCCATCACGCAACCACTGCACTGCAGCGCCGGCAACGAAGATGCTGCCCTCCACCGCGTAGGTCACCTTGCCGTTCAGGCGATAGCCGACCGTCGTCAGCAGGCGGTTGCGCGAGGCCACTGGCTGCTCACCGGTGTTCTGGATCATGAAGCAGCCGGTGCCGTAGGTACTCTTCACCATGCCCGGCTGGAAGCAGGCCTGGCCGATCAACGCCGCCTGCTGGTCTCCGGCCATGCCGCGCACCGGGATGCTGGCGCCGAGCAAGCTGACTTCGGTATCGCCAAACTCCGCGGCGCAGTCGAGGACTTCCGGCAACAAGCTTTCGGGGATGTCGAACAGACGCAGCAGCTCTGCATCCCACTGCTGGCTGTGGATATTGAACAGCAGGGTCCGCGAGGCGTTGGTAGCATCGGTGCGATGCACCTTGCCACCGGTCAGGCGCCAGAGCAGGAAGCAGTCCACGGTGCCGAAACGCAGCTCGCCGCGCTCGGCGCGTTCGCGGGCGCCTGGCACGTTTTCCAGCACCCAGCGCAGCTTGGTGGCGGAAAAATAGGGGTCGATGAGCAGGCCGGTTCGACGGGCCACGTCCGCTTCATGGCCGGCGGCCTTGAGCGTGGCGCAGTAGTCGGCGGTGCGGCGGTCCTGCCAGACGATGGCCGGGTGGATGGGAGTCCCGGTCACTGCATCCCACACCAGGGTGGTCTCACGCTGGTTGGTAATGCCGATGGCGGCAATCTCGGCCGAATTCAATCCGCTCTGCTCGATGGCTTCGCGACAGACCTTCAGAGTAGTCAGCCAGATTTCCTCGCCGTCATGCTCCACCCAGCCGTCCTTGGGAAAGTATTGCTTGAACTCCTGCTGGGCGCGCGCCACTGGCAAGCCCTGGGCGCTGAAAACGATGGCGCGGCTGCTGGTGGTGCCCTGGTCGATGGCGAGCAGGTAGTGGGCCATGGCGATGCTTCCTTGTTCTTGTTCCGGGCTTTTTTATGGGCGACCGATATCGGCGAACTGACCTTGAGTATGCGCGGCCAAGGTGTCGGCGGAGAGCTCGACTTCCAGCCCGCGCCGACCAGCGCTGACATGCACGGTGGAGAAGTTTCGAGCAGTGCTGTCGATGAAGGTACGCAGACGTTTCTTCTGACCCAGCGGACTGATGCCACCCACCAGGTAACCGGTGGTGCGCTGGGCCAGATTGGGATCGGCCATCTCCGCTTTCTTGACGCCGGCGGCATGGGCCAGCGCCTTGAGGTCGAGGCTGCCCACCACCGGCACCACGGCGACCAGCAGCTCGCCTTTCTCGGTCGCGGCGAGCAGCGTCTTGAACACTCGCGCCGGATCCAGGTTGAGCTTCTCGGCGGCCTCCAGGCCATAAGAGGGCGCCTTTGGGTCATGTTGGTAGCTGTGCACCTTGTGCTCAGCCTTGGCTTTCTTCAGCAGGTCGATGGCAGGGGTCATGTTCGATTGTGAAAATCCGGCGACAGATTCGGCGTACCTTAACGGGAAAAACCGTCATTCGACAGCCCACCGCTATAATGCCGCGCAAAACAAGGAGCCAGCATGAACCTGGGCCCCCGGCAACAAGACATTCTCGACCTCACTCGTGAGCGCGGCTACGTCAGCATTGATGAATTGGCCCAGGCCTTCTCCGTCACCCCGCAGACCATCCGCCGCGATATCAACCAACTCGCCGAGCACGGTTTGCTGCGACGCACCCACGGCGGCGCGGCCAGCGAAGCCTCAAGCACCCAGAACACGGCCTACGCCATGCGCGCCGGGCAGAACCGCGACGAAAAGCAGCGCATCGCCGACGCGGTCGCCGAGTACATCCCCGACCATGCTTCGCTGTTCATCAACATCGGCACCACCACCGAAGCGATTGCCCGCGCCCTCATGGGCCACAAGGGCCTGAAGGTGATCACCAACAACCTGCACGTGGCCGCGCAACTGGCTGACAAGCCGGACTTCGAAGTCCTGGTGGCGGGCGGAACGGTGCGCAGCGACGGCGGTATCGTTGGCCAGGCAGCGGTGGATTTCATCCAGCAGTTCAAGGTGGACTACGCCCTGGTGGGTATCAGCGGCATCGACGAAGACGGCAGCCTTCTCGACTTCGACTACCAGGAAGTACGCGTCTCCCAGGCCATCATCGAGAATGCCCGACACGTGTTCCTCGCCGCCGACTCCAGCAAGTTCGGCCGCAACGCCGTGGTACGCCTGGGCTCCATCACCCTGGTGGACCGGCTGTTCACCGACCACCAGCCCTCCCCTGCCCTGGCCCGCCTGCTGGCCGAGCACAAGGTGCATCTCGAGCGGGTCTGAACCCCTGCCAACTGTATGAATTTTCCATGACCACCCGGCGCGAAACCGCACATCGGGCTAGTCATTTTTCGCACGCTCGACTAGGCTATTTTCGAAACTGAACATTGAAAGTTCGATTTCGACCTTGGTGCCTGCCCATGAACCACAACCACTCCCCTATCGCCGAAGTCTATGACCTCGCGGTCGTCGGCGGCGGCATCAATGGCGTCGGCATCGCCGCCGACGCAGCTGGCCGGGGTCTGTCGGTATTTCTCTGCGAGAAGGACGACCTCGCCCAACACACCTCTTCGGCCAGCAGCAAACTGATCCACGGTGGCCTTCGCTACCTGGAGCATCATGAATTCCGCCTGGTGCGCGAAGCCCTGGCCGAGCGCGAAGTTCTGCTCGCCAAGGCGCCGCACATCGTCAAGCCTCTGCGTTTCATCCTGCCCCACCGGCCCCACCTGCGGCCGGCCTGGATGATACGCGCGGGCCTGTTCCTCTATGACCACCTCGGCAAGCGCAAGCGCCTGCCCGCCTCCCGCGGCCTGCGCTTCGGTGCCGGCAGCCCGTTGAAGGCGGAAATCACCCATGGGTTCGAGTACTCCGATTGCTGGGTCGACGACGCCCGACTGGTGGTGCTCAATGCCATGGCGGCCCGCGAGCGCGGTGCCCATGTTCATACTCGAACCCGCTGCGTCAGCGCCCGGCGCAGCAAGGGCCTCTGGCATATCCACCTGGAACGCGCCGACGGCAGCCTGCTGTCGATCCGCGCTCGCGCCCTGGTGAACGCCGCCGGCCCCTGGGTGGCTCGCTTCATCGAACAGCACCTCAAGCAATCGACGCCCTACGACATCCGCCTGATCCAGGGCAGCCACATCATCGTGCCGCGCCTGCATGACGGCGAGCAGGCCTATATCCTGCAGAACGAAGACCGCCGCATCGTCTTCGCCATTCCCTATCTGGAACGCTTTACCCTGATCGGCACCACCGACCGCGAGTACCACGGCGACCCGGCCTCAGTGGCGATCACGCCCGAGGAAACCCACTACCTGCTGGATGTGGTCAACCGCCACTTCAAGCGCCAGTTGAGCGAGCAAGACGTTCTCCACACCTATGCGGGCGTGCGCCCGCTGTGCGACGACGAGTCGGCCGATCCGTCGGCAGTGACCCGCGACTACACCCTGGCGCTTTCCGCCCACCCTGGCGACGCACCACTGCTCTCGGTGTTCGGTGGCAAGCTCACCACCTACCGCAAGCTCGCCGAAGCGGCCCTGGAGCAACTGACCCCCTGGTTCCCGATCGCCAAGGGCGCCTGGACGGCCACCGCGCCGCTGCCCGGTGGCGAAAAGATGGAATGCCGCAGCGCCCTGGTCGAAGCCCTATGCTCCAGCTTCGGCTGGTTGCCCACCGACATCGCCCGGCGTTGGGTCAACCTCTACGGCAGCCGCTGCTGGCACCTGCTGCGCGACATGCGAGAGCTGGCCGACCTCGGCGAACACCTGGGGGCCGGCCTCTACACGCGGGAAGTGGATTATCTCTGCCAGCAAGAATGGGCCGTCAACGCCGAAGACATCCTCTGGCGTCGCACCAAGCTGGGCCTGTTCATGAGCGCTGGCCAGCAGGCTCGCCTGTCCCAATACCTCAAACAGGAACACCCGCGCCGGCCACGAGCAGATGCGGCGTAAGCCAACCATCTGCGGGCAATCCCGACCCTCCCAACTGCAAGGCGACTCAGAGCTGCGCCACATGCCCCTCGGCCCGACGATGGGCCAGCAGGTGCGGTAGCACCGCCGACAGCAGCGGTTCCTTGAAGGCGTCCTGGAAGCGATGGGCCAGGCCGGGAATCAACTTCAGCTCCGAACCCTTGATGTGCGCTGCCACATGCACACCGTGCATCACGGGCAGCAGCGGATCGGCAGTGCCGTGCACCACCAGGGTCGGCACCTGCAGGCGATTGAGCATGTCGACGCGGCTCGGCTCGGCGAGAATCGCCAGGATCTGCCGCTGCACACCTTCAGGGTTGAAGGAGCGGTCGTAGGCACGGGCGGCCTGCTCCAGCAACTGCTCGCGATCATCACTGATCTCGGGGCTACCCAACGCCGCCAGCAGGTCGGCCTGTTGCTGGAGGGCCACCTCACGACTTGGCGCCTCGCGCCGCGCCAGCAGCTCCAGCAGGGCCGAACTGGGAGCCGGCAGACCCTGGGCCCCTGAGCTGGTCATCACCAGGGTCAGGCTGAGTACCCGTTCCGGCGCCAGGTCAGCCAGGTGCTGGGCGATCATCCCGCCCATGCTGGCGCCAAGCACGTGGGCCTGCCGGATACGCAGCGCATCCAGCAGGCGCAGCGAATCGCCGGCCATGTCGCGCAAGCCGTAAGGTGCCGAGACCGGCAGGCCGAGACGGTAGCGCACCACTTCATAGGCCAGGTTCGCCGTGGGTGCGGTACCCGTCCAGGCGGACAAGCCGACATCGCGATTGTCGAAGCGAATCACCCGGAAGCCGCTCTTGCAAAGGCGCTGCACCACCTCGTCCGGCCAATGGATCAGTTGCCCGCCCAGCCCCATGATCAGCAGCAGTGCCGGGTCCCGCTCACGGCCCACGCTCTGGTACGCCAGGCGCAGCTCGCCCAGGTCGACAGTCTCCGTCGGCGCGGTCACATCGCAGCGGGTATCGGCAACGGTAAAGGAAGGCAGGCCGCAAATGAGCGCGGCGAGCAGGATCAGCACACGCATGATGGAAATCCAGAACGCAAAACCCCAGTTGAGCGCGATTCTGATGAATTCCTTGCGCTCGCTCTGCCACAGAACCGTGACAATTTCATGACGAGCGCTGAACGGTCATTGCCAGGCCCGAGGCGGCGGCCGATCCGGCCGCCGCCTCGGGCCTGGACTCAAGCGCCGACCTGGCGCAGAGGGGCGCTGGTGCGTTGGGCGGTTTCCCAGTTGTCGGCAAGCCCCACCGGCATGTCCTCGGGTGCCAGTGGCCGACGCCCGCGCACCAGGTCCGAGGCACGCTCGGCGAGCATGATGGTCGGCGCATTGAGGTTACCGTTGGGCTCCGTGGGGAAAACCGACGAATCGATCACCCGCAGCCCCTGGATGCCGCGCACCCGCAGTTCGGAATCCACCACTGCCATATCGTCCTCGCCCATGCGGCAGGAGCCGCAGGGGTGCATGGTGCTTTCCATGTTGGCACGCACGAATGCGTCGATTTCCTCGTCCGTCTGCACCGCCGGACCGGGTGCCAACTCTTCACCACGGTATCGGTCCATGGCCGGCTGGCCGATGATTTCACGGGTCAGGCGCACGCAGCGACGGAAGCCCTCACGGTCCTCCTCGCTCTCCAGGTAGTTGAAACGAATTTCCGGATGTTCGTAGGGGTCGGCCGACAAGGCGCGGACATGCCCCCGGCTTTTCGGCTTGTTGGGGCCGGTCAGCACCATGAACCCGTGCCCACGGAACGGCTTGTCACCGTCGTAGCGCATCGCCGCCGGCAGGAAGTGGAACTGGATGTCCGGCCAACGCAGCCCCTGCTCGGAGCGGATGAAGCCACCCGCCTCGAAGTGGTTGCTGGCACCCAGGCCGTCCTTGAACAACAACCAGCGCAGGCCGATCAGAGCCTTGCCCAGCAGGCCCATCTTGCCGTTGAGGGTGATCGGCTCCTTGCAGGCGTACTGGATATAGATTTCCGAGTGGTCCTGGAGGCTTTCCCCCACACCCGGCAAATGGTGACGGACTTCGATGCCAGCCTGCTTCAGCACCTCCGTCGGACCAATGCCGGAACGCTGCAACAGGTGCGGCGAGCCGATGGGGCCCGAGGACACCAGCACCTCGCGATTGCAGTGAACGGTGTGGGTCTGGCCACCCTGGTCGTACTCCACGCCCACCGTGCGCTTACCCTCGAGGAGGATGCGCCGGGTCATGGCGTGGGTGATCACCGTCAGGTTGGGCCGCTCCATGGCCGGGCGCAGGTAAGCGTTGGCGGTGGACCAGCGCACGCCATCCTTCACCGTCATGTGCATGGCGCCGAAACCTTCCTGCATGTAGCCATTGCAGTCGTCGGTCTTTATGTAGCCGGCCTGGGCACCCGCTTCCACCCAGGCGCCATACAGCGGGTTCTGCATGTTGTTGCCATTGTTGGTGGCCAGTGGGCCGCTGGCGCCGCGGTACTCGTCGCCGCCGAACTTGTACGTCTCGGCACGCTTGAAGTACGGCAGGCAGTTCCGGTAGCCCCAGTTCTTCGCCCCCAGGCTTTCCCATTCGTCGAAGTCGTAGGCATGGCCGCGGATGTAGACCAGGCCGTTGATGGAGGACGAGCCACCGAGCACCTTGCCCCGCGGACAGTGCAGACGACGGCCGTCGAGATGCGGCTCGGCTACCGTCTCGTAGCGCCAGTTGTACTTCTTCGTGTTCATCGGAATGGAGAAGGCGCTGGGCATCTGGATCAGCACGCTGCGGTCACTGCCGCCGAACTCCAGGACCAGCACGGACGTGCCGGCATCCTCGGTCAGGCGGTTGGCCAGGACACAACCTGCAGAGCCCGCGCCGATGATGATGTAGTCGTATCGTTTATTCATTGCTGTAACCCTTTGCGGTGAGGCCCAGGGCCTCAGTCTTGCAGTCGCTGCCCGTTGGGTAGGCGCCCCAGCCCATACGGGCAGCCAGCACGCGGGTCAGTGCGTAGTGGACCACTCCGGCCAGCAAGCAGGACGGCACAGAGGCGGTGGCGAACGTGAAGAAGGTGGTGTTGGCCAGGGTCTGCGGGTTGAACACCACCACGTAGATGGCGAAGCCCGCTACCAGCGCAACCAGGGCGGCCGGGTTGAAACCCCGCCAGAATCGGAATGGCGACACCGCTTCGTCGGCATAGAGGTGGCGCAGGTTCAGCCGCTGCCGGCGGAGGAAGAAGTAATCGGCTATGCCGATGCCTGCCAGGGCGCTGTTCAAGGCCGAAGTCCACACCAGGAAGATGAAGAAGCCATCGTAGATACCCGGTGCGAACAGCACGATCAGCCCCGGCGCCACGCAGAACAGCACCACCAGCCACTCCCAGCTCATCTCCCGCAACGTCTGTCCCGCCAACTGGCGCAGGCCGACAATGGATGTATAGAGGATGTTCACCATGCTGGTGACGTTGGCGAAGGCCACGAAACCCAGAGCGATGACGCCGAAGGTCAGGCCGCCGATGCGGGTCATCCACACCGTGGGGTCACTGTCACCCAGCGCGGCGGCGGCGAGCAGGCCCACCACTTCACCCAGCGCGGCGGCGGCGAAGATGCCGATGATGTTCGGCCAGTAGGACGTTCGCTGGTTCTTCGAGAGGCGCGCCAGGTTGCCCACATAGGGCCACCAGGAGAAACCCGCGGCCATGTTCACCTCGACGGCGATCATGAAGTTCACCCGCTTGTCGTCGAAGGGGGCGTCCAGCGCGGGCATGGCCATCAGCTCGGAGAAGGCGTGTTCGCTGAGGATCATGTAGAACATCACGCCCATGATCAGCACCAGCGCCGGCGCCACGATGGTGTTGAACACCTTGATCGAAGTGGGCCCCTTGGCAACCACGAATCCAGTCAGGAGGATGGCGAAGAAACCGGAGGCCAGAACCAGCCAGCCGTCGGCATCGGTCTTGTGCTCGGACACCAGTCCGGCAAGGCCGTCGATGGAGCGGCCGAACATCAGCCCCAGCACCGCCAGCCAGCCCATGGTGAGGAACACCACCGCCAGCACATACACCAGTCGGCTGCCGTTGCCGCCAAACATGCTGCGCAGGAAGGTGAACTGTTCGGTGCCGTACTTGCCGCACGGCACGCAGGTGGCGAAGGTGGTCAGCAGCACGCCGAGAATGTTGCCGATGACGATGGCGGCAATGCCCTGCATAGGTCCGACGAACAGCGCCGTGGCGCCACCGATGAGGAAGGCCCAGGTAGCGATGGCCAGGGCGGAGTTGGCGTAGGTGAATTCCCAGAAACCCCACATGCGTTCGGCGGGCAGCAGCGGCGTGTCTCCCCGCTCCGCTTCGAGGCTGTGATTGACGGGTTCGTGATTGGCCATGGCTCAATACCCCCAGAGGTAGAAGCCGACGACCAGGACCAGCGTCATCAGGGTGGTTGCGATGTAGTCGACGGCGGTCAACGCCCCCGGCCACTCCTTGCTCTCTTCCAACTGCTCATACACGCGTATGCGTCTTTCAAGCTCCTGCGCACGCTCGATATCGGGTTGGCTGTTCATCTGGGCATCACCTCAAGGGGTTCTTGTTATTGAAATTCGATGCATCCCGGCCAGTGGCCACCGGCGCCGAAGCCCCGGTGGCGGGTTCCGCCCCGCTCCTCAGGGCAGTGTGATCCACACGGCTTTGGTTTCCAGCAGGTATTCCAGTTGTTCCGACCCGAGGTCCTTGCCATAGCCCGACTGCTTGTAGCCGCCGAAGGGCATGGACGGGTCGATGGTGCTGTGGGCGTTGACGTAAACCGAACCGGCACGCAGGCGCGGAATCAGGCTGTGAACGCGGCCGAGGTCGTTGGAGTAGAGCGCGGCGGCCAACCCGAAAGGCGAATCGTTGGCCAGGGCCAGCACCTCCTCCTCATCGTCGAAGGGGGCGGTCACCAGCACCGGGCCAAAGATCTCTTCCTGGACGATGCGCATGTCGTTGCGGCAGTTGGCGAAGATGGTCGGTTGCACGAAGAAGCCAGGGCCTTCCACGGGCTCGCCGCCGTAGAACAGCTCCGCGCCCTCCGCCTTGCCGGCCTCGATGTATGCCAGCACGCGTTGCTGTTGCTCGCGGGACACCATCGGGCTGATGAAGCAATCGGGGTCCAACCCGGGCGCAATCTTCAGGGTTGCGGTGTAATCGGCCAGCTCGCGCAGGAACTCGGCGTAGACGCTGCGGTGGACATAGGCGCGGGTACCGGCGTCGCAGACTTGCCCGGAGTTGAAGAACACCCCGTTGGCCACCGCCTGGGCCGCCGCCTTCAGGTCGGCGTCGGCCAGGACGATCACCGGCGACTTGCCGCCCAGCTCCAGGGTCAGACGCTTCATCTGGTCCATGGCGGCCTTGCCCACCGAGCATCCCACCGGGGTCGAGCCGGTAAAGCTGAGCTTGTCGATGCCCGGGTGGCTGGTCATGGCCGCTCCCACCACGCTGCCGCGCCCGGTAACGATGTTCACCACGCCGTCGGGAATGCCCGCCTCCTGCACCAACTCGGCAAAGCGCAAGGCCGAGAGGGAGGTCAGCTCCGCAGGCTTCACGACCACGGTGCAACCTACCGCCAGCGCAGCCCCAAGCTTCCAGGCCATGGTTTGCAGCGGGAAGTTCCAGGGCACGATCACGCCCACTACGCCCACCGGCTCCTTGCGGGTGTAGGCCAGGTAATTGCCGGGCAGCGAGGGCTCTACGGTACGGCCATGAATCTTGCTGGCCCAGCCGGCGAAATAGCGGAAGGTGTCGATGGTGCCCTGGATATCCACCGCGCGGGCCTGGGTCACGGACTTGCCCATGTCGATGGATTCGATCTCGGCCAGTTCATCGGCGTTCGCTTCGATCAGGTCGGCCAGACGATGCAGCAGACGCTCCCGCTCCAGGGGCTTGAGTTGGCGCCAGGGCCCGCCATCGAATTGCGCGCGGGCGGCTTGCACGGCACGATCCAGATCATCAGCCGTGCCCATGGGAATGCGCCCGAGCACACCTTCGCAGGACGGTTCGATCACGTCGGCGCTGGCACCGTCTGAGGCGTCCTGCCAGGCACCGCCGATGAACAGCTGCCTGGGTCTGGAGAGGAAGTGCTGGGTCGCTTCGGAAACGCCGAATTGCTGCAGGTAGTTTTTTGTTCTGGTGTCCATCGTCGCTCTCGTCTTCATGCGCAGGTCGCGTGGAGGGAATGACGGCGAACAGGTCTTGCCAGGGATCGCCGTTGAGCTGACTATGGCCCCGGCCTAACATTGGTAAAATGCAAAATATCAGATACATGAATCGGCATTTACCGAAACATGTGAAGACGGGAGTCAGCGATGATCCAGCTCTATGACGTCGATCTGAAACTGCTGCGAGTTTTCGAGACCATCGTCAAATGCGGCGGCTTCTCTGCTGCCCAGGCCGCTCTCAACGTCGGCCAGTCCACCATCAGCGAACAAATGACCCAGCTGGAAGCACGCCTCGGGGTGAAGCTCTGCCAGCGCGGGCGCAGCGGCTTTCGTCTCACCGAGCAGGGCGTGGCCATCCACGAAGCGACTCAGCGCCTGCTATCGGCGGTAGAGGCCTTCTGCATGGATGCCGACGTTTTGAAACGGCACATCAGCGGCACCCTCAACCTCGGCATCATCGACACCACCATCACCGACCCGGACTCCCCCCTCCCAAGCACGACCCAGCGCTTTGTCGCGCGTGGGCACGATGTCCATCTCAGCGTTTACGTGGGCACCCCATCGGAGCTGGAAGAACGGGTCCTGGACGGTCGCCTGCACCTCGCCATCGGCCACTTCCCGTTCCGTGTTCCGGGCCTGAACTACTCGCCGCTGTACCAGGAAGCGCTGGGCCTTTACTGCGGCCGCCACCACCCGCTGTACGGCTGCGAAGCGGATGACGACGAACTGCAGCGGCAGATCGCTGCCTCGAAGCTGGTGGCACGCGGATTCATGCAGCAAAGCGATCTGGAACTGGTGGGTGCGAACCGCGCCGCCGCAACGGTGGACAATATCGAGGCGCTGGCGATCCTGATCATCTCCGGCGCCTACCTGGGCTTACTGCCCCGGCATTTCGCCGCCCGCTGGGTAGAAAGTGGCGACATGCGTCCGCTGCTTCCCGAACGCCTGGCGCCGTCGGCCGGCTTTGACGCCATCACCCGTCGTGGCGTGGCGCCACCGCCCATACTGCGGGCATTTCTCGATGACCTGGCCAGCAGCGCGCTGCACGTCTGAACCCCCGTTCCCCACGGCGAAGAGGGACAGCAAGCCCCTCCCCCCTCAGCGGCAGTTGAACTCCGCCCGCAACTGACGCGCTGCCGCGACCATGTTCACCAGCGCCGCCTCGGTTTCCGGCCAGCCACGGGTCTTCAGGCCGCAGTCAGGGTTGACCCAGAGACGTTCGGCAGGAATGCGCTCGGCGGCCTTGCGCAGCAGCTTGGCCATCTCGGCACTGTCCGGCACCCGCGGCGAGTGGATGTCATAGACGCCCGGCCCGATCTCGTTTGGATAAGCGAAGGACTCGAAGGCATCCAGCAACTCCATGTCCGAGCGCGAGGTCTCGATGGTGATGACATCCGCATCCATCGCGGCGATGGACTCGATCACATCGTTGAACTCGCTGTAGCACATATGGGTGTGGATCTGGGTTTCGTCTTGCACGCCACTGGCGGTCAGGCGGAAAGCTTCGGTGGCCCAGTCCAGGTACGCCTGCCAATCGGCCTTGCGCAGCGGCAAGCCTTCGCGGAAAGCCGCTTCGTCGATCTGCACGATGCGGATGCCGGCCTCTTCCAGGTCTACCACTTCGTCGCGGATGGCCAGCGCCAGTTGCCTGGCCTGCACCTCACGGGGCACGTCCTCGCGCGGGAAGGACCACATCAGCATGGTCACCGGGCCGGTCAGCATGCCTTTCATCCATTTGGCGGTCAGACCCTGGGCGTACTTGATCCACTCCACGGTCATGGCTTTCGGGCGACTCAGGTCGCCGAAGATCACCGCCGGCTTCACGCAGCGGGAACCGTAGCTCTGCACCCAGCCGAAGCGGGTGAAGACATAGCCATCCAACTGTTCGGCGAAGTACTCGACCATGTCGTTGCGCTCGGCCTCGCCATGCACCAGGACGTCCAGGCCCAGCTTCTCCTGCACGTCCACCGCGTGGCGGATTTCGCTGTGCATGACCTCGGTGTATTCGGCCCGGGAAAGCTTGCCTTGCTTGTAGGACTTGCGCGCCAGGCGGATTGCAGAGGTCTGCGGGAAGGAGCCGATGGTGGTGGTCGGGAACGCCGGCAGGTACAGACGCTCACGCTGCTTGGCGATACGTACGGCGAAGGGCGCCGGACGTTGGCTGTCTTCCGGCTTCAGAGCCGCCACGCGAGCCTGCACGGCCGGCTTGTGGATGCGCGGCGAGGCAGCACGGCTGGCCTGCACGGCACGACTGGCGGCCAGGGCTTGCAGGACTTGCGGCGCTTCCGGCTCGGTCAGGGCGCGGGACAGTACGGCGACCTCCTCGCACTTCTGCACGGCAAAGGCCAGCCAGTTCTTCAGTTCGGCATCCAGCTCGTCTTCGCGAACCAGGTCGACCGGGCTGTGCAACAGCGAACAGGACGGCGCCACCCAAAGGCGGTCACCCAAGCGTTCGTGGGCATGGCGCAGCACGTCCAGCGCCTTGTCCAGGTCGCAGCGCCAGACGTTGCGGCCGTTGACCAGGCCAAGGGACAGCACCTTGTAGGCCGGCAGGCGGTCGAGGATGGTCGGATACTGCTCGGGCGCGCGCACCAGGTCGATGTGCAGGCCATCCAGCGGCAGGCCGGCAGCCAGGCCGAGGTTGTCTTCCAGGCCGCCGAAATAGGTGGCGATCAGTTTCTTCAACGGATCTCTCTGCAGCAGGTTATAGGCGCGCTCGAAGGCGTTCTTCCAGTCCTGCGGCAAGTCCAGCACCAGGATCGGTTCGTCGATCTGCACCCATTCCACACCCTGGGCAGCCAGGCGCTGGAGAATCTCGCCGTAGACAGGCAGCAATCGCTCCAGCAGATCCAGCTTGTCGAACTCGCCACCCTTGGCCTTGCCCAGCCACAGGTAAGTCAGCGGGCCGATCAGTACCGGTTTCACCGTGTGGCCCAAGGCGTGGGCTTCTTCCACTTCCTCGAACAGCTGCTCCCAGCTCAGGGTGAACTGCTGGTCGGCGGCGAATTCCGGTACCAGGTAGTGGTAGTTGGTGTCGAACCACTTCGTCATTTCCTGGGCATGAACACTGCCGCAGCAGCCCTTGCTGACGCCTCGCGCCATGGCGAACAGGGTGTTCAGGCTGGCGTTGCCGTTCTCTGGCCGGAAGCGCTCAGGAATCACGCCGAAGGTCAGGGAATGTGTCAGCACCTGGTCGTACCAGGCGAAGTCACCCACCGGCAGCAGCGCGATGCCGGCATCCTTCTGCAATTGCCAGTGCTCGGCACGCAGTTGCCGGCCGACAGCAAGCAGGCCGGCTTCATCCAGCTCGCCCTTCCAAAAGGCTTCCTGGGCTTTTTTCAGCTCACGGTCGCGGCCGATGCGCGGGAAGCCGAGGGAATGAGACAGGGCCATGTTGTCGAATCTCCATGCAAATGATGGAGTCAATTGTCGACAGCTACGGCAACTTGAGACAAACTCAACTAATTCGTGTTGATCTCAAATTTCATTCATGGAGAGCGCCATGCTCGAGCTGCGCCATCTCAAAACCCTGCATGCGTTACGCGAAGCCGACAGTCTGGTAGAAGCTGCAGAACGCCTGCACCTGACCCAGTCCGCCCTCTCCCACCAGTTCAAGGAACTGGAAGAGCGCCTCGGCATGCAGCTCTTCGTGCGCAAGACCAAGCCCGTTCGATTCACCAGCGCCGGCCTGCGCCTGTTGCAGCTGGCCGACAGCGTGCTGCCGCAACTGCGCAGCGCCGAGCGGGACCTGGCCCGCCTCGCCGGCGGCACCGCCGGCCGCCTGCACATGGCCATCGAGTGCCATAGCTGCTTCCAGTGGCTGATGCCGACCATCGACCAGTTTCGCGACGCCTGGCCCGAGGTGGAGCTGGACCTCGCCTCAGGCTTCTCCTTCGCCCCCCTGCCCGCCCTCGCCCGAGGCGACCTGGACCTGGTGGTGACGTCGGACCCCATCGACCTCGCCGGCATCACCTATGTACCGCTGTTCACTTACGAGGCGCTGCTGGCGGTGGACAACCAGCACGCCCTGGCCAGCAAGCCGTTCATCGTTCCCGATGACCTCTCCAGCCTGACCCTGATTACCTACCCGGTGGAACGCGACCGACTGGATATTTTCACCCGCTTCCTTGAGCCGGCCGATGTGGAACCCGCCCAGGTGCGCACCTCAGAACTCACGGTGATGATGATGCAGTTGGTCGCCAGCGGTCGCGGCGTGTGCTGCCTGCCCAACTGGGCCTTGCACGAGTACAGCTCGCGCGGCTACGTCACCGCCAAGCGTCTGGGTGAGAAAGGCCTGTACTGCACCCTGTTCGCCGCGATCCGTGCCGATATGCTGGATGCGCCTTTCATGCGCGACTTCCTGCTGACGGCCAAGGACACGTCGTTTGCCACACTGGAAGGGGTATGTGCTGCGCGGTGAACAGCCCCTCACCGGTGACTCGCGCCTGATATGACGGGCGGTGTTTTACTAGAACGAAGCCATGCCCGACAAAGGGCTGGTGGATGCGAAAAGCGACATTCTCCCTTGTCAGTCCTAGGGTGGATCACGCGTCATCGATCCACCGTCGGCGGCTCCGAATCACCTCAAGGGCGCATCGGAAGCGCCGGCCCCAGGTAGGCATTGGCCTGCTGGATATCGTCCTCACCCAGTGAGCCTACCGACGCAGCCAGGCGCAGGCGGGAAAGCAGATATCGCAACTTGGCCTCCAACAGGTCACGGCGGGCGATGAAGGCCTGCTCCTCGGCATTGAGGATGTCCAGGTTGGTACTGGTGCCCGCCTGGAAGCCCTTGCGCGCCGAGTCCTGCGCCCGTTCGCTGGACACCACCGCTGTCTCCAGTGCGCGCACTCGCTGCTCGCCGCTCTGCACACCGCGAAACTCACGAGTAGTGCCCGACAGCACTTCCTCACGGCTGGAGTTCAACTGATCGTTGGCCAGCTCGCGATTGGCAGACGCCTGACGCACCTGCGCGCTGGTGGCGCCACCGGTGAAGATCGGCATGCGGAACTCCACGCCCACCGAACCGTACTTGTTTGTCTGGTCCTGGGTAGAGACCGAATCGCTTTCCGAATCGTTGTAGGCCGCGACGAAGTCCAGGGTCGGCCAGTGCCCGGCCCTGGCCCGGCTCACTTCTTCATCGGCGATGTCCAGACTGCGACTACGAGCGATGATGGTCGGGTTATTGGCCCGTGCGTCGTTGATCCAGTCCTGCAGGCTTGGGGGCTCCAATGGCGGCGTAGGGAACTCGGTGCGCAAGGTGGACATTTGCTCCGGCAATACGCCGAGCAGTTCCTGCAGCAGGCGCCGTGCCACCAGCAGGTTGTCCTCGGCTTCGATCAGCTCCGCCTGGGCCAGGTCGCGCCGAGCGGACGCCTGATCGACATCGATCACCGTCCCGTCGCCCAACTCGAAGCGTCGTTTGGCGGCCATGACCTGGTTCTCCAGGTTCTTCAGCTTGGCGTTGGCCAGATCGATGGTTTCCAGCGCCAGCAACACGGAGAAGTAGCGGCTAGCCAGACTGACTGCTGATTCCTGAGTCTTGACATCGAATACTGCGTCACTGAACAGGGTGCGTTGCTTGCCTTGACGGTACTCCGCCATCCGCTGCTTGTTGAACAGCGGTTGGCGCATCTCCACCACCGCCCCCCTTGAGTCGTACTCCAGGTCGCTCTCCACGGAGCTACCGAAGACATTGTCCTGTTCGCTGGTCCCGTCCACCCGTTTCCAGTAGACGGTGCTGCTGATGTTCGGCAGCAGGCCAGCCTTGCCCAGTTCTTTGTATTCCTGGCCGGCCTGGCGTTCGTGTACCGAGGCCAGGTAAGTCGGCCCCTGATTCTGGTAGACGTTCCAAGCTTCGCTGAGGTCCATGGCCGTCGCCGGCAGGGCGACGGCTCCGAGAAAACCGGCTAGAGCCTTCCGGAGTCTCATTTTACTGCTCCTTGAATGCGCTTCCGACGCGGCCCAGCAGTGGTTTCATCAAGTAACTCATCAGGCTGCGCTCGCCGGTCTTAATGGTCACGGTGGCCGGCATACCTGCCCGGATATTGTTAGGCCCGAGCAGCTTCATGCCTTCCTCGGTCACTTCCACCTGCGTCAAGTAATAGGGCTGTTTGCTGGCTTCGTCCACCAGACGGTCGGCCGCGACCGTCATCACCCGACCGGGAATGTTGGGTGTCTGTGCATGGTTGAAGGCCGGGAAGGTGATATCCACAGGCAGCCCCGGAACCATCTTGTCGATGGCCTGTACCGGCACCTGGGCATCCACCTGCAGGGGTTCCTTGTCCGGCACCACGTCCATGATCCGCTCACCGGGCTGGATGACACCACCGACGGTGGCAACGTTCAGGCCCAGGACGATGCCGTCGATAGAGGAACGGATCACGGTGTTTTCCACCTGGTAGTCCACCGAACGCAGGCGCTCGCCCAACGACGTGGTTTCCTTCTGTACATCGGTCAACTGCGACTCCACTTCCTTCTGGAAATCCTGCTCACGCTGGAGGATGCGCAGTTTGAGCTCGGCGATCTGGTTCCGGGTGCGGCCGATATCCGCGATGTTCTGCGCCATGGAGCCGTTCAACTCCGAGGCACTGCGCTCCAGTTCGAGCATACGGTTACGCGGGATGTAGCCTTCTGCCGCCAGGCTGCGCACGCCTTCCAACTCCTGCCCCAGCAGGCTCGACTGACTGGCGCGGGTAGCCTGTACCTGGCGCAGCCCCTTGAGTTGCTCTTCGGCGCCATTGAGGTTCTCGTGCAGGATGCTGACCTCGCCCAACAGGGCCTTGCGCCGGGTGTGGAAAAGCCGTTGCTGCAAGGCTATTGCCTCCTGCAGGCGCGGGTCACCAGCAAAACGCTCCAGCAGGTCCGGTGTGAAGGTCACCGAATCGGCGCCATCACGCTCGGCAGCCAGGCGATCTTCCACCGTCTTGGCCACGATGTACTGGGAGCTCAGGGCACCCTGCTCGGCGATCGCCTGGGTCGGGTCCAGACGCACCAGCTCCTGGCCGGCGCGCACCTTGTCGCCCTCACGTACCAGAATGGAGTCCACCGTGCCGCCAGTGAGGTGCTGGACGGTCTTGCGGGCATTGGTGACGTTGACCGTGGCATTGGCCACTACGCCAGCATCCAGGGGAGCCAGCACGGCCCAGATCAGGAAGCCGCCGAAGCCAGCCAGCACCATCCAGACGCCCCAACGGGCCGGACGGGTGTCATCCATGTCCACCTGTATCGGTTGTTCGACCCGTACCAGGGCCTTGCTTTCGCTTGCCGCTTGCATGATCGATTACTCCTTTGCCCGCATCGAGGCCAGGTTGGGCGTGCCCACAGAGGGCATGACGCTGGCCTGGCGCAGCGCTGCGAACACCTCGTCGCGAGGACCGAACAACTGCATGCCGCCATCGCGCAGCAGCAGGACCTTGTCCACCGTGCTGAGCACGCTGGGGCGGTGGGAAATCAGGATCAGTGTCTTGCCGCGCTTCTTCAGGTCGAGGATGGCTTCCACCAGCGCCGCCTCGCCCAGGTCGTCGAGGTTGGCGTTGGGTTCGTCGAGCACGATCATCGAAGGGTCGCCATAGATGGCACGGGCCAGGGCGATACGCTGTTTCTGCCCACCGGACAGCGGGCTGCCATCTACCCCCAACGGCGTGTCGTAGCCCTTCTCGAAGTGCAGGATCATCTCGTGCACCCCGGCACGCTTGGCCGCAAGGATCACTTCTTCGCTGTTCAGCTCGCCAAAGCGGGCGATGTTGTCGGCAATCGTGCCCTCGAACAGCTCCACATCCTGCGGCAGATAGCCAATCCAGGGGCCCAGTTCTTCCTTGTTCCACTGGTAGATGTCAGCACCGTCCAGGCGCACCTTGCCCGACTGCGCCGGCCAGACGCCCACCAGCAGGCGGGCCAGCGTGGACTTGCCAGCAGCCGACGGACCGATGATGCCCAAGGCCTCGCCAGGCGAGAGGCTGAAATTGATCCCACGCAGGATTGTCGAGACGCCGCCTGGTGCCGCCGACATGGCCTGCTCCACCGACAGCGCGCCCTGGGGCTTGGGCAGCGCCATGGCGTCCTTGCGGGCGGGGAAGTCCTGCAGCAGCTTGGACAGGCGCTCCCAGGAAGTGCGGGCAGACAGCAATTGCTTCCATACGCCGATGGCCTGCTCCACAGGCGCCATGGCACGGCCGCTGAGGACCGAACTGGCAATCATCATGCCTGCCGTGATCTCACCCTTGATCGCCAGCAACGCGCCAGCGCCGAGGATTAGCGATTGCAGGGTGATCCGCACGAAACGGCTGGCGCCGTTGATGTAGGCAGCGCGGTCAGAGGCCAGGGTCTGTTTCTCGAGGATGCGTTGATGGTTGCCGTACCAGCGTTCGCGGATCGCCGGCAGCATCCCCATGGCTTCAATCACTTCGGTGTTGCGCAGGTTGTTGTTGGCGAAGGAGCCAGACGCCATCGACGCCTGGTTGGCCTCCGCCAACGGGCCACGGGTTATCACCTCGGTGAGCAGGGCCAGGCCGAACAGGATGACCGAACCGACCAGCGTGATAATGCCCAGCAGCGGGTGCACGAGGAAGATCACCAGCAGATAGATGGGTGTCCAGGGGGCGTCGAAGAAGGCAAACAGGCCGTTGCCGGTGAGGAACTGGCGGACCAGGGACAGGTCCTGCAGGGCCTGGGCCGGATTGCCACCGGCGCGGCGCAGATTGCGTTCGAAGGAGGCGTTGAAGATGCGCTTGTTCAGGCTCATGTCCAGTCGGTTGCCAAGGCGGATCAGCACGGTCGACCGCACCACCTCCAGCAACGACATGAGCACGTAGAGCCCAAGCATCAGGACCGTCAGCATCAACAGGGTGGTGACGTTGCTGCTCGCCAGCACGCGGTCGTAGACCTGCAGCATGTAGAGGGCGGGCGCCAGCATCATCAGGTTGATAACCCCGCTGAAACCGCCAACGACATAGAACGTGCGGCGCAGGCGGTTCAGGGCTTCGGACAACTCGGTACGGGGCTGCGAGAAATTCTTCATCTCGGCGATCCACTGGCTGAGTGATGGGTTGGGCCATGGTCCGGCCGCCTTCTTATAGTTCGAGCCCCTGGAGCGAAACGGCGCTGCCCCCACAGAAGCCTACAGACATCCTTAGCCAAGTCTCATGCTGGCCGCCAGTGACGGCCCCCCCCTGCCGGACGGCTGCGGGATTAACCCCGACCAGCGACACCAGCGGGCAGATGAGAGAGCTTCGTATTAACCCTGAAAGCCCCATTCCAGAAGGCGTTCCGCCTGATTTCCGAGAAGAATGAAGACACTTGGCGGGGTCTTGCGAGCCGAATTGGCGCCGGATAAATGACGCACCCATCGAATACCGGGAAAGAGGCCGCACCGATTCCGCGTGAATCGCACGCCTCCATCCACCCTTCCGCGCGGTCACACCACACAGTTGAAGCAGGTGGAACCCGATGCGTTGCAGTGAATGGCGCTTCAGCGGTTCGTCGAGGAATGCGCCCCAACAGCCGACGCACGGGCCAGGAAGAGGACTGAAGCGTTGCAACGGGGTGTCACGCCGTCCTGACCCGTAACGCCGGGCTGAAATTCAGCATATCCATCAGGCTATCCACCAGGTTCTCCGCCTCGCCGGCCAGGGAAAATCCGTCCGGCACCAGCAGCCAGTTGGTCTGGATGCCTTCCATATACGCATGCACGCTGACGGCGGCACGGCGGCAGTCCAGGTTGGCAGGTAGCTGGCCACGACTCACCGCATTGCGCAGGGCCTTGGTGATGCGCAAGTCGCACTCGGCACTCTGGTCCTGCATCTTCTGCCGCAAGTCACCCAGCTCTTCGGTGTACTCCACCTTGTGCCGCAGGATCTCGTGGATGCGCCGGCTCTGCGGGTCGAGTTCCACGCGCTTGAGCAAGCGCACCAGTAACTGGTGCATGCGCCCCAGGGGATCGGGCTCGTCTTCGCTCTCGCTGGCGCGGGCCAGCTCCTCCAGGGGCATGTGGATTCGCTCGAGCATGGCCTGGAACAGATCAGTCTTGTTCTCGAAATGCCAATAGATGGCACCACGACTCACTCCGGCGGCAGCAGCAATCTCAGCCAGCGAGGCGCGGGAAACCCCCTTTTCGTGAAATACCCGCTCGGTGGCATCGAGTATCTGCACGCGGGTTTCTTCGGCTTCCTCTTTGGTACGTCTGGCCATTCGCCACTAGGACCTATCTGATTGCTGACAAAGGAAAAATCATCATTACGTCGAAATACTTTCTGACACCGTCCCTGGAAGATTCGATTTACAAACATTCACGCATGTAAGTATATTCGCACTCCTCTGTAAGAATCCAGAACCCGCTTTGCGTCCGGCCCTCCCCCAGGGCCGCATCCCAGAAACAATGAGGTCCCTTCAGATGCCCATGAAGCCAGCCTTTGCCGCCTTGGTTTCCGCCATCGCTCTGGCCACACTCGCCCTGACCGGCTGCCAGGAAGCCTCGGCTCCCCCGCCCGCCCAGACGCCCAAGGTTGGCGTCGTCACCCTCCAGCCCCAGAGCTTCACCCTGACCACCGAACTCCCTGGCCGCACCGCAGCATTCCGCATTGCTGAAGTGCGTCCGCAGGTGGACGGCATCATCCAGAAGCGCCTGTTCGCCGAAGGCAGCGAGGTCAAGGCCGGGCAGCAGCTCTACCAAATCGACCCGTCCGTCTACTCCGCCACTTTCAAAAGCGCCCAGGCCAGCCTGGCGTCGGCGCAATCCCTGGCGGATCGCTACAAGGATCTGGTCAGCGACCAGGCCGTGAGCAAGCAGGCCTACGATGAATCCCACGCTGCCCGCCTGCAGGCCGAGGCCGCACTGGAGAAAGCGAAGATCGACCTGCGCTATACCAAGGTGCTGGCACCGATATCCGGACGCGTCGGCCGCTCGACAGTCACCGAAGGTGCCCTGGTGAATAACGGCCAGACACTGGCCATGGCCACCATCCAGCAACTCGACCCGATCTACGTTGACGTCACCCAGTCCACCAAGGACCTCCTGCGCCTACGGCGGGAGATGGCTGAAGGTCAGCTGGAGAAGGCCGGAGGCAATGGCGCAAAGGTTTCATTGCTGCTCGAAGACGGCAGCGAGTACCCGCACAAAGGCAGCCTGGAGTTCTCCGAAGTCTCGGTGGACGAAGGCACCGGTTCGGTGACCCTGCGCGCGGTCTTCCCCAACCCGGAACACACCCTGCTACCCGGCATGTTCGTCCACGCCCGCCTGAGTTCGGCGGTGAAGCAGCAAGCCATCCTTGCGCCGCAGCAAGGCGTGACCCGCGACCTCAAGGGCCAAGCCACCGCGCTGGTGGTGAACGCCGAGAACAAGGTCGAACTGCGCCAACTGAAAGCTGAACGCGCCGTCGGCGACCGCTGGTTGGTCAGCGAAGGCCTGAACCCGGGCGACCGCCTGATCACCGAAGGCCTGCAGTTCGTGCGCCCGGGCGTCGAAGTGAATGCCGCGCCGGCGACCAATGTGGCTGCCCAGCAGCCCTCGGGTGACAACCTGGCCAAGAGCCACTGAGGAGCCCTTAGATGTCGAGATTCTTCATCGATCGCCCGATCTTCGCCTGGGTGATCGCGCTGGTGATCATGCTCGCCGGCGCCCTGTCGATCCTCAAGTTGCCGATCAACCAGTACCCCAGCATCGCCGCACCTGCAGTGGGCATCCAGGTCAGCTACCCCGGTGCCTCGGCGCAGACGGTGCAGGACACCGTGGTGCAGATCATCGAGCAGCAGCTCAATGGCATCGACGGCTTGCGCTACATCTCGTCGGAGAGCAACTCCGACGGCAGCATGAGCATCACCGCCACCTTCGAGCAGGGCACCAACCCTGACATCGCCCAGGTGCAGGTACAGAACAAGCTCCAGCTGGCCACCCCGCTGCTGCCGCAAGAAGTGCAGCAACAGGGTATCCGCGTGACCAAGGCAGTGAAGAACTTCCTACTGGTCATCGGCGTCGTCTCCGAAGACGGCAGCATGGACAAGAACGACCTGGCCAACTACATCGTCTCCAACATCCAGGACCCAATCTCACGGACCAAGGGAGTGGGTGACTTCCAGGTGTTCGGTGCCCAGTACGCCATGCGCATCTGGCTGGACCCCGCGCGCCTGAACAACTACCAGTTGACCCCGGTGGACGTGAAGACCGCCATCCAGGCGCAAAACGTGCAGATCTCCTCCGGCCAATTGGGCGGCCTGCCCGCCTCCCCCGGGACCCAGCTGAACGCCACCATCATCGGCAAGACCCGCCTGCAGACTCCCGAGCAGTTCGGCAACATCCTGCTGAAGGTGAACCGCGACGGCTCCCAGGTGCGCCTGCAGGACGTGGCGAAGATCGAGCTGGGCGGAGAGAACTACAGCATCAGCGCCCAGTTCAACGGCAAGCCCGCCTCCGGCATGGCCATCAAACTGGCCACCGGCGCCAACGCCCTGGATACCGCCAAGGCGATCCGCGCCACCATCAAGGAGCTGGAACCCTTCTTCCCCGCCGGGATGAAAGTGGTCTTCCCCTATGACACCACCCCGGTGGTTTCCGCCTCCATCGAAGGCGTTATCCACACCCTGGGCGAAGCCATCGTCCTGGTGTTCCTGGTGATGTTCCTGTTCCTGCAGAATTTCCGCGCCACCATCATCCCGACCCTCGCCGTGCCCGTGGTGCTGCTGGGCACCTTCGGCGTGCTGGCGATGTTCGGTTTCACTATCAACACCCTGACGATGTTCGCCATGGTGCTCGCCATCGGCTTGCTGGTGGACGATGCGATCGTGGTGGTGGAAAACGTCGAACGGGTGATGGCCGAGGAAGGCCTGTCGCCGCTGGAGGCCACCCGCAAATCCATGGGCCAGATCCAGGGCGCACTGGTGGGCATTGCCCTGGTGCTCTCGGCCGTGTTCTTGCCAATGGCCTTCTTCGGCGGCTCTACCGGCGTGATCTACCGGCAGTTCTCCATCACCATCGTCTCGGCCATGGCCCTGTCGGTGCTGGTGGCGCTGATCTTCACCCCGGCCCTGTGCGCTACCCTGCTCAAGCCCATCGCCAAGGGCCACGTTGAGAAACGCGGCTTCTTCGGCTGGTTCAACCGCAGCTTCGACCGCAGCGTGCAGAGCTACGAGCGTGGCGTGCGTGGCATCCTCAAGCGCAAGGCGCCCTACCTGCTGCTCTACGTGGTGATCCTCATCGCCATGGGCTGGCTGTTCACCCGCATTCCCACCGCCTTCCTCCCCGAAGAGGACCAGGGCGTGCTCTTCGCCCAGGTGCAGACGCCGTCCGGCGCCAGCGCCGAGCGTACCCAGGTGGTCGTGGACCAGATGCGCGAGTACCTGCTGGAAAATGAGAAGGACACCGTGAAATCCGTGTTCACCGTGACCGGGTTCAACTTCGCCGGGCGCGGCCAGAGCTCGGGCATGGCCTTCATCATGCTCAAGCCCTGGGAAGAGCGCACCGCCGAAGGCCAGAGCGTGTTCGACCTGGCCCAGCGCGCCCAGCAGCACTTCTTCAGTTTCCGCGATGCGATGGTCTTCGCCTTCGCCCCGCCGGCAGTGATGGAACTGGGTAACGCCACCGGCTTCAACTTCTTCCTGCAGGACCGTGCAGGTGTCGGCCATGAAGCGCTGAACGCCGCCCGTGACCAGTTCCTCGAACTGGCGGCAAAGAACCCGGTACTTAACCGCGTGCGCGCCAACGGCCTGCGCGATGAGCCCCAGTACCAGTTGCTGATCGACGACGAGAAGGCCCGTGCCCACGGCATCTCCCTGTCCGACATCAACAACACCGTGTCCATTGCCTGGGGCGCCAGCTACGTCAACGACTTCATCGACCGTGGCCGGGTGAAGAAGGTCTACCTGCAGGGTGAACCCGAAGCCCGAATGAATCCGGAAGACCTGAACAAGTGGTTCGTACGCAACGATCAGGGCCAGATGGTGCCGTTCAGTGCCTTCGCCAGCGGCGAATGGACCTACGGCGCGCCCAAGCTGGCCCGCTACAACGGCGTACCGGCAGTGGAGATCCTCGGCGAGGCGGCTCCGGGCCACAGCTCGGGTGAAGCCATGGCTGCGGTGGAAGAAATCGCCAAGCAGCTGCCAGCCGGCGTCGGCTACTCCTGGACCGGCCTCTCCTACGAGGAACGCCTGTCCGGTTCCCAGGCCCCGGCCCTCTACGCGCTGTCGCTGCTGGTGGTATTCCTCTGCCTTGCGGCGCTGTACGAGAGCTGGTCGATCCCGTTCTCGGTGATGCTGGTGGTTCCGCTCGGCGTCATCGGTGCGCTGATGTTCACCAGCATGCGCGGCTTGTCCAACGACGTGTTCTTCCAGGTCGGCCTGCTCACCACCATTGGCCTCTCGGCGAAAAACGCGATCCTCATCGTCGAGTTCGCCAAGGAGCTGCACGAACAGGGCAAGAGCCTGTTCGACGCCGCCGTGGAAGCCTGCCGCATGCGCCTGCGCCCGATCATCATGACCTCGCTGGCGTTCATCCTCGGCGTGGTGCCCCTGGCCATCTCCAACGGAGCCGGCTCCGGCAGCCAGCACGCCATTGGTACCGGCGTGATCGGCGGCATGCTCACCGCCACCGTCCTGGCCATCTTCTGGGTGCCGCTGTTCTACGTGCTGGTCTGCTCGCTGTTCAAGGACAAGGCGAGCAAGGCCGCGATCAAGAAGGAGGCCCTGCAGTGAGGCATTCCCTGATTTCCCTGGCCATCGCCGCGACCCTGCTCGGTGGCTGTTCCATGATCCCCGATTACCTGCGCCCGGAAGCGCCCGTGGACAACGCCTGGCCCCAGGGCGAGGCGTACACCCAAGGCGAGGCCCAGGTGAGCACTGCCGCCGCCGACCTCGACTGGAACGAGTTCTTCCAGGACCCGGCGTTGCGCCAACTGGTGCAGCTCGCCCTGGACAACAACCGAGACCTGCGCACCGCCGCGCTGAACGTCGAGGCCTATCGTGCGCTCTACCGCATTCAGCGTTCCGAGCTGTTCCCCAGCATCTCGGCTGACGGCGGCGGCACCCGCCAGCGTCTCCCCGGCTCTCTGAGCGAAAGTGGCCAGGCCACCACCAACGGCCAGTACAGCGCCACCCTCGGCACCAGCGCCTGGGAGCTGGACTTCTTCGGCCGCCTGCGCAGCCTTAACGAACAGTCCCTGGAACAGTATTTCGCCACAGAGCAAGCCCGCCGCAGCACCCAGATCAGCATAGTGGCCTCGGTGGCCACCGCCTATCTCGACTGGCAAGCCGACCAGGCCCTGCTGCAACTGACTCGGGACACCCTCAAGACCTACCAGGAAAGCTACGCCCTTACCCAGCGCAGCTTCGACGTAGGGGTTGCCGACGCCCTGGCCCTGAGCCAGGCGCGAACCGCCGTGGAAAGTGCGCAGGTCAGCCTCGCGCAGTACACCCGCCTGGTGGCCCAGGACCGCAATGCCCTGGCGCAACTGGTGGGCACCGGCATTCCGGCGGATCTGCCCAAGGGCCTGGCGCTGGACGCGGACCTGCTCGCCGAAGTACCGCCGGGCCTGCCGTCCGACTTGCTGCAGCGTCGGCCGGACGTGGCCCAGGCGGAACACCAGCTGAAGGCAGCCAACGCCAATATCGGCGCGGCGCGCGCGGCCTTCTTTCCCAGCGTCAGCCTGACCGCCAACGCCGGCAGCATGAGCAACGAGCTCTCCGGGCTGTTCGACGCCGGCTCCGGCAGCTGGCTATTCCAGCCGAGCATCAGCCTGCCGATCTTCAACGCCGGCCGCCTGAAGGCAAACCTCGACTACACCGAGCTGCAGAAAGACATCCAGGTGGCGCAATACGAGAAGGCCATCCAGGTCGCCTTCCAGGAAGTTTCCGACGGCCTCGCGGCGCGCACGACCTACCAACAGCAGCTCGGCGCCCAGCGCGCCCTGGTGAAAACCACCGAGGAGTACTACCGCCTCGCTGAGCGCCGCTACCGCACCGGCGTCGACAGCTACCTGACCCTGCTGGACGCCCAGCGCCAGCTGTTCAGCGCCCGCCAGCAACTGATCGGTGACCGCCTCAACCAGCTCGCCAGCGAAGTGAACCTGTACAAGGCCCTCGGCGGCTGGAAAGAACAGGGAGCAAGCTCCCCGAACGCTTGATCCGCGACTCCCCTATCCTCACGGACGAGGAATCCACGCGGCGCCCCCTCCATGCTTGGCGGGGGCGTATTTTTTCCGCCCATCGCAGCCTGCCGCTACCACCCCGACGCCCTGCAACAGGGCACCCAAAACGGGCATGAAATTCGGAAAACTCCATGCCATTCATTGGCTTGCCTATGCCCGTCGGTCCATTTCCTTGCCATCGGTCAGGCCACCGCCACGGGCTGTAACAAAGGACGATCCTGTTCATCCAACTCGTGGGGAGGCGAGTGGGCAACAAGAGGAAACGACGATGAAATCGACATTCAGCACGACCACCCTCAGCGGCCTGTTTTTGGCCCTGGTGGTGACAACGGGACCGGGTACGGTCCTCGCGGAGAATGGAAGCGACCGCCTGGACGAGTACCGGGTACGCAACCAGCAACTGCTGCAGATGAGGGAGGACTCCAGCGAGAGTTTTACCCGGATGGTCGAGGAACAGCCGACCGCGGCTGGCCAATCTTATGAGGATGAAGGCATGCGCTTCGATGGGCGACAAAAGCCGAAGTATCAGTCGTTGATCCACCAACAGAGGGTCGAATTCGGGAAATAGCCCCGTAATGACCGCCCGTCGGGTGCGCGTCCAAAACCTACGCGCCCGCCGGGCAGACAGTTAGCGAAGTTTCCGACAACCGGCCAGAACCGCCGGACCTCGCCCCAGAGCCATTGAGCCGCTCCCGGGACTCCGGCACCTCTGCCGTGCGTCTCCTGCTGCTTGCAGCGCCACATGTACTGATCCTAGTGTTCCCACATCCTCGAACCGGCGGAGGTATTTCCTCTGCCGGTGATTCGCTCAACGGATTGATCCACCGCAGAACCCGGCTCCGGCCGCTTTCCCTGGAGAGTCAACCCGTTGCAGAAGCCCGTCACACGCCGCTTCGGCGTACCCCTTTCCTGGCAATTGCTGGCATTCGCCCTTTTCAGCGGCAGCCTGCTGATCGGCACTGGCGATGCCAACGCCGCCTGGAGCGTCGATCCGGTGCTGCGCAAGGCGGAAAAACGCTATGGCCGCAGCGGACCGGCCAAAGACCGTCTGCAGGCCTGGCACGACCTGCTGGAAAGCGGTCGTCGATTGACCGAACGGCAACAGCTGCAGGCGGTCAACCGCGAAATCAACCGCCAAGTACGCTTCAGCGACGACACTGCACTCTGGCAGCGCCGCGACTACTGGGCCACTCCCGTGGAAACCCTGGCCAAGGGCGCCGGTGACTGCGAGGACTTCGCCCTCGCCAAGTACTTCACCCTGCTGCAGCTGGGCGTCGCCCCGGACAAGCTGCGCATCACCTACGCACGCGCGCTGGAGCTGAACCAGGCGCATATGGTCGTGACCTACTACGAAACCCCTGATGCCGAGCCCCTGGTGCTGGACAACCTGGTCGACGACATCCTCCCCGCCTCCCGCCGCAGAGACCTGGCCTTGCGTTACGCCTTCGACACCCTGGGCCTCTACGCGGTGAATGGGCGGGTGTTCAAACGCGTCGGCAGCACCACCGAACTGCCGTTCTGGCAAGGCCTGCTGGCGCGAATGGAGAAGGAAGGTTTCACACTCTGAGTCGTGTGGCCTCGGCATCCTTCCTGGTCAGGACGAACTCAACTGACTTCCACCATCCTGCGTAACGCATCCTTGGTGACCTTGCCCGCCGCGTTCAGCGGCATGGCCTCCACCACCTGCGCGCGGCGCGGCACCTTGTAGTTGGCCATCTGCTCGCGGCACCAGGCGAGGAAGTCACAGGTATCCACGTGCTGCCCGGCAGCCGGCAGCAGGAAGGCCATGGACACTTCCCCCAGGCGTTCGTCGGGGATACCGATCACCGCTGCCTGGGCGATGCCCGGATAGCGCAGGATGACCTGCTCGATCTCCGCCGGGTAAACATTGAAGCCACCTGTGATGAACATGTCCTTGATGCGGTCGGTGATCCGCAGGTAACCATCCTCATCCAGTACCCCGATATCCCCGGTGTGCAGCCAGCCCTCGGCATCGATGGTATCGGCCGTCGCCTCCGGGTCGTTGAAGTAGCCCTGCATCAGGTTGTAGCCCCGTACCAGCAATTCCCCCGGTTGGCCCGGCGGCACCGGCTGGCCGGCGCCGTCCACGCAGCGCACTTCCACATCCGGAAAGGCACGGCCCGAGGTGGTCGCCACCCGTTCCGCCGAGTCTCCCGGCCGGCAGATCGTGACGAAACCACAGGCTTCGGTCAGGCCATAGGCGGTGACGATGGTTTCGAAACCCAGCTCGCGCCCCATGCGCCGCACCATCTCCACCGGTACCGAGGCAGCTCCGGTCACCGCTACCCGCAGGCTGGACAGGTCATATCGCTCACGCTCCGGGAAAGCCAGGATCGATTGGTACAACGTCGGCGGGCCGGGCAGTACGCTGACCCGCTCGCGAGCGATGCGCTCCAACATTGCCGGCACGTCGAACACTTGCTGCGGCAGGATGCAGCAGCCACGCATCAACGCCGCCAGCCAGCCGGCCTTGTAGCCGAAGCTGTGGAAGAACGGATTCACGATCAGGTAGCGATCACCAGGACGCAAACCGACCATCGCGCTCCAGTCACGGACGATACGCAGGTTCTGGCCATGCCCCGTCATCACGCCCTTGGGTTTGCCGGTGGTACCTGAGGTGAACAGCAGGTCGGACAGGCTGTGCTGGCCAACCTGGCTTTCGCGCACCGCCAGTTCCGCCGGAGAAACCTCCTCGGCGAGCGCCATGAAGGCGTCCCAGCCCAGGCAACCCTCGGCCGTGCCACGCAGGCAGACCCGCGTTCGCAACGCCGGCATTGCCTCACCGGCCAGCAATGCCGGGTAGTCCGTGCCGAGGAACTCTCCGATCACGAACAGCAGACTGGCGCCGCTCTCGCGCAGGATGAAGCTCGCCTCCGCGCCCTTCATCCGCGTGTTCAGCGGCACCAGTACCGCCCCCACGCTCTGCAGGGCGATGGCGGCGACTATCCATTCGTGGATGTTCGGGGCCCAGATCGCCACGCGCTCACCGGACTGCACCTCCAGCGCCAACAAGGCACGCGCGGCCTGACAGCGCAGCTGGTCAAGCCGGTGATAGCTGATGCGGGTGCTGTCGTCCTCGATGGCCATGGACTCGCCGTAGCGCGTTGCAGCAGCGTCGAGCAGTTCAGGAATGGTCAGGGCGCTTTCCAGGTTTGGCATGGGCTTTTCTCGGGCGCGACGGGACAGCGGCCGGGTAACCCCGGCCGTGGTGAAGGCAAAGAAATCAGGCTTGTGGCGGTGCGAAGCGGCGACCGGCGGAGAAGCCGCCGTCGACGCCGATCATCTGCCCGCTGACGAAGGAGGCATCGTCCGAGGCGAGGAACAGCGCGACATTGGCCACCTCCTCCGGACGCCCCGCGCGGCACAGCATGTGCTGGGACGCGAAGAAAGCGTGGAAGGCTTCCTGCTCCTTGACCATCTGGGTCATGGGGGTATCGATCAGTCCCGGGCAAAGGCCGTTGACACGGATGTTGGCATGGCCGTAGTCGATAGCCAGGGAACGGGTGAGCTGGCTGATGCCGCCCTTGGAGACGTTGTAGGCAGTGTTGTTGTCGCAGCCCTGCTCACCGAAGATCGAGCCGACGTTGACGATGGAGCCGCTCTTTTGCGCCAGCATCGGCACCAGGGCGTACTTGCTGGTGAGCATGCTGCCGGTCAGGTTGATATCCAGCACCCGCTGCCATTCACTGGTAGGCGCGCTGGTGATGTTGCCCTGGCTGGCGACTCCGGCGGCGTTGACCAACGCATCGATACGCCCGAAGCGGCGCACCACCTCTTCCATCACGGCTTGCACCCTCGACTCGTCCCGCACGTCCAGGGCCATGAACAGCGGCGCCGGGATCAATCCCTCCAGGCTTGCAGCAACATCCGCACGGGGCTCCCCCACGTCCAGTCCGACTACCTGCGCGCCCTCGGCAGCGAAGCGCCGGACGCAAGCCAGACCAATACCCGATGCGGCGCCAGTGATGACCGCGACCTTGCTAGACAGACGTGCCATGGGAAACCTCATTGCTTGTTCTTGGAATGGTTTTTTCAGCGAAGTCTACAGAAACCGGTCCGGTGGATGATCGTCCGTTGGGACTACACCCGCTGGGTGGGCTTCACACGGATCAATGTGGGGGGAGAACCTTCGGTCCGCATGGCGATTGAAATCGTCCCCACAAAGCCTCTCCCCCGGTTCAGACCCGGCAAGACTGACATCCCCCCAAAGGCCGCACCAATAAAAAACCCGGCCGAAGCCGGGTGTAAAGGCACAGACATACACGCTCAATACCACCCGCGAGGGCGGTAGCCTCCGGCTGTCACCCCGGAAACTTCAGTTTCAGCCGCGCACTGCCTGGGCGGCCCTGGCACGCCAGGGTCCAGCCTTCGGCCAGTTCGGCGGGGCTGAGAATATCGTTGCGGGAGAGCACCACCTCGCCCTCCTCCACCTTGCACATGCAGGCACCGCAGAAGCCCTCCTCGCAGGAATAGGGCGCATCGAGGCCGGCATTGCGCATGCTCTGCAACAGGGTCTCGCCGGGTTGAACGGTCACTGGGCTGAGTTGGCCATCCAGATCCACTAAAAGCTCCTCCACGGCCGCGCTGGCGGGTACCGGCATGGGCGCCTGCGCATCCGGGTCGGGCGGTGAGACGAAGCGTTCGACATGAATGCGCTCACGCGCTTCTCCTCGCGCCAACAACGCGCGCTCCACGGTATCCATGAACGGCCCCGGCCCACAGATGTAGAACTCCGCGCCCGCATGGCCGCGTACCAGTTGGTTCACCTCACCTTCGCTGAGAAAGCCCTGCACCGAGTCCAGCACATGCACCACTTCCAGCTGCTCCACGTGGGCCTTGGCCAGCGCCTTCAGTTCGTCGCGGAAGATCACCGAAGCCTCATCGCGATTGGCGTACACCAGCTTGATTCGACGCCGGGTGGTCTTCAGTGCCGACTTGAGGATGGAGAACACCGGGGTAATCCCCGAACCACCGCCGAACAGCACCAGGTCATGCTCGCCGGGGCGCAGGTGGAAATGCCCGGCCGGCGGCAGCACCTCCAGCAAGTCGCCGGGGCTCACCTGGTCGTTGAACCAGTTGGACACCCGGCCGCCTTCCACCCGCTTGATGGTGACCTTGGGCAAGGCATCGCAATCCGGCGAGCTGGACATGGAATAGCAACGCGTCAGCCGCTTGCCACCGAGCATCACGCGAAAGCCGAGATACTGCCCCGCCTTGTAGCGGAAGCGCTCTTCCAGCCCTGCGGGAATCCGCAGCACCAAAGAACGGCTGTCGTGGGTTTCGGCGATTACCTCCGCCACTTCCAGTTGGAAGGCGCCGGAGTGTTGGGGTTCGATCACAAGAGGCTGCGCGCTGCCCATGGCCATCTCCGCGTTACAGCAGGCCGCTGACGGTCTGCGCGTTGTCGATGCGCAGTTCACTGCCGTTGATGAAGCGCGACTCATCCGACGCCAGGAAGAGCACCAGATTGGCGATGTCGCGTGGGGCGCACATGCGATTCTTCGGGTTCTGGTCCAGCACGTCCTGCGGCACGTCCTGGAGACCGGTGAGGGGCTGGGTCATGGGGGTGTTGATGCCGTCTGGGTGCACGCTGTTGCAGCGGATGCGGTAACCCTGCTCCTTGCAGTGCAGCGCCACCGAGCGGGTCAGCGCTGCCACGGCTCCCTTGGAGGCGGAGTAGGCGCAGAAGGCCGGCATTCCGCCCAGCGCCGCCACCGAGGACATATTGATGATGGAACCGCCACCGCTATCTTTCATCGCGGCGATAGCGTGCTTGCAGCCGAGGAAATAGCCGTCACTGTTGACCCGCTGGATCTTTTGCCAGAGCTCCAGGCTGGTGTCTTCGATGCTGGCCAGGGCCAGAATGCCGGCGTTGTTCACCAGCACATCGAGACGGCCAAAGGTTTCCAGGGTGAGCCTGATGACGTTCTGCCAGTCGGCTTCGCTGGCAATATCCTGGCGAATAAACAGCGCGTTCTCGCCAATCTCAGCGGCAACCTGGCGACCGGCCTCATCATTGAGGTCGGTGAGCACCACCTTCGCCCCCTCACTGGCCAACAGCAGTGCATCCTCGCGCCCAGCCCCGCTGGCGGCGCCGGTGACAATGCAGACTTTGCCTTCGACTCGTTTCATTGTTGTTCTCCTTGGGAAGCTTTGGCAGCCCGAACCAGACCGGCCACGTGGGCGCCAACACGACGCCCCGAGTAAACGCAGTCAGCGAGGGACAGACCGGATACGTAGAAGTTGGAAGCAACGCCAACCGCGTTGCGGCCGGCACTGAACAGGCCAGAAACCGTCTGGCCGTCGCGGTCCAGCACCTGGCCGCTGCGCTCGCAAACAGCCAGGCCGCCCAGGGTGATCACCGGACAGGGATAGAGCGTGCTGGTGAAAGACAGATCCAGGGCATACCAGGGCCCCTCGTCCAGCGACGCGAGGAAGCCGCGCGACTTGCCCAAGGCATCCTCACGCAGGCCACGAGCGGCATCACCGTAGTCCGCCAGCGTCTGCTCCAAGGCTTCGCGGGGCAGACCGACCCGTGCAGCCAACTGGCCGACGCTGTTGCCGCGCTTGGCATTGAACAGCAGGTTGAGCAGGGCCGGCAGGCGCTGGAAGGACCAGACCTTGCCAGGGCCGATCTGCGCAAAAGCCTCGCGGAACAGCGCACGATTGATGATCAGGATCGCGCGGCCACCCTGCTCTTCCACCATGGCGTGCCCGAGCTTGGCGCCATAGACCTCTTCGTTGCAGTAGCGATACCCGGCGCCGTTGACGATCACCCCCTTGGCCCAGGCCAAGGGGGGATTGATAAAGCGCCAGGCGCTGACTTTTTCCATACGCTGCAGCGTACCGCCTGCACTGTGCCCCAAACGCATGCCGCTGCCGTTGCAGCCGCTGGTACCCAGCGGCAACCCACCGAGGTAGCGCGGCGCATGGACGGTGAGCATGGCGCGGTTGAACACGAATCCGCCGGCACTGAGCAGTACGCCGTGATGGGCACGGATCAGCCGGCGCTCCGCATGGGCCAGTTCAAGCCCTCGCACCTTGCGCCGCAGGCGTTCGGCCAAGGCCGGTGCATAGGGATGCAAGGCGTCAGTCCAGCGCGCCAGCCGTGCATGGCGTCGCGCGGCGCGGCTGCCCGCCGGAATTTCCCAGGCCTCGACACCGATAACCCGACCGGTGCCATCCAGCACCAGGCGACGTACCTCACACTGAGTGCGCAGACGCACTCCCTGGCGCAGGGCACTGGCCTTGAGCGGTGCGTACAGGTTGTAACCGGACATCCCGGAGCCCAGGGCACGGTGGCCACGCGGTGCAGGCCGGGCCGTGGCGGCATAACTCGGCACGGCTTCGTTGCCAGAGTAATAGAGGAAGTACTGATCGCTCGGGTAGGAGGTTTTCATCGGCGGCACGCTGCCCTGGAAGCCGGCGCCTTGCCGCTCCAGCCAGACCAGGTTGTCTCTACTGCGCTCGCAGAAGTCCTGCAGCGTCTCGGCGGACACCGCGTCGCCCACTTCCTGGCACAGGTAATCGAACATCGCCTCGGACGAATCCGTGACCCCTGCCTCGGCCTGCTGTGGCGTGCCGCCGCCGGCATAGACCACGCCGCCGCTGCGCGCCGTCGCGCCACCCCCGGCAAAGCGATCCAACGCCAGCACGGAAGCGCCCTGGTCGCGAGCCTCCAGAGCAGCGCAAACACCGGCGCCGCCAAAACCGACCACCAGCAGGTCGGCACTGTCATCCCAATTGAGCTGCGCAGCGTCAACCACCTGCAGCGGGTCTTCCGGGTTCTGCTCCATCACGGTCATGCGGCGCCCTCAGCAAGCAGCGGCCAGAGTCGGCGCGGTGGTGGTGTAGGTGCCGTCGAGGTAGACCAGCGGGCTGATCTCCACGCTGTTGTGGATCGCCACAATCCGGCCGATGAAGATGGTGTGGGTGCCGTAGCTGAACTTGCCGTCCTGCTGGCACAGAATCGCCGACTGGGCGTCGCCCAGGTAGGGAATGCCGCCTTCGCTGCTGCGCCAGTCGCCCCGCTGGAAGCGCGCCTCGCCCTTCACCGGGCCGCTGCACAGGTGCGACAGCTCCTCCTGCTCCAGCCCGAGGATGTTCACGCAGAAGTCCGCGCCGGCATCCAGCACCCCGTGCAACGACGCACTCTGGTTCACGCAGATCAGCAACGACGGCGGCTCGGTGGACAGCGAATCCACCGCCGTGGCGGACATCGCGAAGCGTTCCTGGCCGTTGCTGGTGGTGATGATGGTCACGGACTTGGCCAGACGACGCATCGCCTGGAGCATCGCGGCTTTCAGATCGGCCTGGCTCATCGCACTGCCCTCTTGTTGTGCTCAAGTGCTGCCGATTTTTCGCCAGCCCCGGCCGAGCAACATCGTCCGAGGGGACTAGTTGGATTGCCGGACATATGGTCCGTTTGAGGGATGCCCGCCCCCTTGCCCGTTGCTTGAATGCCCGGCGATAGGTGGAAAAGCCTTCAACCGGAGAACAACAACATGCTCGACCACGACCTGATCCGCCAACGCCTGAAACAACGCGCCCGTGAGCTGGTGCCGGTGCTGCGCGAGCGCGCACCGCTGGCCGCCAAGCACGGCCTGCTCCCCGCGGAGACGATTCGCGATTTCCAGGAGGCGGGCTTCTTCCGCATCCTCCAGCCAGCGCGCTGGGAGGGTTATGAGCTGGAGCCCGCTGACTTCTTCGAGGTGCAGATGACCCTCGCCGAAGGCTGCATGTCCTCGGCCTGGGTGCTCGGCGTGGTGGCGATCCACAACTGGCAGCTGGCGCTGTTCGACGACCGCGCCGCGCAGGAGGTCTGGGGCCAGGACTCGAGCGTGCTGATCTCCTCCTCCTACATGCCGGTGGGCAAGGTCACCCGTGTCGACGGCGGCTTCCGCCTCAGCGGCCGCTGGGGCTTCTCCTCCGGCAGCAAGCACTGCCAGTGGGCCTTCCTCGGCGCCATGGTGCCGCCGGAGAAGGACGGCGAGGCCCCGGACTACCGCACCTTCCTGGTGCCGCGTCACGACTACAGCATCCTCGACAACTGGGACGTGATGGGCCTGGAAGCCACCGGCTCCCACGACGTGCTGGTGGACGACGTGTTCGTGCCGGAGTACCGCACCCACCGCGCCCTCGACGGCTTCCTGCAGAACAGCCCGGGCAACGCGGTGAACACCGCGCCGCTGTTCCGCCTGCCATTCGGGCAGATCTTCGTGCGCGCCGTGTCGTCCTCCACCATCGGGGCGCTGCAGGGCGCCATCGACCTGTTCATCGACGCCAACAAGGGCCGCGTCGGCGTCAACGATGGCCGCAAGATCATCCAGGACCCCGGCGCGCAGACCGCCCTGGCCAAGGCCATGGTCACCGTGGACGAATGCCGCACCGTGCTGCTGCGCAACTTCGCGCTGATGACCCAGCGCGCCAGGGCCGGCGAGCCGTTGAGCATGGCGGAACGGGTGAAGATGCGCTACGACTCGGCCATCGTCCCGGACAAGTGCGCCCAGGCGGTGGAAGCGCTGATGTACAACAGCGGCGCTTCCACCATCTTCCGCCACCACGGCATCAACCGCGCCTTCCGCGATATCCACACCGGCCGCGCCCACGTGGCCAACTGCCCAGGCAAGTACGCGCTCAACCTGGGCGGCGTGGGGATGGGGCTGGACAGCACCGACTTCTTCCTCTGAGCCCTTGTCGAGGGGTTTCGCGCCGCTCTAGCCATCCTACGGACCTGGCGAAACCACCCCGCCACGACGCCCGCCCCGCGCGGGCGTCGTGCTGTGCAGCGGCGCAAGATGATTAGTCTGTTTGGAGGATTCAGGCGGTTTTTCGATCCCACACCATGCGCCCAACACCCGGCAATCCGGGTTGACCGAATCAAGAACAAGAAGGGCCACGCGCATGAAATTCTCCCTGATCTACGAGGCACAGACGATCGACAGCAGCCGCGAAGGCGACCGTCGCATCTTCGACGAAACCGTCGAGCAGGCCGTGCTCGCCGACCAGCTCGGCTTCGACACCTTCTGGTGCGTGGAGCACACCGCGCTGACCAACTACTCGCACATGTCGGCACCGGAAACCATGCTCGCCTTCGTCGCCGGCAAGACCGAACGCATCGGCATCGGCCACGGCGTGGTCTGCCTGCCGCCCGCCATGAACCACCCGGTGAAGGTCGCCGAGCGCATCGCCACCCTCGACCTGCTCTCCAAGGGCCGCGTGCACTTCGGCGTCGGCAAGGGCGGCACCCAGCAGGAAGCCGGCACCTTCGGCTACGACCTGGCCACCCTGCAGCCGCAGATCGACGAAGCCATGTACCTGATCCCGAAAATGTTCGTGCAGGACGAGATCGAGCATAACGGCGACTTCGTGAAGATCCCCAAGCGCCCGATCCATCCCAAGCCCTACCAGGACCCGCACCCGCCGATGTATCTGGCCTGCACCAACACCGAGTCGCTGAAGAACGCCGGCGGCCGCGGCATGGGCGCCCTGGTGCTGGGCTTCGGCGGCCCCGAGGAAATCGCCAAGAAGGTCGCCGTCTACCACCAGGCCTGGGACAACCGCGACGCGAACAACCAGGTCGGCTTCCGCCCCAACCGCCACATCGCCGCCCTCTGCCCGGCCATCGTCCTCGACGACAACGAGCAGGCCCGCCACATCGGCATCCGCGGCCAACGCTACTTCATGGAATCGCTGGCCTACTGGTACGCCGGCGGCGAACGCCCGGACCCGGAAAAGTGGAAGGACGACACCTTCATCGACGGCAACGGCCAGGCCGTGATCAAGTCGCGCTTCGCCTCCGAGGAAGTCACCGTGGACTTCTCCGACCCGACCATGGCGATGATGAACCCCAACCATGCCTACGGCACCGTCAAGGACTGCATCGGCTACGTGCAGCGCCTGATCGACGCCGGCGCCGACGAAATCCTCTTCATCTGCCAGATGGGCACCGTGCCCCAATGGGCACAGCTCGAAACCCTGAAGAACATCGGCGAACACGTGATTCCCTACTTCCGCAAACAGAACGGACTGACCTGAGCCGCGGAGTGAGGAATGC
>NZ_SSOK01000010.1:0-217214 GCF_029871195.1 Pseudomonas sp. BN415
CGCTTGTGGCGGACGAACCGGGTGGGCATCAGGACTTCGGCGTTGGCGGGAGGGGCGGGGTGAAACTGGGGGAACTCGGGCATATCCATTACCTCTGCTAGGTCTCAATCAGCTTTCTTAAGGCTGTGGCGCCAGGAGTTAAGAAACCCCACCTAGAGGGCCGGACGTATTTCCCTTTCGGGTCTTGTATTAGCCCACTCCCGGCAGAACAGAGGTTTTGTGCGGGCGCGAGTATGCCGCAGGCACAAAAAAGCCGCTGAGCTTTCGGGAGCGGTCTGGCCGCTAGGTGAGTAAGCGTTTCTTAGGCGCCGGAGACAGAGCCTATGGATGGCCCGCGGAAGCGGCAACGCTGTTGGCCTGTGGGATTTGGCTGATTGCGCAAGGGGAAGCCGGGTAGGGTGGACTGACTTCCTTGGCGATTACTTCGACGACGCCCACTGAGGGACGTGGGGCCACCGTCTCCTGATTTTTGGCATCGCAACCCATAAGCATTGCCATACCCGGGGCGATTCATGCCTCCGCTTTCACTTTGTTTCGAATACCACCTCAGCAAGCACCAGCCCTGAGCCAATTCATGAGGGCTTAGGTGTGGATGAAAGTGACATACCCAAAGGGTTGCGTGCGGCCAGGTCGCGACGGCCTAGAGCGGTCAACTCTAGGCCGGTACACTGGAGTCTAACGGAGGGTTGGAGGGCTCTATAAAAGCCGGGTCGATTCAGTGCGCGTGTCGAGCCTTCTGCCAAACCGCTATGGCGAGATTCGCAGTAGCTGATTCATGAGTCCTGGAGACCGTCTCTTATGAAACAAAGCTTGCCGCCGCTTAATTGGTTACGGGCGTTCGAATCGGCGGCTCGCCACCTCAACTTCACCCATGCCGCAGAAGAACTCAGCCTGACGCAGGCCGCGGTGAGTCAGCAGGTCAAGGGGCTGGAAATGAAGCTGGGCGCCGCGCTTTTCAAGCGCCTGCCCAGGGGGCTGGAGCTCAGCGAGGCCGGCCAGGCCTACCTGCCAGCGGTTCACGAGGCCATTGAGCGCCTGACCGCTGCCACCGATGAGATATTTGGCCAAGGGCACCGCAAGGTGCTGACCGTGCGCGTCAATCTGGTTTTCTTCATCCACTGGCTGGCGAGGCGCCTGCCTGAATTTCGCAGGCAGCACCCCGAGATCAACCTGCATATCACCAGCAATATCTGGGTCGGTGACACCGACGTCGAGGCCGACCTGGAAATTCGCCACGGCCAGGGCAAATGGGCTGGTCTGAAAGCCGACCGACTGACCTGGGACTCCCTGGTGCCGGTGTGCTCACCGTCGCTGGCGACCGAGTCGAAACCACTGAACACGCCCGGGGATCTTGCGCGCCACGAATTGCTGCATGTTCTGGGATACGAGGAAGGCTGGGGTTACTGGTTGAAGAAGGCCGGAGCAGACCGCGTGGATTCATCACAGGGGTTGCAGTTCGATACCTTGATCTCGGCCTTGAGGATGGCTGAGCTGGGACAGGGCGTGGCCTTGGCGCGCTCGTCCCTGGTCGAGCACATGCTCGATCAAGGCGCCCTGATCGCGCCTTTCGAGCAGCGTTTCATTACCCAGGAAGCCTTCTACCTGGTGTATTCCCCTCTTGCCACGGCGAACCCGCAGGCCCTTGCATTTATCACCTGGCTGGTATCGCAGGCCCAGGCAGCACACCTCGAAAGCTGAGCTTCACCTGGCGCCAAGTGCGTCAGGCCTACCTATCTTCTCAAGTCCTTTCCTCGCAATCGCGGGCGATGCCAGAACCTGCTTAGTCATAAGCAGGTTTATCCAGCCATAAAAAAAATCATGTCATAGGGTTTTTTTTTATTGCTTTTCGCCTTTCTCCATTTTTCCCAAAGTACGACCCCAAGGCGTCGCCAGCTCCTCCGGTAAAGCAGGGGCTTGGTGTGTCGACGATCACTCACAACAACAAAAGCCCGCACTGCAGCGGGCTTTGCAAGCGATGGTGAATCATGGGACAGCTCAGCCAACTCCCCCTCAATGGCGTCAAGGTCATCGACTTCGGTCAGTACATCGCCGGGCCCGCCGTGGCCATGATCCTTGCGGATCTCGGTGCCACGGTCATCCATATCGACCCCCCCAGCGGGCCAATGTGGGATAGCCCGGCCAACGCCGTACTCAACCGCAACAAGTACTGCCTGCAGCTTGATCTTAAGTCTGTCCAAGGTCTGCAAGACGCCAAGGCGCTGATCGCCAGCGCCGACATCCTGATCGAAAACTTCCGCCCGGGCGTCATGAAGCGACTGGGTCTGGATTTCACCGAGATGCGCCGCCAGCGCCCCGAACTGATCACGCTGTCCATCCCGGGCTTCGCCAGCAACGACGAGTTGCGCCGCGACTGGCGTGCCTTCGAGTCGATCATCGCGTCGGCATCCGGGGTGTTCACCGACATGGGTCAGAATCGAGTGCTGATGGGGATCAACCCAAGCTTCTCGCCGCTGCCGCTGGCCTCGTCCTACGGCACCATGCTGGCCGTCTCGTCCGTGGTGCTGGCCCTGCAAGCCCGCCAGCGCAGCGGCCAGGGCGATGAAATCGAAGTGCCTCTGGCTTCTGCCGTGATGGAGGGGCTGTCGTACAACTCGATCAAGGTCGATGGCTATCCGCTGCGCTACAAGACGCTGCGCGAGAAGGAAATCGAGCGCCGCCGCGCCGAGAACCTGCCCATGAACCTCAGCTACGAGGATCTGCAGGAATACCTCGACCCGTTCTACCGCACCTATGAATGCGCCGATGGCCGCAAATTCTATGCGGTGTGCCCGTCGCACCGTTCCCACGCCAAGCGTTGTCTCCAGGCCATGGGGTTGTATGAGGAAATGCTCGCCGCCGGCCTGCCCAAGGTCGAAAACCCTTATCTGCCGATGGAGCAGTGGGAGGGCGATGCCTCGCTTGGTGTCTATCCGCTGCCAGCGCACTGGGCCCAGCGTATCTCGGCGCGCATGAAAGAAGTATTCCGCACCAAGACCGCAGCAGAATGGGAGAAGATCTTCGGTGAAGGCCAGTTCCCGGGTGCCCCGCATCGCTCCACTCAGGAATGGCTGCATGATGAGCATGCCAACACCGCCGGCCTGGTGGTCGAGGTCGATGATCCGCAATACGGCAGGATGAAGCAGCCGGGCGCGATCAGTTGGCTGGAAGACAGCGCCGCCATGATGCTGGCCCCCAGCCCACGCCGCACCGTCAGTGTCAAAGAAGCCCTTGCCACCCTGGCCGAGTGTGTGTCGCCCCCCCTGCCTGCTCCCGCCGAAAAGGCCGTTGGCTGGCTGGACGGGTTGCGTGTCCTCGACCTGACCAACGTCATTGCTGGCCCGCACTCAGCTTCGTTCCTGGGCCGCTTCGGCGCTGAGGTGATCAAGCTCGACCCGGCAACCCCCAATTACGATCCGTGGAATACCGTGGTATTCGGCATGTCCTCGGCGCGTGGCAAGCAAAGCATTCTGGTCGACCTGAACCAGGCCGATGGCCGTGAGGTGTTCAACACCCTGGTGCGTTCGGTGGACGTCATCGTGATGAACGCACCTGATCGGCAATTGGCGCCCTTGGGCCTCGATGAAGCCAGCCTGCAGGCCGTGAATCCCGGGGTGATCTTCTGCCAGCTGGACTGCTTTGGCGGTCCGCGTCGCGGCCCGCGTACCGATTATCTGGGCTATGACGACCTGATTCAGGCCACTACCGGCATCATGCTGCGTTTCGGTGGTGGTATGGAAACTCCGGAAGAGCACGCCCACGTCGGCACCATCGACGTCATGTGTGGCTTCGCCGCTGCCCTGGGCGTCGCCGCCGCGCTTTACCGCAAGGCGGCAACCGGTCATGTCAGCCGGGCGCGCACCTCTCTGGCGTCGCTGGGCAACCTGGTACAGATTCCCTTCTGTTTCGACTATGCAGGCCGTGGCCCCTTCAATGAGCCCTCCGGCCGTGATGCGGTGGGGTACAGCGATCTGTCGCGTTTCTACCGTACCGCCGACCACTGGCTGTACCTGGACAGCAGTGAGCAGGAACTGGCGCGTCTGGAACGCGTGGCCGGCCTGGCCGGAATCAGCGCCGCCGCCGACCGGGCGGCCTTCCTCAACCAGGCGTTGGCCTCGGAAACGGCTTCCACCTGGCAGCAGCGCCTGCACGCTGCCGATATCGCCGCAGTAGCGCCGGACAACCTGGACAGCTTGCGCCAACGCTACAGCCGTCCGGCTGACGGCCGCCCCGGCACCGACAAGGGCAGCTATTCGTTCAGCGTCTATGCCGATCACCCGAGCGGTCATTGCGTCACGCAGTTGGATCCCTACGCGATCCGTCCCCGCTGTGCGCCCATTCGTGCCCTGCCGCCGGCTGAGAAGTTCGGTGCATCGACCCGCCGCGTGTTGCAGGAGTTCGGCTACAGCCAAGCCCAGATTAACGCGCTGATCGAGCGCAACTGCATCAGCGAAAGCTGGAGTGAGGAGTATCTGCCGAGCTAACCGCCCGGTGCCAGTTTTCGCCCCGGCAGGCCGCTGCCCAGCAGGCCGGGGCGATTTCCCCTGAAACGACCCTATGAGAAGCATCATGAATAACAAATACAAAAAAGCTATGCCCGATGTTCATCGCCCTCTCTTCGACCGGCAGTGCTTTCGCGCTGAGTGATACGACGGATAACCCACAAGCTGTTTCCGCGGATTACGGCTGCGGCGGCTATTCAAAGCCAGCCGCTGTTGCCAACCCATAAGAGGATATTTAGCGATGAGCAACATCAACCACGGCTCTGCCCTAGACGGGCGAGTGTTCTGGCCCTCAATAGCCGTCATTCTTGGTGTCACCATTCCCCTGGCCCTGTTTCCTGAGTCCGGAAATTTGATCATCAAGCAGTTGTTCGGCTTCGCCACCGGCAATTTCGGTTGGCTCTATCTGATCGCTGGCCTTGGGACGGTGGCCTTCCTGCTGTGGCTCGCCCTGGGTCGCTATGGGCACGTTCGTCTCGGGCGTGCCGAAGATCTCCCCGAGTTTTCCTACTTCAGTTGGGTCGCCATGATTTTCTGTGGCGGCATCGGTATTGCCATCGCCAACTGGGCGTGGGTCGAGCCGATTTACTACTTCGATGGCCCGCCCCGCGGCCTCGCCAGTCACAGCAAGGAGGCTGCCGAGTGGGCGCTCGCCTACGGGCAGTTCCACTGGGGCCTCACGCCCTGGGCCTTCTACTGCTTGCCGGCAATTCCGATTGCCTATTCCATGTACGTTCGTCGTCAACCAGGTGTTCGTCTCTCGGTTGCCGCGCGCGGAATCTTGGGCGACAAGGCCAACGGTTGGCTTGGGATTCTGCTGGATACCGTGGTGGTGTTTGGCATCGTTGGAGGCGTCGGTACCTCGCTGGGGTTGGCTGTACCGCTGGTGTCGACAATGGCTTCGAATGTGCTCGGCCTGCAGCCGTCGTTCGGTTTCGACATGGTGATCCTGTGCCTGTGGACCGGCCTGTTCGGCATGAGTGTATGGTTCGGCTTGAGCAAAGGCATCAAGATCCTCAGCGACATCAACGTCTATCTGGCGGTGCTGCTGTTGCTCTTCGTTCTGGCCATCGGCCCAACCCTGTTCATTATCAACGGTTGGTCCAACAGCTTCGGCCTGATGGTCAACAACTTCGTGCAGATGAGCCTGTGGACTGATCCTGTCGCCAAGGGCAGCTTTCCGCAGGACTGGACCATCTTCTACTGGGCCTGGTGGATCGCCTATGCACCGATGATGGGCCTGTTCGTCGCGCGCATTTCCCGTGGTCGTACCATCCGGGAGCTGGTGTTCGCCGAGCTGATCTGGGGCAGCCTGGGATGCTGGGTATTCTTTGCGGTGTGGGGCGGCTACGCCTTGGATCTTCAGCTTTCGGGGGCCCTGGACGTCAGCGCCATTCTGAATCAGCAAGGCATCCCGGCGACGGTGCTCGCGATCCTGCAAACCATGCCGATGGCTAATTTGGTCATCGTGGTCTTCGTCTTGTTGTGCTTCGTCTTCCTGGCCACGACCCTGGACTCGGCCGCCTACGTCCTGGCTTCGGTCACTTCGCGCGAGCTTTCCGGTTATGAGGAGCCTCGTCGTTGGATTCGCATCACCTGGGCTCTGCTACTGGCAGTCGTTGGCATCGGTCTGATCAAGGTCGGTGGGCTCAAGGCAGTGCAGACTTCCACGATCATCGTGGCCCTGCCATTGATTCCGGTGCTGGGCATCCTTGCTTGGTCGCTACTGCGCATGCTCGAGCAGGACTTTGGCAAGCGCCTCAGTTCACCGGTTCTCACCGTTGATGGCGTGGCCCCGCCGATCCTGGGAGGAGCGAGTGCCGAGCGTTCTGACTACGTCCATGGAGCGGCCCCAAGCCCTGCGGCCCCGCTGAGTTCCAAGCAATAGCGTAAAGCCGGGCACTGTCACTACCCGGGCTGCGCCAAACATTTATTCGATAACGCATGGGATGGCCTCGCCGGTTCCCCGAGGTCTTCTCATGCCCAAACAACCTGGAGTGCACATGACCAATCAAGTGATACTGCCGCGCATCATGCAGCTAGGTGCCGGCGCCAGCGAGGCCATCCCGAACGTGCTGAGCAGCCTCGGCTGTTCACGCCCGCTGCTGATTACCGACAAGATGATGGTTCAGCTCGGCTATGCCGCGCGTGTTCAGGACACTTTGGCCGCCAGCGGACTCAAGGCGGACATCTTCGCCGATACCGTTCCCGAGCCCACGGTCGCTTCGATTCAAGCCGGCGTGGCCATGGCTCGCAATGGTGATTACGACAGCATCATTGCCCTGGGTGGCGGCAGCCCGATCGACAGCGCCAAGGCCATTGGCATTCTGGCCAAGCTGGGCGGTGAGATGCGTGATTACAAGTTCCCACGCAACGTTACCGAAACCGGCCTGCCGATCATCGCGGTGCCGACGACCGCCGGAACCGGCTCGGAGGTGACCCGATTCACCATCATCACCGACGAGCAGAACGACGAAAAAATGCTCTGCGTGGGTATCGGCTTCATGCCTGTCGCCGCACTGGTCGACTACAGCCTGACGCTCAGCCTGCCTCCTCGTGTGACTGCCGATACCGGCCTGGACGCCCTGACTCACGCCATCGAGGCGTACGTCAGCCAGAAGGCCAACCTCTACAGCGACAGCCAGGCTCTGGCCGCAATGCGCCTGATCGGTCCGAACCTGCGACGGGCCTATCATGACGGTTCCGACAAGGCGGCTCGCGAGGCCATGATGCTGGGTTCGACGCTCGCCGGCGTCGCCTTTTCCAGTGCCTCGGTGGCACTGGTGCATGGCATGAGTCGTCCGATCGGGGCTTTCTTCCATGTGCCTCATGGCTTGTCCAACGCCATGCTGTTGCCCAGCATCACGGCCTTTTCCATTCCAGCAGCGGCTGAACGCTACGCCGACTGCGCGCGGGCCATGGGAGTCGCCACCGAGCAGGACAGCGCCGAGAAGGCCAATGCAAAGCTTCTCACCGAACTGCAGGCACTCAATGACGAGTTGCAAGTTCCGACACCGGCGCAGTTCGGCATCGACCGCGAGCGTTTTTTCCAACTGATGCCGACTATGGCGCAGCAGGCGCTCGCATCCGGCTCGCCGGGCAACAACCCCCGTGTGCCCACGGTTGAGCAAATGGTCGAACTCTACAGCAGCCTTTGGTAACCCTTCCTTTTCCAACGTTCAGGCAGCGGTCTTGAGCCCTGCCGTCCATTTTCTAGGAGTCACCCGATGAACACAGTAGGACACCTGATCAACGGCCAGATCGTCAGCGACGCTACTCGCCTGCAGGACGTGTACAACCCCTCCACCGGCGAAGTCAGCAAGCAAGTAGCCCTGGCGTCCACGACTACCGTCGAGCAGGCCATCGCCGCTGCCGAAGCCGCTTTCCCGGACTGGCGCAATACGCCGCCGATCAAACGTGCACGGATCATGTTCCGCTTCAAGGAGTTGCTGGAGCAGAACGCCGACCGCATCGCTCAGATGATCGGCGAGGAGCACGGCAAGATCGCCCATGACGCGCTGGGTGAACTGCAGCGCGGCATCGAGAACGTCGAATACGCGTGCGGTGCACCCGAGTTGCTCAAGGGCGAGCACAGCAAGAACGTCGGCCCGAACATCGACTCCTGGAGCGAGTTCCAGCCGTTGGGCGTGGTCGCCGGTATCACCCCGTTCAACTTTCCGGTGATGGTGCCGCTGTGGATGTTCCCGATGGCCATCGTCTGTGGCAACTGCTTCATCCTCAAGCCGTCCGAGCGTGACCCCAGCTCCACCCTGTTCATCGCGCAACTGCTGCAGGAAGCAGGCCTGCCCAAGGGCGTGATGAACGTGGTCAACGGTGACAAGGAAGCGGTCGACGTGCTGCTGCGCGACCCGCGCATCCAGGCGGTCAGCTTCGTCGGTTCGACCCCGATCGCCGAGTACATCTACAAGACCGCCAATGCCAACGGCAAGCGCTGCCAGGCCCTGGGTGGCGCCAAGAACCACGCCATCGTGATGCCCGACGCGGACATGGACAACGCCGTCAGCCAACTGCTGGGTGCGGCCTTCGGCTCCTCCGGTGAGCGTTGCATGGCGCTGTCCGTTGCCGTTGCGGTGGGTGATGCCGCCGCCGACGCGCTGATCGAGAAGATGCAGGCTGCCATGCAGTCGCTGAAAGTCGGTGCCTACTCGGACAAGAACAACGACTTCGGCCCGGTGATTACGAAGGCCCATCAGCAAAAGGTCGTTGGCTATATCAACAGTGCTGAAGAGCAGGGGGCGACCATCGTGGTCGACGGCCGCGAGCCTCAGGTCGCGGGTTACGAAAACGGTTTCTTCGTTGGCGGTACGCTGATCGATGGCGTGAAGCCGGACATGCTCAGCTACAAGGAAGAGATTTTCGGCCCGGTGTTGCAGGTCGTACGGGTCGACAGCATGCAGGCCGCGATGGATCTGATCGATGCCCACGAATACGGCAACGGTACTTGCATCTTCACGCGTGATGGCGAAGCGGCGCGTTACTTCTCCGACAACATCAAGGTGGGCATGGTCGGGATCAACGTGCCCCTGCCGGTGCCGGTGGCCTATCACAGCTTCGGCGGCTGGAAGCGTTCGCTGTTCGGTGATCTGCACGCCTACGGCCCGGATGCCGTTCGCTTCTACACCAAGCGCAAGACAGTTACTCAGCGCTGGCCGTCGGCAGGGGTGCGCGAGAGCGTTTCGTTCTCCATGCCAACGATGAAGTAATTCTGTCCTGTCTTCACAGGTACTGCGCCCCTGGCAGCGGGCGCAGTACTTTACATGCTGCCTACATACCTCGCCTGAACTGGGTTGGAAGTTCGTTGGCTTGAAGCAGGCGGACGAGGTGTATGCCGGCGCTCGTGAATTGACCTGGATAACCTTGGCGGTTTGCGCCGCACTGGTATCGTTGTTCGGCATTGCCGGGGTGATCATTGCCCGCCGAATCGTCAACCCGATCAACCTTGTGATGGATGGATTGCGCATCATCGCTCAGGGCGAGGGCGAGGGCGACCTGACTCGCCGCCTAGCACGCCTCAGTGCGGATGAAACCGGGGAACTGGCCAGGTGGTTCAACCTGTTTATCGAGTCGATACAGAGCATGATCCGGGTGATCAAGGAAAACGCCATCCGAATGGATGGAGTCTCCGGTGATACCAATCAGCGCACCACCGCAATGTCCGCCACGCTGCAGAGCCAGTTGAGCTCGATGGAGCAGATTGTGACAGCCGTGACCGAGATGTCTTCAGCAGCCAATGAGGTAGCGAAAACCTGTGTGCAGACCACCGACGTGTCGGAACAGGGCTTGGCGGCTACGCGTATTGGCAAAGAGGTCATTGCGCGCAGTACTTCGGGGGTCAACAAGCTTGGCAGCAGCATCCAGAACTCCAGCAAGGTTACTCAGGAGCTGGAGAAGGAAACAGTCAATATCAACAACATCCTCTCGACCATTCAGCAGATCGCCGAGCAGACCAACCTGCTGTTCTGCTGAAGATCTGCATCTACGGCCGCGCTTCTCTGCGGCGTGCTGGACAAGACCTGCCGGCTGATCAGGGAGGGGCAGCCGAACCTCAACTAGAGGTCTGGGACTTGGCTGCTGATGCGCTTCGGCGAATGGCTAACGAGCTGACATAGGGCAGCCATTAAAAAAAGCGGCCCTTAGGCATCGATAACATCGTTTTTCTAATGCGTTGCGCTTCCCTATATTTCCCGCAAATCAAATCCATGGCTTGAAAGTCGTACTGATCGTCGCCGGGAAATTATATGAGTAAGAATTTAGAAGATGCTCGCAGCGAGTGTGCGGGTATTGGTACTCAAGTTGTATGGGCGGGAGAGCAAGTACAGCATCCCTATAACGCTACGCAAACGCCAATTGTCCTGAGTGCCGCATATGGCTATCAGGATATCGATTTCTGGTACGACGTGGCGCTGGGCAAAAGCCAGGGTTTCATCTACAGCCGCATGAGCAACCCGACGGTCGCCACGCTGGAGAACAAACTGTGCGAGCTGGAGAAGTCGGAGTCGGCAGTGGCCTTCAGCAGTGGCATGGCCGCAATCAGTGGGGTTCTGCACAGCTTCCTCCGCAGTGGGAAGCGCGTGGTGTCTACCCGCGACAGCTACGGTGGCACTAACAAGATCTTCGAGGAGTTTCTGCCGCGCATGGGCGTGGAGGTGACTCTGTGCGACACCCTGGATACCGAGGCCATCGAGCACGAGATCGCCAAGGGCTGCGACCTGCTGTACCTGGAGACGCCCACCAATCCGACCCTCAAAGTCCTTGATATCCGCCGACTGGTGGCTGCGGCCAAGCGCGTGGGCGCCTTGGTGGTGGCGGATAACACGTTCGCCACGCCGCTTAACCAGAACCCCCTGGCCCTAGGTGTGGATGTGGTGGTGCACAGCGCGACCAAGTTCCTCTCGGGCCACGGCGACGTGCTCGGAGGCGTGGTGTGTGGCGCGGAAAGTCTGATGGCCCAGGTGCGTCATTACCGCGAGATCAATGGCGCGGCGTTGGACCCATTCTCCGCCTACCTGATCATCCGGGGTATCAAGACTCTGGCCCTGCGCCTGCGCCAACAGCAGCAGAGCGCCCAAGCGCTGGCCGAATACCTGCTCACCGAACCGCTGGTGGAGGCGGTGAATTATCCCGGACTGCCCAGCCATCCCGGTCATGCCATCGCGTGCTCGCAGATGCGCGGTTTCGGCGCCATCGTAAGCTTCGTCCTGGCCGGCGGCATGGACATCGTGAAACGCCTCCTACCGCGCCTGCGCTTTGCCCATCGCGCCGGCAACCTGGGTGCGGTGGAAACCATCTATGGCCCCGCGCGCACCACCAGTCACGTCGAGAACACCCTGGAGGAGCGCCAGGCGCTGGGCATCTCCGAAGGTCTGGTGCGGATCTCCGTGGGAATCGAAGAAACCGGCGACCTGCTCGCCGATCTCCAGCAGGCGTTTGCGTTTGTTCACCGGGAACTCGTTAACGAACCTGCTTCGAACTTCTCCGCTGTTCTGGCCGAACGTCACACCGAGGTGGAAACTTGACGTTCGCTCGCTGACTCCTGGCCGGAGAGCCAGCGAGTTAATCATGAAAAGGAACAATAACAATACCCGATGGCAACTTGATCAGTTCTGCCTTGAAGTTGGTTGCAGAAGCTTCTTTGCCCGCAAACTTTCATGAGAGTCCACTTATGTCCGCGCAAACAACAGATAAGAATATTTCGGGGCCTGGTTTCAAACAGGATATGCAGACGCGCCACATTGTGATGCTGGCGCTGGGAGGGGTGATCGGTACCGGCCTGTTCCTGACCTCCGGCTATACCGTCAACCAGGCCGGTCCACTGGGGGCAGTCATCGCCTACATCATCGGCGCCGTCATGGTGTACATGGTGATGATGTGCCTTGGGGAGCTGGCCGTGCAGATGCCGGAAACCGGCTCCTTCAGCAGCTACGCCTCACGTTACCTGGGCCCCGGCACCGGTTATACGGTGGCCTGGCTCTATTGGCTGACCTGGGCGGTGGCCATTGGCTCGGAATTCACTGCAGCCGGCATCCTCATGGTGCGCTGGTTCCCCGACACTCCGGTATGGATCTGGAGCGCGTTGTTCGCCATCACGGTATTTGTCAGCAATGTAGTGTCGGTACGGCTATTCGCCGAAACCGAGTTCTGGCTGTCGCTGGTGAAGGTGGTGGCTGTGATCGCTTTCTTGGTAGTAGGGACCGGCGCCATCATCGGCTTGTTCGAGGTGCAGCAGGCTCACAGCGTCGGCCTCGGCAACTTCACACGTGAGGGATTGTTCCCAACCGGCTTCTGGTCGATCGCCATGACCCTGCTGGCGGTGTCCTTTGCCTTCTCCGGCACCGAACTGATCGGTATCGCCGCAGGGGAAACCCGCGACCCGCAACGCAACGTGCCCAAGGCAATCCGTACCACTGTAGTGCGCTTGGCGCTGTTCTTCGTCGGCACCATCTTCGTCCTCGCGACCCTGCTGCCGCGCGAGCAGGCCGGCCTGGTGGAAAGCCCCTTCGTCACGGTGTTCGAGTCGATCGGGATTCCTTATGCCGCCGACATCATGAACTTCGTGATCATCAGTGCGTTATTGTCAGCTGCCAACTCTGGCCTGTATGCCGCTTCGCGGATGCTCTGGACCTTGAGCGACCAGGGTCACATGCCCAAGCGCTTCGGCGAGCTGAGCCGCATGGGCACGCCGTTCAACGCGATTGTGGTGAGCATGGTCGGCAGCATTGCCTCGCTGCTGAGCGGCGTTTTTGCCCCGGATACCGTCTACCTCGCGCTGGTGTCGATTTCGGGCCTGGCCGTGGTGGTGGTGTGGATGAGCATTGCTGCCAGCCAGATCGCCTTCCGTCGCCATTACGTGGCCAATGGCGGCAATGTCGAGGACCTCAAGTTCCGGGTACGCGGTTATCCCTGGGTGCCGCTGGGCGCGCTGGCGAGTTGCACGCTGGCCTGCATCGGGATTGCCTTTGATCCGGCCCAGCGAGTTGCGCTCTACTTCGGGGTGCCGTTCATTGCCTGGTGCTACTTCGTCTACTGGCTCACCCGTAAGGGCAGTGAGCGGCGCCTGGCCTCCCACGCCACGCCGGTCAGCACGCCCGAGGTGGCCTGAGGGGAGCTGATTGAAACCGTCCGCTACGCGACGATTCCCCGGAAATGACCCCATGAGAGGCCGCGCATGAACCAGAAAACCTTGCCCCCGTTGAACTGGTTGCGAGCGTTCGAAGTATCGGCGCGGTACCTCAACTTCACCCACGCGGCGGAGGAGCTGCACCTGACCCAGGGGGCGGTTAGCCAGCAGATCCGCCAGTTGGAAAGCCACCTGGGGGTAGCGTTGTTCAAGCGCCTGCCGCGGGGCCTCGGCCTGACGGAGGAAGGGCAGTCCTACCTACCGGTGGTGCAGGACGCCATCACCCGCCTGGCGGTGGGTACCAGCGAGATCTTCGGCCAGCACAGGCGGCGGCCGATCAAGGTGCGTGGCAGCCTTTCGTTCCTGCACTTCTGGCTGGCACCCAAGCTGGCGGATTTCCGTCGCGCTCATCCCCACCTCGATATCCGTTACATCAGCAATCTCTGGGTCAAGGAGCTGGATGGTGAGGACGATGTGGAGATCCGCTGGGGCCACGGACACTGGCCGGGACTGGTGTCGCAGCGGCTGACCTGGGACACCCTGTTCCCTGTCTGTTCGCCGCAGCTGATCGCCGACTTGCCGCTCCAGGAACCTCGCGACGTAGCCCGTCACCCGCTGCTGCATGTGCTCGGCTACGAAGAGGGCTGGGGTTACTGGCTGAAGCGGGTTGGAGCCGACGACGTCGATTTCTCCACTGGCCCCCAGTTCGACACCCTGGTCTCCACTTTGCGCCTCGCCGAACTGGGCCAGGGCATCGCTCTGGCGCGCTCGTCTATGGTTGAGGACCTGCTGCGCGAAGGCCGTCTCGTAGAGCTTTTCGATCAGCGCATCGAGGCCAGCGAGTCCTTCTACCTGGTCCACGGTACAGGGACAAAACTGCATCCAGATGCCTCGGCCTTTGCCACCTGGCTGGTGGCCCAGGCCCATCGCTACAAGTAAGCGCCAGGAGAGATCATGCATTACGTAAGTACACGCAGTGCCGCCTTGCGGGCGGACTTCCGCAGTGTGGTGTTGTCGGGGCTCGCCACTGATGGCGGGCTCTTCGTGCCGGCCAGCCTGCCAGTGTTCGGTGCCCAGGAAATTGCCAACTGGTCCTGGCTCCCGTTTGAGGAACTGGCCTGGCGGGTGATCAGCCCCTTCGTCGGGCAGACCATCGCGGAGGACGAACTCAAGGCGTTGCTCAAGGACAGCTATCGCCCCTTCAACCATCGCGCCATCGCGCCGCTGCGCCAGATCGACCGTAACGAGTGGGTGCTGGAGCTGTTCCACGGTCCGACCCGCGCCTCCAAGGATTTCGCCGCCCAGCTGCACGCGCGCCTGGTGCGATACTTCCTCGAATGCGACGGGGGACGGGCACTGGTCGTGGGCGCCACCAATGGTGACACCGGGCTGGCCGCCATGCAGGCTTTCGGCGCTTGCCCAAACTGCCGGGTGGTCACGCTGTATCCGGAGATCGGCGTGCCGGGTGACCGCCTGCTTGCGCTCCAGGCTGCCGACACGGAGCGTGTGCTGGCCTGTGCCGTGGCCGGCAGCTTCGACGACTGCCAGACCCTGGTCTCGCGGCTGTTTCGTCAGTGGCCACTGGAGCAGGTGGTGCCCATCGGCTTCAACTCCACCAACTGGATCGGCGTGCTGGCGCAACTTGTCTTCTATTTCCACGCAGCCCTGCAGCTGGGTGGCGGCCAGCGCCCGATCGGTTTCAGTATCCCGGCGGCGAGCTTCGCGGAGGCCTACGCCGGCTATATCGCGCAGAAGATGGGACTACCGATCAACCAGATCATCATCTCCACCAACCGTAATGACGCGTTGCACCAGTTCATTCACAAGAACCACTATTCCACCCGTGAGGCCAGTCGCACTCTCTCTCCCGCCATGGACTTTTCCATCTTCTCCAATCTGGAGCGTTTCGTCTGGGAGCTCTACGACCACGACGACCAGGCGGTGAAGACACTGATGGAGCACTTTGAAAACGTCGGCGAACTCAGCATCGCCAACCACCAGTGGCTGCAAGCTCGCCTGCTGATCGACTCCTACGCGGTGGGTGACGAGCAGACGATGGCGGAAATTACTGCGCTGTTCCGCGACACTGGCATCTCGATCGATCCGCACACCGCCACCGGTGTGCTCGCGGCGCGCCTGTACCGGCGCAGCATGGTGACGCCGATGGTGACCCTGGGGCAGATCGCCCCGGAGAAGTCGGCCGAGCTGCTGGCCGAGTTGGGGGCCTGGAATGGGCCGCTGCCGCAGCTGCAAGCGCCCGCAGGACACCCGCGACATCTGGCGCGTGGCGACCTCGACGGGCTGTGCCGGATGCTCCGTGAATGGTAGGGGGAGGGCGGCGATGAAGCGCATCCTCGATCCGTTGGACGAACGCATCCTGGCTGAACTCACCGCCAACGCGCGCATTGCCCACGCGGAACTCGGCGACAAGGTCAACCTGTCGCGCAACGCCGTTCGCCAGCGCATCGAGCGCCTGGAACGCGACGGCGCCATCCAGGGCTACACACTGAAGACCGGCGACGGCCGTCGTCCGGCCTCGTTGATCAGCGCGGTGATCTTCGTCTACCGCTACGACCGCATGCGCGGCGATGAAGTGCTGCAAGCACTGCGCGGTATTCCGGAAATCGTCCAGTGCGAGGTCATGAGCGGTGAGTTCGATCTGATGCTTCGGGTCGACGCGGCGACGCCTGAGCGCGTGCATCTGGTGTGGAAGGAGATCTCTGCCATGCCCGGCGTTTCCAACACGGTTACCTCCTTCGTGCTCTCCTCTGTGATCTGAACTGAGGAGCATCCTCTCTCGACGCCGCCCGGACCTGGTCCGGGCGGCGTTTTTCATGCCCGCAGGAAGGTCACCGCAGGGTGGGCCGGCACTGGTCAAAATGACCAATAAATACAGCGGATTGCCATATTCAACTGCCAACGCCCGGCTCTTAGGCTGGAACCCATCAAGCAACTGCCTTTATGGGAGGCAACCCGATGTCCGAATACAAGATTGCCCTGGTTGGTTTCGGCGGCGTGAACCGCGGCCTGGCCCAACTGATCGCCGAGCGCAATGAGGCCTGGCAGGCCGAGCTGGGCTTCAGCCTGAAGATCGTCGGCGTGACCGACCTGTTCCTGGGTTCCGTCATGAACCGCGACGGCCTGGACGCTGCGCAACTGATCGCGCTGCCGGCCGCCAAGGGGGCATTCGCAGAACTGCCGGGCGGCACTGTCGAAGCGTTCAACGAGACGGTCATCAAGCAGTCCGGCGCCGACATCATTGCCGAGGCCACCTTCACCAATCCGGTGGACGGCGAGCCGGCGAGCACGTTCTGCCGCTGGGCACTGGAGAGTGGCAAGCATGTGGTGACCACCAACAAGGGTCCGATTGCGCTGCACGGCGCCGAACTCAAGGCCCTGGCCGAGCGCCATGGCGTGAAATTCGAGTACGAAGGCTCGGTGATGAGCGGCACCCCGGTCATCCGAATGGCGCGCCAGACCCTGCCGGGTGCGGTGATCACCGGCTTCGAAGGCATCCTCAACGGCACTTCAAACTATGTGCTGACCCGCATGGAGGAAGGCCTGAGCTTCGCCGATGCGGTGCGTCAGGCGCAGGAGCTGGGCTACGCCGAGGCCGACCCGACCGCGGACGTCGAAGGTTTCGATGTGCGCCTGAAGGTGGTGATCCTCGCCAACGAACTGCTCGACGCCCACCTGCAGGTGAGCGATGTGCTTTGCAGCGGCATCAGCGGCTTGGGCGCCGCCGACCTCGAACAGGCTCGCCAGGCCGGCGCCCGCTGGAAGCTGATCGGCTCCGCCGAGCGTCAGGCCGATGGCTCCATATGTGCCAGCGTCGAGGCCCGCCGACTGGACAATGGCCACCCGCTGGCCGGCATCTCCGGCGCCACCAACGCGGTGTCCTTCAATACCGAACTGTTGGGAGCGGTGACAGTCTCCGGTCCGGGGGCCGGGCGTATCGAGACGGCCTTTGCACTGCTGTCTGACATCGTCGCTATCCATACCGCGTGCGCGAAGCGCTGAGGCTGGGGAATACTCATGACCGCATCTCGTCTGGCCCTCGCCAAGGCCGTGGAAAGTCCTCTGATCAATGTGTTCAACCCTTTCGACGGTAGCCAGGTGGGCAGCGTGCCCTGCCTCGGCGTCGCCGACGTCCCCAGTCTGCTGGAGCAAGCCCGGCAGGGCGTGCGGACCTGTGCCGCGCTGCCGCGCCATCGTCGTGCGCGCATTCTCGAAGACGCCGCGCGCTTGATCGAGCGGGACGCCAACGCCTTTGCCGACCTGATCGTCGCCGAGGCCGGCAAGACGCTGCGCCAGGCGGAGAAGGAGGTGAAGCGCTGCATCAACACCCTCAAGCTGTCTGCCGAAGAGGCCAAGCGCAATGCCGGTGAGGTAGTGCCTTTCGAGTCCTACGAGGGCTCAGAATCCCGCCAGGGCTGGTTCACCCGCGAACCGCTGGGATTGATCGTGGCGATCACCCCTTACAACGACCCGCTGAACCTGGTGGCGCACAAGCTCGGCCCGGCCATTGCCGGTGGCAACGCGGTGCTGCTCAAGCCCTCGGAGTTGGCGCCCCTGTCAGCGTGCAAGCTGGTGGACTGCCTGCGCGAAGCCGGCCTGCCGGAGTCCGTCGTCACCATCGCCACCGGCGGTGCAGAGCTGGGCAAGGCGCTCACCGCTGCCCGTGAGGTGCGGATGATCTCCTTCACCGGCGGCTTCGTCACTGGCGAGAGCATCGCCCGCAACGCCGGCCTGAAGAAGCTGGCGATGGACCTGGGCGGTAACGCGCCAGTGCTGGTACTTGAGGATTGCGAGCTGGAGGCCACGGTCGAATCCTGCGTCTCCGGCGCCTTCTGGGCCGCGGGGCAGAACTGCATCGGCACCCAGCGCATTCTCGTGCAGGCGTCGATCTACGAAGCCTTCCGTGAGCGCTTCGTATCGTTGAGCCAGGCGCTGGTGGCGGGCGACCCGAGCCGCCGCGAGACTGACGTGGGTCCGATGATCACCGAACAGGCCGCACGCAACGCCGAGCAGGTGGTGACGGAAGCCCTGGAGGAGGGTGCAAGCCTTCTCTGCGGCCACCGTCGCCGAGGCTCCCTGTACGCCCCCACCGTGCTGGAACGGGTGAACCATGACAGCCGCCTGTGGCGCCACGAGGTGTTCGCCCCAGTGGTGGTATTGGAACCGTTCGACAGTCTGGACGACGCCGTGGCCCTGGCCAACGAACCCGAATACAGCTTGCATGCCGGGATCTTCACCGCGGACCTCAAGCGCGCGCTGAGCGCAGCGAAACGCATCGAGGCCGGCGGTGTGATGATCAACGACTCCTCCGACTACCGTTTCGATGCCATGCCTTTCGGTGGTTTCAAATATGGCAGCCTGGGTCGCGAGGGCGTGCGCTTCGCCTACGAGGACATGACGCAACCGAAGGTGGTGTGTATCAACGAATTGAGCTGAACCGTCGGGCGACGTCCGTTCACGGTCGTCCTTTGCATCGGACGGGTCTGCTCGCCGCGCCGTCCGGTGCTTTTTTCAGTTTGCAACGAGATGAGTAGTCAATGATCGAGCGCTTTGACGAAGGACAACGTATGTCTCTGGCAGTGACTTACGGTCCCCTTTTTGAAACTGCCGGGATCGTTGCCGATGATTCCACGCTGGATGTGGCAGGGCAGGCACGCCAGGCTCTGGCAACAATCGAATCGCTGATGGCCCGCGCCAGATTCACGCGCAACGATCTGACCCGGGTACAGATCTGGATTGCCGACTATGCGTTCTTCGACCAGGTCAACACAGTGTATGACGCCTGGGTCGACGGTTTCAGCAAGCCGGTACGTGCTTGCGTCGAAAGTGACCTGGGCGGATACCTGATCGAGATCCAGGTATTTGCCTTCCGCTCATCCACGGAATCGTCCGAATCACCTGTTCCGCAGCCCGAAGTCGGAGCGGATTCCAGCGAACGGCTACCTGACAGCCCAGGTGCATCAGTCATTACCTGATGCAGCGCTACAATTGAATCAGGCCGCAATAGCACAGCGACGGGCTATCACCTGCAGTGGCCGTATGGACGATCACATTTCTGAAGCTAACGTCAGGATGTTGGGCGCTGATCATGTTGATGCCGAAGTCAGCGTCTTCGCTCACCACGCGCTCCAGACCTTCATTGGCGCTGACATCAAGTATTCGGATGCGTATTGCCCGGGTAGGCCTGGTTGAACACCCGTATCCTGCTTGGGCAGGAAGTAGAACGCCGCGGTCGGGATGCATGCGATCGTTACGTTACCTTTTGGGTGTGTCTTGAGCTCACGCATGCCCTGTATCGAGGACTCGCAGTCTTTCAGAATCCGGTCGAACAGCCGTAGAAGGTGCCGTAGCGGCCAGTCTTTAGCTTCCGGAATCCTTCGCCACTCGCTGGGCAGGGTGGCTGTGTAGAGCGGAGTACCATCGGAGCCGACGATGGTGAGTCGACTTACTTCCCGAAGCCCTCCATCGCTCAAGCGTGAGACGTCGGAGAAAGAATTGACAGACCCGCTGCGGGGGACGTCTAGGTGAGCCACGGGGTTGTTTATGCGCAGCTCGTCCCGAAAATGAAAAAGGGCCGGTGAGCGTTGCTCACCGGCCCTTTCGCTTACTCCTTTGTACCCCAGTTCCTTTGGGGCCAATGGTCTTGCCCTGTTGCTAAAGCCATCCGAGGATGGCCGGCGCCGCTGCCTCTCCAGGCAGCGGCTGTGCACCGCTTGGCGCATCCGTTCCAACAATCGTGAAAACGTTCCAGCGTTTGTTGGAAAATTACGCGACCCATAAAAATTCAGGGGAAATAAATTCGACCTCCAGATTTCAATGAGTTATTGCGGTTTTCGTCAGACAGGTCATTTGGTTTAGTCCCTAAGCTCCTCTTCCTATGTTTTTGTATGAATTCTGCTGCGGCTCTGTAGGGCGTAGGCGGCTTGGATTTTATTTGTAGGAAAATAAACTGGCACGTGGTGTTTATTTCTTCGTCTGTTTGCTTGTTTTCTAATGTTTTGGCTAGTTGTTTATGGCTTGTTTTTTAGGGTGGTTGTCATTGTACGATTTTTGCCTGTCATTCCTGGGAAGGATGTAGAGCAATGGATGAGCATGAGTTTTCTAGGTGGCGCTTTTGTTTGGAAAGAGATATCTCTTTGGTTTGTAGTGAAGAAGAAATGTGCTTTTGCTTGAGAGGCGCTTTTCTTGACTTTGGATTTGGCAGGTTTTCTTGTGTTATCTCCCAAGGAGCAATAGGATGCTGTCGCTAGACTCACGAATTACCTACGCGATTCTTTCACGACCTTGGCAAATAGTCCAAGTGATGATTTTCGTCTCGCTCAGTAAATTGACTTTGATAGCCGCGCCGCTGTTGCTTGGGCATATAGTCGATGGTTTTACGTCAGAGAAGGGAATTGCCTCGCAAGAAATTTCTTTGCTCCTGCTGGCATTCTGCGTTGCAGGCGTTATTCAGGTAATCATAAATCCCATCCAGTCGCTTTATCTCTCAAGGCTCGTGCAAGAGTGTGTTTGCGAAAGCTCTTTGCAGTGGGCGCGCTGCGTGATGGGCAAAGAGTTCGAAGTCTTTTCCTCAATGCGGATTGGAGGGCTGATCAATACTGTTGACCGAGGCGTAAATGCCTACGAGCGACTGCTGAACTTTATGTTCTTGTCCGGTGTTCCGCTTGTGGTGGAGACGCTGATCGTCGGAAGTGTCCTGCTGCTTTATGGTGGCTGGGGAGTGTTTCTAATGGTGCTGCTGACGGCGGTTGGATACCTTTACCTCAATCACAGAATCATTCGCTGGCGCCGCAGCCATATTGATGCACTGAACGACCAGGAAGACGAGGTGGCTTCGAGCTTCGCTCAGACTTTCGGGGCGGCGAAGGCTATCAAGTGCGAGGGTACCCCTGAGCCAGCACTGGCGTCATTGGATGGCGCTTATCGTGGCTACGCGACTGCTGCAATCCGGATCGGTTATTCAGCCTCGATATTGGGTTCCGCCAAGGCGCTTTTTATCTGCCTGTCGACGGCGGGAATCCTGCTGTTCGGCTTCATGGACCAATTGTCGACCCAACCCTTCATGACGGTTGGGGAAATGGTCGCGATGTTTACCATCGCCACCGCCTTCTTCAACAGTGTCGCTTCAGTAGCTGAGGCTCACCGGTTCACCGATCAGTTCGCTTCCGATCAGGGGCGGTTTCAGCAATTACTGGATTTGCCGGATTTCGAACCTACCGATCTGAATGTCGCAGACACGCCAGCGATCCCGGACAGGCTGACGCTCGGCCCGGTCCGAATCCGGCGGCCGGAGGCTGATTTGCTGGAACTGTCCGCCCCCGTGTCGTTGAAGAAAGGGGAGAGCGTGGCGATTATCGGAAGCAGCGGAGCAGGCAAGACGACTCTGCTCGAAGCGTTGGCTGGCATTCTCGTCGAGTCACGGAACAAGCTGCAGCTTGGAGATGCTTCGTTGTGCGACGTGGGTGGAGCGGAGCAGTTCGCTCGCCTTCGCTATTGCCCGCAATCGCCTAGCCTGCTGAGCGGGCTTATTGCGGATGCGGTTCTCTTCGGCCAGCCACATGATCGCCAGACGCTATCCGAGTATCTGCATGCACTGGGTTTGCGGAAGCTCGCTGGGGAGCTGGACAGTTTCGAGGTCGAGAATCAGGGAGTGAATCTCTCCGGCGGCGAAGTGAAGCGCTTGTCGTTGTTGCGAGTGCTGATGAGGCCAGGCGTGTTCAACCTGTTCGACGAGCCGACAGCTTCACTCGATTCCTCTACAGCAGAGCAGGTATGGGATCTTCTATTCCAACACTTCGCAGGGCAGTCCCTAGTTTGCGTCACCCATGACTTGAAGAGCCTGGATCGCTTTGATCGAGTACTGGTGGTGGATGGCGGGCGGGTGATAGCGACGGGGCATTGGCAGGAGTTGTCGAAGGATGAGCGGATCGTGGCCATTCTCCGGTACATGGGGAAATCCATTGATTCTGATAGCGAGCAAGTAGTGCTTTATTAGTGCGTCTGGTGGATGACGCTCTTTTCGTCCACCAGACAGAGCTAATCTCGTGCTCACTTGCCCCAACTTCCTGCATTGTTTGTTTGTAAAAAACCCCGCACAAGGCGGGGTTTTGTCTTTCTATCGCTACCCCGAACTTCCTTTTCAGGCAAAGCGTTTATGTTTTCCTAATGTCTTGACCCGTAGTTTTTCAAAAAAGAACGAAATCAATTCCAAAGAAATCAGATGGTTATCGTGGAGAAAACCACCTATGCGCGAACTGATATTTCAATAGAAGTGAAATTACAGCGGGCCGTAGCAAGGAAGGCTGACATTGGGTAAATGCAAGTTTTTCAATTCTGGAGCGCGAGGACTGCATGTTTGTGGCGGGAATAGAACGGATGGGTGATTTCTATTGAGCTTGATAGGTGCGTCCTGCAGGTGCACTGGTTCTGAAGTGCATTAATAATTTATTGTTTTGATCTGATCAATTAGCTTTGCTTTGTCGAGAAGTTTAATTGTTCTAATGTTGTTGGCTTCAATCGGTGAAACAGAAATTAAATTAAGTAGGTTGCGATGGTTTCTGGTGTAGCCATATGGTACGCCGAGCATCTGATCCGCTTCAGCGCAATCACAAAATCTTTCAAGGTTATCTTCTGCGCGAAGGAGGTCTTTCTCTCTAATATATTTGTTGCCATGGAGATAGTATGGTTTGAGAAAGCCGCTAGTGGTGAAGCGTCGATGGAACTTTCTCCGGGTGATTCCAAGCTTGTCAATTGCGGATTGAATTGGGGTTTGCAAAGAAATCCACGACTCATAGCTTGATACAGTGGCAAGCGAAACTCCGGTTTGAGGTTTTGACAACCCGGGTGCTGGTGTTTTTGTTCTGATAATCGACTGATTGATTAGGGAGTCTAGTTGCTTCCGAGTGATTCCAAGTCGTCGGGAAGCCTGGCTGAGCGAGAGGTAGGTGGTTTTCTTTTTGTCAATGCCTGTGAGGTTGATTTGGTACTGCTCTCGGAGTCGGGAGTGGATGTCGTCTGTTATATGGCTTCGTCTAAAGAAAGGAGACTTGCCTCCATCCACAAGCGATCCAGTGACTTGATAGATACCAAGAGATTGCAAGGTAGCGGACGTTAAATTTGGAGGGAGATTAAGTGATTTTTTTAGCTCTCTCCCACCTATGTAGATGTCGTGGAAACTTTTAGTGGTTGCTTTGGGGATGAGGATCTTTAAGTTGGACTGCCTATATATGGTGCCAAGAAGACCGGATCTGCATAGTTGGAGTATGGTGGTTCTGGCTAGTTGGAGGTGATTTGCTACCTCGGTGACATCGAAATACAGACCTTCTTTATTTGGTGGAATGGGCGGTAGGGATTTGAAGTATTTTCTCTGATTCCATGGGGTGCGCAGCGGAGATCGCAGTAGAAGATTATCTGTGGTCAGGTGGGCGACATCCTTTCTCAAAAAAACATACATAATGTTCCCGTCGATTGGTGGTCCCGATATAGGCTTTATTGCAAGTGGTTTAAGACGCATCATTAGTGCGTGTGGTGGTATGCTTAATTCTCTTGCTAGCGTGGTTGATAATGCGTATGTGTCCTTAAATTTCTTAAAGCTCTCTTTGTCAATATGTATCTTCCCTTTTATTTTGGATGAATCAATAAGTCCTAGTTGGACTGATCTTCGGACTATTTCTTTGCATACTTGAAGTGTCGTCGCGGCATCTTTCAGAGACATGGTTGAGGTTTCTGATTCAGAGACGCAATGAGTTGAATCAGCTTGTATAGACTCCTGGATAATGTTGATTTTGGTTGCGCTGCAGCGATCATGATGCGAAATAAGGCCTTTGGAACTGAGCCTTGTTAAGGCAGCTAGCCATTTTGGCTTGGAGAGTTTTAGATATAAGCGTACCTGCTCATGATTAAAAGTCGGCTCAGGGTCGAGTGGTGGTCGGATAGTCCGGGACGGGGGCATGTTTAAAAACTTCGAGCGTGCCTGCTCAATAGCTTCATTTCTTATAGAAGGAAGCGTTTCCGCTATGAGTATTTGATCAATCTGGGGGTATTGGCTTGAAAGTATTTCAAGGTGCTCCACTAATGCTTCTGAGTCATTGAAGGCAACGGCCAATGCGGTGTTTAAAAGTGTTCTGTTTACTGGTTTTGATTTGCTGAGGAACGGGTGTTTAAAATGGTCTAGTGTCTTTGTTAGAAGGTCGAATTTTTCTTGAGATTGGTTTTCGAATATTTGGAGGATTCTTCGTTCGGGAGTTGCATCAGTTGGTTGTATGGCGACTGCAGAAGTTATTTTATAACCGCATTTGCAGTAGTCTAAAAGTTGAGAGTCCCAATTAGTTCTTCGATGGCAATTCGGGCAGGCTATTAAGTATGGCGTGTCGTGGAGAGGGCAGTACTGCAAAAGTCTAATATCTTTAATATAGTGTTCCCATCCGTTATAAAGGCAAACTGGGCACCTCGCCCCATCTACGCAACGAACGAGTTTGTATGGGACCTTGATGCCGTTCACTATAATAGGGCTGTGTTGGAGAATGGTCGGCGATCGTCTATAGAGTATTGAGGGCTTTAGGTGTGGTGAGTTTTCTGCGTCTTGCAGTAGGGTGTAAAATAGTTCTGATTCTTGATGAATACACTCTGCTGTCGTGCAGTTGAGTTTTAAGTAGCTTATAAGTGATTTCAGGGTCTTGAAGCCATTTGCATAAGCGATGCGATTAAGGTGGCTAGTAGGGCTTTCGTTTTCAAATTGTAGTAAGAAGGCATTAAGGCGATCCATTTTGAGCTTCCAGTATGAGCTTGAGGCACTTTGCTGTGCCCAGTTCGAATGGATTGTCACGTCTGGCCAGTTCGTCGGCAAAGTGAAGTTCTGAATAACTCGCTGAAAAGGCCTCTGGTTTTAATTCGCGAGATGCCTTGACAAGGCAATATGAAAGGGCGTCGCGAAGAATGTGGCGCATAGCTAAAAGGTTTCCCTGCGTTGCCAAGAATAAGGGAATATATATCGTGGGGTCGGTAAGGTGGCTACCATTTTTTAGATCGGCCAGTTCGTACATTTTTTTATCAAGTCCACGCAGCACAGAGAAAAACTCACCATCCGCCGATTCGCTAAACTGAAGATTGGAAAGCTGCGCAAAGTAGGGAAATCTTCCGGCGAGTAAGGGTCTTGAATAGATGAAGTCTGCTTGATTCTTCTCGGGTGGAAGGCCGGCGACGATTATTGGGGTCCCAGTCGCGTCGAGGATGATTCTTAACCAATCGGCGGCTTCGTCTGCGCTTTTTGCTGGATTTGCTTTGGCAAAACATTGGAACTCGTCCATGAGAGTTACTTGAGTTTGGCAAATTTTCAAATTTTGAATAACCAGACGCGTCAAATCTGCCAGGTCGCCTGTAACGCCCTCTATATGCAAGGCCCTCAGTATTTCCTTGGCTAAGTCTTTGGTAGTTACCCTGGGTGGAACGACAACATAAATCGCCGGTACGATTCGAAATATTCCTTCATTGGTGGTTTTAATAATCTCCTCACCGAATTGAGTCTTTACATATTCAAGTAGTGTCGATTTTCCTGTTCCGACCGGTGCCCATAGGGCTGTGCAGGCCGGTTTCCCGCTTAACGTCGTGCTTTCTATGCCTTTCTTAATGAGTTCATAAGCCTTCCGAAATCGCGGATAGAATACAATCTGCTCAGCAAAGGATTTAGTTGTTTCCGTGATCTCTCTTGGCATGAGACACCTTCACGACAGCGTAATCCGGAGGAGTAGTAGGGGAGTTTAGTAATGGAATGGACGCAGGGTTTTCATCATTGATTTGTGCTTTTGTGGCGCGCGGCGGATTCTCAGTACCAACCTCTCGCTGGATATTCTCCAAGATGGCTTTTTGTTTTCTACTGAACTTCGACTTTCCGACTGCGAGTTCTACGAGCAGGGCGATTCGCGCTTGTATAGCGTCGTGGAAAGAGAACTCTTTGGCCGCTTCTTTGAGTTTCGCGCGAACCAGAGTGTGAGTGTACATTGTCAAGCCGCACTGATAGTCGGGGTCCACAGCGTCAGCGACAAAACTTAGATTCGGTAGGGTTGGGTGGCAAACGATGACTTGCCCAAGTTCGCTTTCGTCATAGAAGATAATAGCCCGCTGATTTTTCTTTAAGAGTGAGCCAATTTTTGCCACCCCAGGGCCGGTCCATTGTAAGTATTTGTACCGAACTCTGCCATTCACAACGCAGGAGCATGTTTGGCTGCGGAAAAGGCTGTCTAATTGCTCGGGTGAGTATCTGGGCGGTGGTAGTTGATCGGCTTGAAGTTTTTTTAATGCTTGGTTAGGCGAAAGTCCATTCAATGCGCTGTGGGAGCTGTTGTGGTAATTTTCCAAATAATCGTCGAACAGTTGCCTGAGTTCGTCGAGGGTATACACCGCTTCTTTTTCTGAGTCGTAGTTACCCCGCTCTTCTAGGTTGGAAAACGTGGTTCCTTGAAGTCGGTGAGTGAACTGGACGGCCAAAGTCTTGAACCAGCTTTCGATATGAGGTTTTTCATCCGGTACGTAGGGTTCACAATAAGTCAATTCAGATCCAAGTAGTCCTAGTGGGTCTCGCAGGCGAACGGACTCAAAGTCAGGTCCGTTATCCATAGTGTAGTGATCGACACGCCCTGTATGCTCGCGATCATTGCGAAGCGAGTGTTTCAGCGCACGTATGGTCTTGGCAAGGGATGGGGCATTAAACGACAGATCGTATCCGATAACGCGGAGGATGGCGTTTTCTAGTATTGCGGTGATGGAAGGTCGACCAATCGGTCGTCCAAACTTGTCGACAGCTACTACGTCGAAGGTATGGCTATCGTCTTCAGCCTGCTCAAAGGCTCTGAGTGGTTTCTTGCATTTTTTACTGTATTTGTGATTGCGCACCGCCTGGTTCAAGCCTTTTTGTTTAATTTCAACCTCTAATGGGTCAATATCTTTGATTAGTCTATAGAGTGTAGTGATGGAGGGGATAGCTATCTGGTCCCAAATCGGTCTTGCTTCATTAGCCGCTTTTGCTGATTCCCGGACGGCTGTTATCACGTCCGAAATTGAGGCGCGTTCTGGCTTGAGAAATATCAAATCCAGATAATAGTTTAGAAGATTTTTAATTTCAGGGTTCCAGCGCTCGATTCTGGGTTTTCTTTCACGAATTGGATCTAATAGGGAAAACAGGTTTCTATTTGAGTGCTTGTAAGCTTTTACCCACTTGTAAACGCTGGTATATCCAGGAGGATTATGGTCATTGATTTCGCTTGCGATTTTGTGGATGAGTTTTATGGTCTTTTTCTTTGGTAGCTTGCCATAGAATTCCTTTAAAAGAGCATCTGCATAGTTTCGACGAAATTCGAGTTTCTGCTTGTTTCGTTCGGACAATGATTCCAGGATTTGAGCGTCATCTTGCTTGAATGGGGCTTCCTGGAATTTAATGAAATTCCCCTTTTGACGCGCTATCTGTAGCTTTTCATAACTCTGGAAGATAATGGATCTGCAGCGTTCGGTGCTTCTCAACTGGACTCGTTCATTTCGAATATCTTCGATTTCGTATGGCTTTCCATAATAGCGGTAACGTTCACCGACACGGATCTCGAAACATTCATTCATGATTCGGACTCCAACCTCAATATGGCGTCTAGGTCGAAGAATCTATTCAAATTGGTGCGAAGTTTCTTCAGAAAGATGGCAGCAGCAATGTCGGCAGGCGCTGGTGGGGCGGGCATCGAAAGAAGCTGCCGGGGTGAGAGTCCTTTTTGTGGCGATTCGGCGACCTGATTAATCACCTGGCGGATGCCGCTGTCGCTGTATCCAAAACTGGCGTGATAGAGGTAGGCCAGATTCGCAATGAGCGCTGGATGTCGGAACTGAGACTCGACGATTATTTCGAGCAGGTATCCGTGCTCCGCTAAAGCAGACTGGAACCGTTGAATCTTATCCCTCTGCTTTCCCTCAGCCAGCAATATGTCCGGTTTGATCTCATAGAAGACAACGGTTTCGTCGTACAGCGTGGCCATGAAGTCTGGGGTGTACCTATGTGGGGTGCTGCTTCCTCCCTTGAGGATGAAGCGGACTGGGCTGCGGCTATAGCGCCGAACACGGGGGAGATACTCTAGGTACAGGCAGAAATCGGCTTCGAGAAACGATTCGCACGGCACCATCGCGCCGCTCTTTCGCGAGGGGAAGTAGGTGATGTGCTTGCCGTACTCGCCCGTCCGAAACTGCTTGGCAGGAGTGGTTTCGAGCCAACTTCTGGGGTCAGTTGCCTGAGCCTTCATCAGTGTGCTCCGTACCGCGGGCGAAGCCCTTGCTGAAGGGCTTTGCACCTAGAAGGGAAATCCCAACAACGATTCGAACAGAGGAGGTGCTGTCCTTGTTCTCAATCGCTTGCAGGCGTGTCCGAGTTGTGTCGGGTGCCTCATTCGCAGATGCGTTGTTGGTGGCGGCCTCCTTATATCGGATTGATGTCCTACAAGGGGTTCTGAGCGGCGTCCGATCTTTGCGCAGGAAGCAATAAATCGAGCCTTGGTCAGATTTTTGTAAGGTTCCGAGCTGAAGGAGATGGCATGGGAGGCCTCCTGCGGTGACGCCCGGAAGGACGACATCGCGACGCGTTGCGATCGCTGCGATACAGCATGCGCTTTACTCATAAGAAAAAATATCGCGTAAAAAACGAGGTCTGGTGCGCCGGAAGCGCCGCTCTAGAGGGGGGACAGGGTTCTGGTGTGTTCAGGTGGTGACTGGATTGAGAGGACGGTACAGGTTGCGGGGCCAGCAGATGGACAAGTCGCATAATCAAGCGGTGCGTAAATGCCGCGCCAGCGTATTCGCATTGAGGCTTGCTCAGATTGTCGACATTCGTCCCCGTGGGTATCGGCTTGCCGCTTGGTGGGCGCAAACCCATGGCTATGACAACGACCAGCCCGAGCGTAATTGGACTTCGTTTCTCAGAGGAACCTTACCGCACACAAAGCTACGTGGATTATTGATCGCTGAAATTCCGGGGCTTCAGGAGGCGCTGATCGATCCGTTGTGGTGGAGTCTTAGTAAATTGTCCACCGATCCTGCAGACCGTACGTTTTGGGATTCCTGTGCTGAAGCAATCGAAATGAACGGGACTTTGTTGCCTTCCTGCAGTAACTCAGTCATGAACCGGCTATGTGGTACGCCAAGCTGGACCAAACTTGGCTTTCTACTGATTCTGCTGCGCAGCGGCAGCGCAAAGTTTGCCGCGCATCGAGAATGGTTGAGGCGTTTCTTATTTTCGTATTTCTGTATAGCGTTAGAGCCTTATTCCATCGCGAGAGTTGCTGCACCGTTATTTTGCTGCATAGATACCTTGGCTAAAGAGGGTTTATTAGGTGAAGAGCCTTTGGTGAATTGGCCAAAAGATCAGCAGGAGTTCATGCGTGAACTTGATGGTTATGGCCTAATGATTGAGCTGTTGCGTTATCAGGGCTGGCTGAAACATTGGCGTGAAGATGACCATGTTCACCCTTTGCTCTGGCTGCTCGAGCAAGATGATGGTCTATGGGATGAATTCGACCGGTCGGATCCCCTGCCTGACCGACTGCGTATGCGCTGGCATCGAACGAAGGAGCGGGCAGGAGAAACTCTCGTCACGTTGACTTGGTCGCAGTGTAATCAGCGTGGGCTCACGCTCAGCGATAAACGTGTCTTGCGACGCGTTCGATTAGAGGCAGATTGGGTAGCGGCCCCGTCTCCCCCTGGGGTCGGGTAGAAGGTGGCTAGGCGGCCGGGGATGTTTGTGCACGAGCAATTTCCTGTCGGCTACGAGATCCCTGGGCTCAAGTGAATGTCTGATCCAACTACGCAGGCGGAAGAGGGGGCGAAGGTTTCAGCTGCAAGAGTTGCTCTTGGTTGCGCATCACACGCCGGTAATGGCGACATTCGACTTGGCACTGTCTGAGCCGCTCCTGAAGTCTGGCATTTTCCGCTTGCATGGCAGCCAAGGCGTTGCGCAAGGTTGTTTCTTCGATCTTGAAAGCTGTCAACCCATCTTGGAAGCGCTGGCGTTGGGTGCTTAGCTCGCGCTCCCATTCATGCTGCAGCTTCAGGTGCGTTCGCGCTTCACTTAGCAGCCGCTCGTTATCGCGATTGAGGCCTGCCAATTGGTCCTGTTTACCAATCAGACTCTCCTGCAAGTCGCGTATTTCTCGACGCAGTTGCTGCACCAGTTCGTCCAGCCGTCGTAGTTCCTGTTCCCGTTGCTCCTTTTGCGTGTGTCGATAGTGTTCCAGCGCCTGGCGAGCGTGCTGGTGTTTTTCCTCGAGGGACTGCAGTTGCTGCGCGCGCTCTTCCGACAGTAGCCGCAAGCCTTGCTCGGCTGCCTGCAGGCGGCTGCGCTCCATTTCGCTGGCGCGCAACTGCTCCTGCAAGGCCAACTCCAGGCGTCGCTGTTCCTGCAGTTGCGTCGCCATTTCGGTGTTGCTGTGTTGCAACTCCTGGATCCGTGCCTCGCTTTGCTGACGCTGGGTACGGTAGTCCAGCTGCTGCCGGGTTAATAGCTCGCGCTCTGCGGCCACCGCCGCCTGTGCCTCCTCGCGTAGGCGATCGGCCACAGGGGTGATCAGGCTGAGCAGTTCCTCTTCGACGGTGGGCGTCAGCCGCAATGCGTCCTGCCCGGCCAGTTCATGCAAGCAACGCAGGATGGTGGATTTCGACCCAGTGTTGCCGAGCTCAATCCGCACCGCATCAATGCTGGGGCGGATGCCGCGGGCGAGTAGGGCGTCCCGCGCAATCTTGACCACTGCCCGGTTTACGCCGCCCCGTGCCATGGCTGACCTCTGACGATTTCGTGATGTGATACGGAGTATGGAAGTGCGCCTGTAATAGCGCCTGACCTTCTGCGGTTGGGCCGACGGACTAACATGGGATAATGCGGAGTTATCTCATGTGAGAGCGCAATTCGACCCAATTCCGGCCTCGAGGCGGTATGCCAAGGCGGGGGGGCGCGATGAGTGAGGCGGTAGAGCGCTATCTGCAGGCCGGTACCCGGGCCAACACCCGACGCAGCTACCAGCAGGCGATCGAGCACTTCGAAGTGAGCTGGGGCGGTTTCCTGCCCGCCACCAGCGACGCCATCGTGCGCTACCTGGTCGACCATGCCGGCACCCTGGCCAGCAACACGCTGAAGCTGCGCCTGGCCGCCTTGGCGCAGTGGCACACCAGTCAGGGCTTTCCGGATCCAACCAAAGCCCCGCTGGTGCGCCAGGTGTTGAAGGGTATTCGCACCCTGCACCCGAAACCGGAGAAACAGGCCGAGCCGCTGCAACTGCGCGAGTTGGAGCAATGCGTGGCCTGGCTGGAGCGGATAGGGGAGGCGGCCCGCGCGAAGGGGGATCGACCTCAGCTGCTGCGTTGTTGGCGAGACCGGGCCTTGCTGCTCATTGGCTTCTGGCGCGCGTTTCGCAGCGACGAGCTATGCCGGCTGCGGGTCGAGCATATCCAAGCGCGAGGCGGGGAGGGCATGCAGCTGTTTCTGCCCTGGAGCAAGAGTGATCGTGACAACCTGGGCCAGTCCTTTAGCGCACCAGCGTTGGCGCGCCTGTGTCCGGTGCAGGCCTATCTCGACTGGGTCGAAGTGGCCGAGATTTCCGAGGGGCCGGTGTTCCCAGGCATCGATCGCTGGGGGCATTTAAGCAAGCAAGCGTTGCATCCCCATAGCGTGATTCCACTGTTGCGCGCCGTGTTGCACGGCGCCGGGCTATCAGCTGCGCTATACAGCAGTCACTCGTTGCGTCGCGGCTTCGCCACCTGGGCGACGTGCAATGGTTGGGACATCAAGGCGCTGATGAGCTATGTGGGGTGGCGCGACACCAGGTCCGCGTTGCGCTATGTCGAAAGCGCGGGGGCCTTCCCCGGGCAACTCCGCCCATGGACACCCGGTCTTGAGACCGAGCTCAGGCCGGGCCTGCCGAACCTCACTACGCCGCACGGTGGTTGATCGGCTTCAGTGGTTTGGCCTTCAATCCGCTTTGGCCAACATACGCTCAGGCGAGGTGCGGCGCATCCGTTTGGCATCCGCGTGGTTGAGGGCTGGATCGCGCTGTCGATGCCGGGTGGGCTGTTCTGACCGCGCAGCGGGATCGTTGCATTGTCGTCACGTCGGTCATTAGAGTGCTCTGCCCGCTAGGCAACGAAATCCCCGCAGATGCATACCGTCGTGCCGGTCTTACGGAATTCTCCATGGCGAGTTGGGTCTTTTAGAGCGAGTAGTCAGCCAGCAAATCTAGCCTTCTGGCCTAATCATTAGCCCAAATTCGATGATTAGCTGGACAGCTAAACAAGCCTTTTGAGCTAAGAAAAGGTCACTGCTTGCCTCTTGGCGGGCTGACCCGCTCGTCGCTCCCCGCCTCAGGGACGGCAGGTCAGAGTAGGACGGCGGCGTTAACCCAGCGCGGACGAAACTGCGCGATCTTGTACGCGCGCAAGCTGCGTCTACAGGCTGACCTCCCGTACTCAGCGGGCCATGTGCTGTGGCCCGTGGAGAGCGATCGTGTGGCCAGTCATTTCTGACAACTCAGCAAGATGGCGGCCAGTTTGCGGCAGAGCCTGTTCCGCCAGCGCTCGGTAGGACGGTAAGTGGCCGTTGACGCGAAAAATGGGGAGAGGGGAAGCTTTGCCGAGAGCCCCTCTTCGAACAGTCCTTGCAGCTGGACTTCCGCCCGACTGGGGTAGTGGCGGAGCAACTGCGTGGCCATGCCGCGAATGTCCTCGTTCAGCGACGCGTCTCCTTCCAACCGCTGCAGAAACGCGTGGGTCTGTATGACTGCTCGGGTGCGCTCATGAGGCATTGTCATGTGACAATCTCCTCTTAACGATGGTGGGTACGACCAAAAAACAAACCCCCTGGTGCGCAGTACGGGAGCGTCCCGCCCGAGGCGTGGGGGTTATGGTCAGTCGACATCCTAGCGTAGGTCCGCCAGGCGTTCTACCTTTGGCGACCGAGCGCTGCCGGCTGCAGGGTAAAGCTCTTCCGAAACAGTCTGCTGGTGAGGCTGCTGGCCAGCCACTCAGCCAGCCCAATGGGAGGGGACAACATGCGTGAACGCCCCGCTTCATTGTCACCGACGTCGATAGCGTTCCAGGACGTCGATCGCGCCCTGTTGGATGCGGTGGTGGCTTTGGTACTGGAAGCTGGACACTTGATCGCGGCCGAACTGGTGCGACCCGGGGGGCCGAGAGGCGCGGGGGACAAGGCCGAGATTGATGTCGAGGTCGAGGTCATGTTGCGCGACGGGCTGATGAAGCTTTTCGCCTGCGACTTTGTCGGCGAGGAAACCGGAGTGCAGTTGACCGGGCATCGCTATTGCTGGGTTGTGGACCCCAATGATGGCACCCGCGACTTCCTGCAAGGGCACTTGGGCTCGGCGATTTCGGTAGGCCTGCTACGAGAATGTGTACCGGTGCTGGGCGTCGTCTATGCGCCGATGACGGAGCGCGGGGCGGATTGCATCGCCTGGGCTCAGGGGCTGCCCTACCTGCTGCGCAATGGGGCGATGGTTGCGCCGCGCGTTGCGAGAGGCGGACTGGAGGAAGGAGCGCAAGTTTTCGTCAGCCTCGCAGCGCGAACCCGACCCACGCAAAATGCGGAGCTCTGTACGCCCGCTATCTTTCACCCCATGCCGAGCATTGCCTATCGGCTCGCGCGGGTGGCGGCGGGGGATGGAGTCGCTGCGGTGTCGTTGTACGCGGTGTCGCCCCACGATGTGGTGGCGGGCCACGCGCTGCTGCGGGCAGGTGGTGGCGGCCTCTGGAATGAGCAGGGGCTAGCGTTGGGGTACGCCACGCCAGCGGTGTTCAATCATTCCGCTAAACATTGTTTCGGAGGAGCTGAAGCGGCCTGCCTCGAGCTGATGCAGCGTCCATGGCGGACTGTTTTGCTCGACCGCCATAAATAGCCACGAAGCCGTGCGTCTTCACTGGACCCAAGATTTTACTGTCGCGGCTCCATACTCGGCTTTCCAAGCGTTCAGCACCTTGTTATTGCCGCCTTTCGTCTCGACCACTTCATTGGTGTGCGGATTCTGGTAGGTCTTGACGGTGCGCTCGCGCCTTTGAGTTTTCCGAGCCGGCAGCGGAGTACGCGCGCGACCTGGATCAAGGATGTTGATTACTGCCTTCAGCCCAAGGCCATACTCATCGAGAAGCGCTCTGAGTTTGGTTTCAAACTCAATTTCGCGCTTGAGTTCTGCGTCGTTCTTGAGGCTGTTCAGCGCGGCAAGTTGTTCCGCGAGCTGTGCTTCCAGGCGTTTAAATTCGGCCAGTTTGCTCATTGCATTCTCCTTAGCGTGATGCAAATAGACACCGCAGTTAACCGGTTGCGCGTGAAATTACTCTGGCGCTGGGCATTGCCCTTGGTCAATTTGCAAGGAACGCGTTGTTCGATGCCATCAGTCCAAATTCTCAGCTATGTACCTTACTAGCTTGAGTGGTTCGGTGCTGTCGATGATGGAGAACATCACGTCCCGTTTGCTGCGGGGAAGACGTTGAGCGCAGCGTTTCGCCGTAGCTTTGATTGCTTTATCCGAACAGTGAATCTGAGCGGCGAGCAAGAGGGCAATGGTGGCGTCCAATAAAGTCAAACTGCGATGCCTTGTGTCAGTTAGCTATCCAGTATTCGCCAACTCGTAGATCGCTTCAAGTCTTCGTGTGAGCTGCGAGAGCAATCGCTTTACTTTGATTCAGACCGTGCCCATTACGTCTTCTGACGCTGCAGTTGCGCCGTGGTGGCTATATGATGCTGCTTTGGTGATTTTGCGGACACTGGCGCCTAATCGGCAGGTGATAAGAGGGCAGCGCCATGGACTGGAAGGGAGCATTGCGCTCTATGTAGGATGCGTCCCCTAAACAAGTCCCAGCGGTGGGATGGTACCCGTAGTGGATGAGGTGGTGTGCGTCAGCTTAATGCACCCGCGCATCCTATTGCTCCAGCAGACCTTTGCGCAGAACCCTTTAAACGTCGGTTCGACAAATATCATTTCTAGCACCGGAGAGCGGGGTAGGGTTCCGTTCCTTACCCCGTAGGCACAATTCAGGTAATGGCAACTGTCGCTGATCTTTAAGGCGCGATCTGCCCCATATCGACAGAGTCCAGGTTTTCAGCAATGTACCTGACCAGCTTGAGCGGCTCGGTGCTGTCAATGATAGAGAGCATCAAGTCCCGTTTACTGTGGGGAAGGCAATTGGCGCAGCGCTTGGCCGTGGCCTTGATGGCTGCATTGGTGCCATGGATGTGAGCGGTGAGGAAGAGGGCCAAGGTGGCATCTTGAAGGTTCAAACGGATGTGCTCGCTGTGTGTCCCAAGTGAGTGGGCCGTGTGCCGTTAATTCTGCTCAATCCTACTTACTCCAACGATTGGGCGTGCCCTGTGGTCGTGAGAGGGACGGGCAGTCAGCGGGGACCGGATGCTCACTCGTTAATCTGATTGCGGGAAAAAAGAGGAGCCCGAAGGCTCCTAAAGGTTAACGCCGCAGGCACAAATCGCGGCGTCGACGGTAGAAGCGAATCAGGCTGCGCTGAAGGTCTTGTGCGGGTCGATGACGAATTTCTTCGGCACACCGGCATCGAACTCGCCGTAGCCACGCGGTGCGTCATCCAGGCTGATGACCTGCACACCCACCACTTCAGCGATGTTGATGCGGTCCCACATGATCGCCTGCATGAGCGCGCGGTTGTACTTCATCACCGGAGTCTGGCCGGTGTGGAAACTGTGGGATTTCGCCCAGCCGAGGCCGAAGCGGATGCTCAGGCTGCCGATCTTCGCCGCGGCATCGGTAGCGCCCGGGTCCTCGGTGACGTAGAGGCCGGGGATACCGATCTTGCCGGCCACACGGGTGACCTGCATCAGCGAGTTGAGCACGGTGGCTGGAGCCTCGTGCTGGGCACCGGAATGGCCATGGCCACGCGCTTCGAAGCCTACAGCGTCGATGGCGCAATCCACTTCCGGCTCGCCCAGCAGAGCGGCAATCTGCTCGTGCAGCGGGGTGTCCTGGGACAGGTCGGCGATCTCGAAGCCCTGCGCTTTGGCATGCACCAGACGCACCGGGTTCACATCACCAACGATGACCACGGCGGCACCCAGCAGGCGCGCGGAGGCGGCGGCGGCCAGGCCCACCGGACCGGCACCGGCGACATACACGGTGCTACCCGGACCGACGCCGGCGGTGACCGCGCCGTGGTAGCCGGTGGGCAGGATGTCGGAGAGGCATGTCAGGTCACGGATCTTCTCCATGGCCTTGTCGCGGTCCGGCAGCTTGAGCAGGTTGAAGTCGGCGTAGGGCACCAGCACGTACTCGGCCTGGCCGCCGGTCCAGTCGCCCATGTCGACATAGCCGTAGGCACCGCCGGCGCGGGCCGGGTTGACGGTGAGGCAGACACCGGTGTGCATTTCCTTGCAGGAGCGGCAGCGGCCGCAAGCGACGTTGAACGGCACGGAAACCAGGTCGCCGATCTTCAGGCTTTCCACGTCACTGCCTTTCTCGATCACCTCACCGGTGATCTCGTGGCCGAGCACCAGGCCGACCTGGGCGGTGGTACGGCCGCGCACCATGTGCTGGTCCGAGCCGCAGATGTTGGTGGAGACCACCTTCAGAATCACCCCGTGCTCGATCTTCTTGCCGCGGGGATCCTGCATTTTCGGGTAGTCGATCTTCTGCACTTCGACCTTGCCCGCACCGAGATAAACGACACCACGATTACCAGACATGCCAACTCCTTCCACTCATGCGAGTGTTTCGGGATTCGGTGGTTTCCAGAGGAACCACTGAAAGTTCGTGATTATTGGTTTCGGAGGAGGGCGCACATGCATGCAACGGCAGTGCGCCTTCGATAGCGCCTTAGGTTAGGCGCCTGATGTGCTTACTCAGCTTTAAAGCAGTAAACCGCCAGCTTGTTCCCATCGAGGTCGCGAGCATATGCGGCGTATGCGTTCGGAGCCCAACCACGCGGGCCGGGAGCACCTTCGTCTTTACCGCCGGCAGCAAGGGCAGCGGCATGGAAAGCATCAATGGCGGCGCGATTGGGTGCTTCGAAGCTAACAGTGACACCGTTACCTACGCTGGCAGGTTCGCCGTTTGCAGGTTTCAGTACGAAGAAGGACGGAGCGTCTACGCCCCAGATGGAGCCATTTTCGCCAAGATCTGCAATGCGCTTATTACCCAGCGCACCCAAAACGTTGTCGTAGAAGCTACGGGCTTTGGCCAGGTCGTTGGTGCCAACAGTTACGTGCGTGAAGATGGACATCTTGTGGTTTCTCTTTGTGGGTCTAAAGATGGCTGGAGAGCATTGCTCTCGGCCTTGGATAACTGGGTCGTTAGACTCAGTCTCGAAACTGGATAACCGTTCGGATGCTCTTGCCTTCGTGCATCAGGTCGAAGGCCTTGTTGATGTCATCCAGGGTCATGGTGTGGGTGATGAAGGTGTCCAAAGGGATCTCGCCATGCTGTGCCTTGTCCACGTAGCTCGACAGTTCGGTGCGGCCCTTCACGCCGCCGAAGGCCGAACCGCGCCAGACGCGGCCAGTCACCAGTTGGAACGGACGGGTGCTGATCTCGGCACCGGAGGGCGCCACGCCGATGATCACGGACTCGCCCCAACCCTTGTGGCAGCACTCGAGCGCGGCGCGCATCAGGTTGACGTTGCCGACACACTCGAAGCTGTAGTCGACGCCGCCGTCGGTGAGCTCGACGATGACGTCCTGGATCGGCTTGCTGTGTTCCTTCGGATTGACGAAATCGGTAGCGCCCAGCTCGCGGGCCACCTCGAATTTGTCCGGGTTGATGTCGATGGCGATGATCCGTGAGGCCTTTGCCATCTTGGCGCCGATGATCGCTGCTAGGCCGATACCGCCCAGGCCGAAGATGGCTACGGTGGCGCCTTCTTCTACCTTGGCGGTGTTGAGCACGGCACCGATGCCGGTGGTCACGCCGCAGCCGAGCAGGCAGACCTTCTCCAGCGGGGCGTCCTTGGGAATCTTCGCCAGGGAGATTTCCGGCAGCACGGTGTATTCGGAGAAAGTCGAGCAGCCCATGTAGTGGTAGACCGGCTCGCCGTTGTAGCTGAAACGGCTTGTACCGTCGGGCATCAGGCCCTTGCCCTGGGTAGCGCGCACTTTCTGGCAGAGGTTGGTCTTGCCGGATTTGCAGAACTTGCACTCACGGCACTCGGCCGTATAGAGCGGGATCACGTGGTCGCCCACCGCCAGCGAGGTGACGCCCTCACCTACGGCCTCGACGATGCCACCACCCTCGTGACCGAGGATGCAGGGGAACACGCCTTCGGAGTCAGCACCGGACAGGGTGTAGGCGTCGGTGTGGCAGACGCCGGTCGCCACGATGCGCACTAGGACTTCGCCCGCCTTGGGCGGCGCTACGTCGACTTCAACGATCTGCAGTGGCTGATTGGGGGCGAAGGCCACCGCAGCGCGAGACTTGATCATTCCAGATGTTCCTCGTTACTTGGATTTTTTGTTGGTTGCGGTCGTGCTTGTGCCGCACAGCAACGAACCGTGCACTCGGGCTCGTATAACAATTGCAGTGGTAATGCCTCAGAACACCTATCGAACGATTGCCCCAGGGGTAGGGCGTGACAGGCTAGGAAGGAGAGTCGTCACGCAACTGATGAGGACTCATGGTCTTGAACTCGCAACTGTCGTTTTGATGCACGAGGTTTGGATCAGAACCCGCTCCATTGCAGAGCGGGTTCTTTGATGACTCAGGCGTGTTCAGCATCCCAAGCCTTGATTGCCTCGCTGGCTACTCGGAAAGCAGCAAGAGCAGCCGGCACGCCGCAGTAAATTGCAGCCTGCATTAGCACAGCACGGATTTCTTCCCGAGTGACACCGTTGGTCAAGGCACCTTTCACGTGGACGCCCAGTTCGTGGTGTTGGTTCATCGCTGTCAGTGCAGCAAGGTTGATGATGCTCCGCGTTTTGAACGGGAGGGTTTCATCACCCCATACCGCGCCCCAGCAGTACTCAGTAACCAGCTCCTGCATCGGCTTATTGAAGCTATCCGCTGCAGCGTAAGAACGCTCGACGTGTTCTGCACCCAGTACGGCTTTACGATTGGCAAAGCCCTTTTCAAAAAGCTCTCGGTTCATTCTCTATTCCTATGCGTTGTCTTGGACTTGAATCGCAGGCATTTCGATGCCCGCCCACTGTTCGATGAGGCAGGCGATTCGAGTGAAGTCAGCTCCCTCGCCGTAAGTTGCGCGGGTCATGTTCAGGACCTGCCGCACGGCACTCCCGACGGGCATCGGCACGCCCATGGCCTCGGCTTCTTCCAGGCAGATGCGGGTGTCCTTCAGTGAAAGGCCGGTGGTGAACCCGAAGTCGAACGTGCGGGGGAGGATCGCTCGAGGGAGCTTGTCGGTGGTTGCACTGTTACGGCCACTTCCGGCATTGAAGACGTCGAGCATGACCTTCGCATCCAGCCCGGCTTTAACGCCCATTACCAAGGCTTCGCAGGAAACTGCCAAAGCCGTGACCGAGACCAGGTTGTTCACTAACTTCATCGTCTGACCCAGACCTGGTTCGTTGCCGCAGGAAATGACTTTCCCGAGGTTTTTCAGGATCGGGGTCGTCTCCGCTTGCTCGCGCTCAGGACCCGACACCATCAAGGCGAGCGTCCCTTTGCGGGCTCCTGCCGCTCCGCCACTCACAGGACAATCGAGCGCTGTGATGTCATGTGCTGCCAGTCCGCTGGCAAGCTGCTTGGCTGCCCGCGGGCCAGATGTGGACAGGTCGATGAACACTCGGACCTTGCCACCGTTGCAGACGCCGTTTTCACCCAGAGCGACCTTGAGCATGATGTCGGGGGTCGGCAAGCTGGCGAGTACGATTTCGGCTTGAGCTGCAACTTCGGCCGGACTGTGGGCGGAGGTTGCGCCCATCGCTACGAGGCGGCTCACCGAACTAGTGTTGAGATCAAAAACCGTCAGCGAATAACCTGCTTCTACCAGCCTGGTAGCCATTGGTTCGCCCATGGTCCCCAAGCCGATGAAGCCAATGCTTGGCAAGCTCATTCGTTACTTCCTCTGCTGTCTACTTGTGCTGAAACGGATTGCTTGAGCAACTGGATGATTGCTCGGCCGTGGGCGATTTCGTCGTCACAGACGGCGTGTTCGCGCCCTGGATAAGTCTCAAGCTCCACGTCGCCGCCCATGCGGCCAAAGACGGTTGCGGTCTGGTCGGTCCTGGCTAGAGGAACCCACGGATCGGCATCTCCATTTCCCAGGAAGATAGGGGTCCGCTGCAGCTTCCGATCAAGTAGCCAGGTCATTTGCTCCGGCCCGATCAGTCCACCTGTGTAGGCGACCAATCCGCCCCAACGAGTTGGATTGCGGTAAACGAATTCGCAGGCCAAGCATGCGCCTTGGGAGAAACCGAGTAGGACGATCCGGGATCGGGGAATGCCGCGATCTTCAAGGCGTCCGACTGCTACTTCCACGCGCGCGAGAGCGTGGTCGAGATGCGGCCGATTGTTCTCCAGCGGTGCCATGAACTTATCGGGATACCAGCTGTTGTCGCTCGCCTGCAGCGCTACGTAGGAAACGTCTTGCACGTTGAGGCGATCGGCAATCGCGACCATGTCCTGCGGTCCTTGCGTTCGGCCGTGGATCAGAATTACCGCCATGCCGGTAGCTTCTGGTGCCGGGCCGAACTCGTGAGCAGGTTGGTCCAGATGTGGGGTAGGGGACATGCCTCTGTCCTCAGTACTTGAGTGGTTCGAGGTATGCCGCGATTTCCTGAGCATTGGCGCCCAGCTGTGGCGGAATCTGGATTGTTCCGCCGAGATTCTCGTACGACTCGTCGACGAGGAAACCCTGAGGCTTGGACACCGAGGCTTCGAACAGGGCACCACCAGGCGTGCGAACGTAGATCGAGTCGAAGTAGCCGCGATCTTTGCGGTCGGAAACGTCGGTATAACCAAGGCCTTCGAGATGCAGCTTGACGCTGCGTTGGATCTCCAGGTCGGAGACTTCGAAGGCGCAATGGTGAACGGTGCCCTCGCCATAGGCCCAGGAACCCTGCGGCAGATTGGGTGCGAGCTCGAAGTCGATGATGGTGCCGGTACCACCATTGCCCACCTCGAAGCGGGTGAATGCACCATCGACTTCTCGCTGCTTCCCGCTCCAGCCGTAATGCATGAACTCGGAGGAGTTCTCCAGATCGCGAACCGTGACCGTAATGCCGTGGGTTCCACGAATACCAAATTCGCTTGGGATAGCCCCATTGGAGTACGGCTTGCGGTTGTCGTCAGCAATGCCGACTAGCTCATAGACGATGCCGCATGGATGGGCAAACTGCAGGAGCTTCTCGCCAAATCGTTCCATGAAGGCCGGCTTGAACCCGAAACTGGAAAGATGCTTCTCCCAGAAGCTAAGCGAGGAGACTGGTACCGAAAGGGCGAGAGTCTTGACCTGGCCAGAGCCACGACGGGCCTTACGACCGGACTGACGCATCGGGAAGCAGGTGACCAGCGTGCTTTCTTCGCCGAGGTCGTTCCCGTAGTAGAGATGGTAAATCGGCTCGTTTCCGTCGTAGAGACCGGTCTTTTTGACGCTCTTCAGTCCGAGCACCTTGGTGTGGAAGTCGTAGTCTTCCTGGGCACCGCCGACGTTCAGGGTAATGTGGTGATGGCGGAGGATATGCGGATTGATTTCCATGAGGTTCTCCAGGCGCGTTTTAGTTGGAGTTAGGACGGATGCCGAGGAAAGCGTTTTCGAGGAGCTCGCCGATGCTTGCTCGTTCGATCGTTCGGGGGTTCCAGTAAGGGGAGGCACAGGCGATGTCAGCCGCGCGCGCCACGTCTTCTCTACGAAGGCCGATGTCAGCGAGGCTTTTCGGAGCACCGTGCTTGGTGGCCAAGTCGTACAGCCCCTTGGCTGCGTCATCGACTCCGAGCGCTCGGGCAACACGCGCTATGGCTTCCGGAGCAGCCGACGCGTTGTAGGCAACCGCATGAGGAAGCACCACGGTATGGGTCTCCGCGTGCGGTAGATCGAAGCTGCCGCCGAGCGTGTGGCACAGCTTGTGGTGCAGGGACATGCCTACCGCGCCTAAACAGGTACCGCATGCCCAAGCGCCAAAGAGGGCATCGGAGCGTGCTTCGCGATCATTTGGGTTGGCATGGATGCGAGGAATGGCGCGGGCAATTGCGGCAATGCCTTGCTCGGCAAGCATCGAAATCAGTGGGTTGGCATCTTTCGAATACAGCGCCTCGACAGCGTGAGCAATTGCGTTCAGACCGGACGTGACAGTCAGCTGCGCCGGGAGGGTAAGGGTAAGCTCCACGTCATAGATGATGACTTCCGGCAGGACCTTTAGGGTCCGCTGTGTGGTCTTGATACCCTTTTCGGTCTGGCCGAGGATCGGGGTGGCTTCCGACCCGGCATAAGTGGTCGGAATGGCGATCTGGGGAAGGTCGGTGTTAAGTGCGATGGCTTTGCCAAGGCCGATTGTCGATCCTCCCCCAAGAGCAATGACGCAGTCAGCGTCTAGGCGCTTGACGTGCTCCACCGCCCGCGCCGTAACTTCGACGGGAGTGTGCATGGTGGCCTCAGTGAACGTACCGACTGACAGCTCCCCGAGGGAATCCGATAAATGCTGCGCTTCTGCCTTTTGATGCGGCGTTGATAGAACAAGCGCGCGTTTGCATCCAAGTAGCTGAACTTCTTCAGCAACCTGGCGAAGCGTATCGAAGCCAAATATCACACGCGCAGGAAGTGCGTTGTAGGAAAATGGTTGCATCGGATCTCCTCACTGACCTCTTATTAATATTGCTGCAGCACATCAGTAAAAATACTTGTAGGGCCGCGCAGGTCATCTATCGAAAGATAGATTTGAAGTTTTATCTCGCTTTCATGGATGCATCGACGATGCTGTGCACTACTGCTGTTAGATATCCAGTTCAAGAACAGGTGTTTTAGAGCGCGAAACGCAAACCAGCATGGTTTTTCCTGCTGCTTTTGCTTCGTCCGAAAGCACAGTGTCTCGATGGTCCGGTGTTCCGCATACAACTGTTGCCTCGCAACTACCGCAGATGCCTTCGCGGCAGGAGTAAGGGATCATGTAGTCATTTTCTTCGAGGACATCCAGAATGGTTTTGTCCGCGGGAATTAGGTATTCCTGTCCGGTACTCTTGATAATCAGTTTGAACCCGTCGTTGACTTCTGATTCGTCCTTTGGTCGAGCACTAAACCATTCAAAGTGAACGTGATCAGAAGGACGAGTTGAAGCGGCTTGCTCAACGCGTTGCATGAGCGGCATAGGTCCGCAGCAATAGATGTGGCTATCGGAGCGCATCTGTGAGATTGCCGATTCGACATCAAATTGGGTTCCGTTACTGTCGTCCAAGAAATGGAATGTGACTTTCTCTCTGTCGAAGCCCAGAAGCTCTTCGTAAAATGCGGCTCTCAATTTCGTGCGGGCGAGATAGTGCAAGTGCCAATTCTTACCTTGACGTTCACACCAGCGAACCATGGAAAGCATCGGGGTGATCCCGATCCCGCCGGCAATGAAGTTGTAGTGTTCAGCGTCAGCGACTAGCGGGAAATTGTTGCGCGGAGGCCGGACTCGCAGGGTTTGCCCAACCTTGAGGCCACCGTGAAGGAAGCTAGAGCCGCCCCGGCTCTCGGGGGAAAGGCTCACCGCTACTTGATATCGCTTGCGCTCAGTCGAGTCGTTGAACAACGAATAGTGACGAACCAGGCTATTAGGGAGGTGAACTTCGAGATGGGCACCTGGTGCGAATTCGGGAAGTTCTTTTCCGTCTGCGCACTTAAGTTCAAACGAAAGAGTGTCTTTAGCTTCCGATCTAATGGCGGAAATTATCAGATCTAGAAATTCGGCAGACATGGGGTACTCCTAGCAAGCAGGCTTACTGCTCGTTCTTGTTCGGTGTGGCTGAAAGAAACTTCGCAACTGCTTCCCTGGCAACGACGGACTCGTCCAGAACTAGATGCCCTGCATCTGCAAAGAATTGGATTTGTGCATTAGGTACGTATTTTTGCCAGTGCACAGCGAGGGGGGCTGGAAGAAGCCGATCTTCCTGTCCCCATGCAATTAGGGAGGGCATGCTCAGCTTCTGGAGTACCTCAGGCATTGATAAGTTGTTGAAACCATCCGAAAGCAGTCGCATTGTCGACGACGTCTCTCTTTCTCTCATCTTCATGAACTGCGGATCGAAGCCGTCAGGAAGGTAACGCTTGAGCGTGGAGAGATCGTTCACCATGTAGGCAGGGAATTCTTCCGGCTTTACTTCACGAAGGTCAGGAAGCGAGATGTTTTCCACTTCGAGACCAGCTGGAGCAATTAGAGCCAGTTTCGTAATTTGCTCAGTGTTTTCGGCCGCGTACTCAGCGGCCAGTCGGCCGCCGAGGGAAAAGCCGACGAGATGAAATCGACTTAGATTCATCAGGGAGAATAAGTTTCGGTAGTGATCTATGTAGTCTTGGAAGTTACTGGCTGACTCACTATCGTCTGACTCACCGAAACCGGGGTGATAGGGCAGGATGACGCGAAAACGATCGATCCATGTGCGGGCAAAGTCGATGCCGTGCCAGGTGCCGGCACCATGAAAGAACACGAGGGGTTCTCCCTGACCAGCGCTGTAGACAATAGTCCGAGTTCCTTCGACAACGTACTCGTCTCGTTGGAAACCGGAATGGTCCACACGGGCATCGCCCCACGTCATCGAATTCATCGAAGTACTCCTGCACTATTGTTATTGGCAGATACACGATGAAGGGTGCTGTGTGTTAGGACACCTATCCTTGGATAGCCTGATCTCGGCTAACTACTCGGAGAGGGGGGTGATGGGCTCAAACCGACCCAATGAAGCCGGTTTGAGCATGGGCAGAGAGGATCAAAGATCTAGGATGAGGCGGGAGCTTTTGGCTCGAGAGCAGCAAGGCATGAACTGGTCGTTCGCTGCCTTTTCCTCCGCGGAGAGGAACATATCGCGATGATCCGGCTCGCCACCTAGTACGCGCGTAGTGCAGGTACCGCAGATGCCTTGTTCGCAAGAATAGGGGATATCGATTCCATGCTCTGCCAGGGCTTGGACAACATTCATTTCTGCCGGAACGGTATACACCTCACCGGTGCTGCTGACCTGGACTTCGAATGCCTGATCCGCACCTGGCGCGGACGCTGGTTGGGCAGCAAAGTATTCCCGATGGAGGTGGTCTTCGCTCCATCCGCTATCCCGCGCGGTGTTGAGAATGAAGTCCATGAATCCGCCAGGGCCGCAGACGTATAGATGAACGCCATCTCCTGGCTCGCCAAGGACGACGCTGGCCTGCAGCTTCTGCTCTTCGGGGCCGGTATCGAAATGAAAATGCACGCGACTTGCAAAGGACGCTGACTTGATGCGGTCGACAAACGCCGCTCGGTCGTCAGAGCGTGAGCAATAGTGCAGCTCAAAGTCGGCGCCAATTGTTGCCAGGCGCTCCGCCATGCAGAGGATCGGGGTTATGCCGATGCCGCCGGCGAACAGCAGACTCCGCTTGGTCGCGTTGTGGAGTGGAAACAGGTTCTTCGGCTCGCTAATTTCGACCCGGGCGCCGACCTCCAATTGCTCATGCATCGACTTGGAGCCACCCCGTGAGTTCGGTTCCTTCAGCACGCCGACGAGATAGCGGTCTCGCTCATCCTGGGAGTTGCAGAGCGAGTACTGGCGTTGGTGACCATCGGGGGTGCGCACGTCGATGTGAGATCCGGCGCTGAATGCAGGTAAATGCGCACCATCGGCCCTGCGGAATTCGAAGCTTTTGATACCTTCCGCTTCGACTGCGATTGCAGTGACGACTACTTCCATCACATGACCTCCGTGGCGCTTTCACGAGCGATGAGTCGATCAAGGATGCGACGGGATTGGACGCCACCTGCGTCGATGTTCAGCTTGAGCAGCTTGCGTTCGGGGTAGGCCAGCAGGTTGCGTTGCTGTTGCTCAAGTATCTCGAGGTCTTCGGCGAAGATCTTCCCTTGGCCCTCCTGGATGCGTTCCGTGAGTGCGTGGTCCTGGGCTTGGAAGTTCCGGGCCATTCCCCAGAAGTACCAGATCGACGTTTCTGTCTCCGGTGTAATGAAATCGACCACGATGCTATTGGCCTTGAGATTCGCGGGCGCATTGATTCCACCATTGCCTGCCAGCGCCACGCCAACATCGATCAGCACATGGCTGGGAGGGGTGAAACGGCAAATTTGCCAGCGGTCAACGAGCTGATCGTCCGGAAGATTGTTGCCGCGGAGCGCCGCCTGCCAGAAGGGCGGGGCCATGATGTTGCTCATGAACCGCGAGGTGATGACTGTGTCGCCTTCAGAATGAGTGGCAACCGGAGCTTCGTCGATCTCCTTCTGGCCAATGCTTGACGCGTGCACGTACGTTTCGTGCGTCAGGTCCATCAGGTTGTCGATCATCAGTCGATAGTCGCATTGGATGTGGTACAGGCCACCGCCGTAAGCCCAGTCGGGGCTTTCAGCCCATTCGAGGTGGTGGATCTCATTGGCATCGGCAAGGGCGGCGTCGCCTGGCCAGATCCAGATGAAGCCGTACCGCTCGACTACCGGGAAGGAGCGGATGCAAGGGAAGCCTTGCACTCGTTGACCGGGCATCGAGACGGTCTTTCCATCGCAGCCCATGACCAGGCCGTGATAACCGCAAACGAGCTGTCCGTCCCTTACGAAACCAAGCGAAAGCGGGGCGCCACGGTGAGGGCAGAAATCCTCTACTGCATGGACCTTTCCTTCGACGCCACGGTAAAAGGCGATCTTCTCGCCACAAATCTGCCGCCCCAGTGGCTTGTCGGCGATCTCATCGGGTGTGCACGCAACGTACCAGGCGTTCTTCAGGAACATGATTGACTCCTCCCAGGCGGGATTGTTGTTATTGGATCCAATTTAGTTTGCCCATACGCCGAGGTAAGATGTCAATCGGGATTTTTGAATCCAATACGCAGGTGCGTAGTCCTTTTTTGGGAGTTGAAGATGAGCAAGCCCGGGCAGCATGTCCTCGTGACCCTTCGAAAAATGATCGCTTCTGGCGAACTCGCGGCTGGCGAAAGGCTGGCTGAAATACCCACTGCTGAGGCGCTTGGGGTCTCAAGGACGCCGGTGCGTATTGCTTTTCGCACGCTGGAGCAGGAGGGCCTGTTGAGCCGGGCCGGTGCCCGGGGCTATCTGGTCAGGGGCGTTAGTCCCGAGGAAATTGCGGGGGCGGTTGAGGTCAGGGGGGTGCTGGAAGGTTTGGCGGCCCGGCAGGCCGCTGAGCGAGGCTTGTCCGAGGAGTGCCTGCGGGGCCTTCAGCAATGCCTGGAAGAAGGGGATCTGTTATTTGCGAAAGGATTCGTCACTGACGATGACCTGGAGGCTTATCAGGATCTGAATATGCGCTTCCACAGTCTGATCATTGAGGCCAGCGGGAATCCCGCCATCGAGATGGCCCTGATGCGCAACAACCACCTTCCGTTCGCGTCCGTCACCGCGCTAGCTGTGGACCGTAATGACATGGCGCGGGAATACCGCCGATTTAATTTTGCCCATATGCAGCATCACGCCGTGTACGACGCGTTGATCCATGGTGCAGGCGCTAGGGCGGAGGGGATCATGAAGGAGCATGCCAACGCTACTTTGGGCTATGCAGAGCTATTTGCCACCAAGCAGTCGTCAAGACCAGGGCTGCGCGTCATACAGGGCTAAGGGGTATAGTGGATCCAATTTTGCGTTCGTGCCGCTTCGCTATAGGATCCAAAGCTTTGCCGGGCCGGTGCGGAAGGAGTGGCCAGCGCGCATTAGCGTTACCCGAGCACCGGCCTTCCCATGAGATGTCCCTTTCCGCTGTAAGCGCTCGGCTCCGTCCCGATCCCCTCGCTATCTTTTGATAGGTGTAACGCTCTCTCTTGCGCTTCTAACTGACAACCTCCCGCCCGACACGACCGTATTTCATGGCTCTGCGGGCAATAACAAAAAGATCTCAGGAGGTTGAGATGGCTGCCGGTAACAAGGTCGTCGTGGTTGGTGCTGGTCCTACTGGATTGTTGATTGCATTGGGGCTAGCGCAGGCCGGAGCCGAAGTCACCGTAATCGACAAAGGGGAGGGGGTTCTTCGATCTCCACGGGCAATGGTCTATTTGCCCTCCACGCTGAAGGTTCTTGATGACGTCGGGGTATTGGAAGACGCGAAGCGCATTGGCGCCTTTGGCTACCGATTCACTCAACACTTCCTGTTGTCTGGGCAAAAGGGTGGGCTTGATTTTCACGATCTGGAGGGAATCACCCCCTACTCGTACATCCTTCATTTCGGCCAGGATGAGCTCGCGGACTTGCTCCTTGAGCGGCTGAAAGCTCTGCCGAATGCGGCGATCCAGTGGGCGACAGCTTTCCAGGGATACACCCAATCCGACGACAAAGTGCAATTGCAGCTGGAGCGCGATGGTTGCGAAGAGTTCCTGGACGCTGATTGGCTGATTGGATGCGACGGCGCCGGTTCCGCTGTCCGCAAGGCCATGGGGGTTCAGTTCGAGGGCTTCACTTGGGATGAGGTCTTCATGGCGACGAACCTCATCTACGACTTCGAGAAGTTCGATTATGCCGACAACAACATGGTGGCCGATCCCGATGATTGGCGCGTTGTCGCAAAGATCAATAATGACGGTTTGTGGCGTGTTGCCTACGGCGAAAGCACGGAACTGACTGAAGAGCAGCGTGTTGCTCGTATCACTGAGCGCTTCAAGCGAATCCTGCCTGATCCCAGTGAGCCATACGAGTTGGTGCTGGCTAACTCCTATCGGGTGCATCAGCGTTCAGCTGAAACCTATCGAAGCGGAAGGGTGCTGCTAGCCGGTGATGCGGCTCACGCGACCAACCCAATTGGTGGCCTGGGACTCACTTCCGGGGTACAGGATGCGTCGTTGCTTATCAAATCCCTGTCCGCTCAGTTCAATAACCAGGCTGCGGACGACGCGCTGGATTGGTATGCATACGAACGTCGCCGCTGCTTCGTTGAGATCGCCAGTCCTACTGCCATTGAGCTGAAGCGCCGAATGCAGGAGCGCGAGCCGGCCAAGCGCCAGGCGGACGAGGCAGGCTTCTTCGCGATGCTCGGAAATTCGGAATACAAGCGCAAAGCGATGCTTTCCACCTTTGATCTCGCTGGGCGTCCGTACCGTGAAGATTGGCGGCAATCCTATGTAGCAGAGGATCTGCGCAACAACGGTGGGATCGTGAGCGGTCACGGAGGCGTGACCATCGAGAGGGCTGGTTAGTGGCGGCCTGTCACAGAAAAAGACAGGCAACCACCATCTCTATCTTTCGATAGGAGAGAAAAGATAGGGAATGCAGAAAGGTGTAGTTATTCGGCGTTGCGTCCTGCCTGGTGGAGCGCCGGATGACTAGCTACGAAGCAACAACGAAAAAAATGCTTTGCTATTACGTGCTTTATGTTGCGAGCGGATTTCTGGGCTAATTACGCGCGGGCGGATCTCTCCCTGTCTCTTACTACAAGGCAGTCCTAGTCACTTGCTGTGCTGCGATGGTTCAAGGGGTAATGTGTAAATAGATTCAGTCGACGTGCTGACTCTTCCCGATCGTAGCTAGTGTCCTGCTTAAACCTGGAAATGCAGGCGATGGAATTTATGTACTGTTCGGTCAGCCTCGTCAATCCGCGGAAACCAGCGCCTGGGACCGAGTCGCTATTTTAAAAATATATGGCGATGCTGCGCTAATCATACAGGTGAGGCGCGTATTGCCAAAGCGTGGTGCACGCGCTCATTCGGCATGACCCGAGCTTGGCGATCAAGTACGTCACACCGGGCTTTCTAAAGATAGGTTTTTGAGTTAGACGATTACCACACAATAAAGGTGGATAAGGCATTTCGCGCATCTGGGTGCGACCCTTAGGGGCCTTTCTCAAGACTTCATAATAAGAAGAGGAAAACAGTATGTTCGTGAAGAACTGTTGGTACATCGCAGCATGGGATTACGAGGTTCCTGGTGATACCCCTGTAAGTCGAACCATAATTAACGAACCGATCGTGCTCTACCGTGATAGCAAAGGGGATGTTGTCGCACTTCAGGATCGTTGCTGCCACCGCGCCGCGCCGCTATCACTGGGCTCGGTTGAAGGTGATGCACTGCGCTGCATGTACCATGGCCTCAAGTTCGCTCCGAATGGAAAGTGTGTTGAAGTTCCGGGCCAAGAAACGATTCCTGCGAAAGCCTGTGTACGAAGCTTCCCTGTTGTAGAGCAGCATAGTTGGGTTTGGGTCTGGATGGGTGATCCTGAATCGGCTGATCCTTCGCTAATCCCGCTCTCGGCCAAGCTTGACGATCCAAAATGGATATTCCGATCTGGCCAAATCGACTACCTCGCGCATTATCAGTACATCAACGACAACTTGCTGGACTTCTCGCACCTTTCGTATGTGCACCCGAATAGCTTCGGTTCGAGTCTCGACTGGGCTCGTACACGTCCGAAAGTAACCCGGCTTGAACGAGCTGTTCGAGTTGAGCGCTGGGTGGTAAGCCAGCCGGCGCCGCCGACTATTAGTGGTGTTACAGGTGACACTGTTGATATGTGGAATGCTTACACATTCTATGTCCCTGGCGTGATGATCATGCACAACGCTGTCTATCCGCCAGGTACCGCCGCACTTTTGGGTGATCAACCTCCTACCGACAAACCGCTGTTTGAATCCTTGACGTGTCAAGGCGTCACCGCCATTACCGAGACTACCTCCAGATACTTCTTCTCTTGGGGGCCCGATTCGATCCGCGGTAATGACGAGATGGCTGACGAGATGTTCAAAGCTGCCAGGATGGCCTTTGAAGAGGATCGCGTCATGATTGAGGCTCAACAGCGCGTTCTGAATCTCAAGCCGGACGCCGATATGGTGCCAACTTCTTCGGATCAAGCTCTCGGTCAGTTTCGCTGGATTGTTGACCGTTTGCGCAAGGCCGAAACTGTCCAAGGCTCCTGAAAGAGCTCTTTTACTGGAGTTGGTATAGAAAAGCGGGAGGCCGGAATTGAGTTTACTTCCAACTTATGAAGTCTTTGCGGTGCGTTACGCACGCGTGGACCGCAGTCGTCACGAGAATTTTATTGACTGCCATCACAACCACGATCATGCAATGCCAATGGACTACTTCGTTTGGTTAATCAAGGGGGAAGTAGATTCAATTCTGGTCGATACTGGCTTCAATCAACAGGCGGCAGATAAACGAGGTCGTGCGTTGTTGCGTTGCCCTATCGACTCCTTGAGAAACCTTGGAGTTAATCCTGATGAGCTCCACGACGTAATCATCACGCATCTCCACTACGACCATGCTGGGAATATTGATCTACTGCCCAAGGCAAGATTTCATATTCAAGATGATGAAGTGAGCTTCGCAACTGGGCGTTACATGCTGCATCGACCACTGCGTCATTCATACAACGTTGAAGATGTGGTCAACCTTATTCGGGGTGTCTACCAAAATAGGGTCGTGTTCCATGATGGCGATTATGAGTTGGTTCCTGGGGTCGAGGTATACAAGGTTGGTGGACATACCGCTGGCCTACAGGTAGTGCGTGTTCATACCTCGCGCGGATGGGTGGTGCTGGCTTCGGATGCTAGTCATTTTTATTCAAATATTCTCGAAGACTCTCCGTTCCCCATCGTATTTAACGTGGGTGACATGCTGGATGGTTATAGGCTTATTTCTCGGCTGGCGGACTCTCCAGATCATTTGATACCCGGTCATGACCCCTTGGTCCGACGTCGCTTTCCGGCTTTTGAGTGTGAGTCCGCGGATATTGTCTGCCTACATGTGCCGCCCACGACCAATCTGGATCACGGGGATCTCGAAAATGGAACTGCCTAGCTGTTATGTCGAGTTTATCCAAGCATTAGTTTCTAGGTTTGGTTGTCTCTATCCTTAGATAGGTGCTCGTCCTTCTAGGTGTTGATAGTTTCGGAACCTATGTAGTGCTAAGTCGCGGTCTTTGAGTAGGCGGTCCAGTTACTGGATCTGCAAAAAAAAATAAGAGGAGATAATTATGGCTGGCCTGTTTAGGGATTCCATCCCGTCTACTGATATTGATCTCTGGACTGAGGAGTCGATTCGTAACTCTGAAGAGATTAATGTAAGTAAGATTGGTCCTGTTGTTCGGCTTAATAAACATGACTGCTTCTTCGTCGGTAGCCACAAGGCCGCCCAGGCAGTCCTGAGTAACTGGAAGATCTTCTCTTCGACCGGCCGTCCCTTTGGTGTCGATGACCAATCGCTGGTCCCACGGATCCTGGTTACTGAGGATCCGCCGGAGCATAAGCGCGCACGTGACGCAATTATGAAAATCCTCGGTCCTGAAGGAATCAAGGGACTGGAATCGGAGTTTACTCGCCAAGCGGAAGTAATAGTCGACGAAATGTTGCGACGGCAAGTCGTGGACGGCGTTCAGGATCTCGCAGCTAGTTATATTCTTAAAATTTTCCCGGACATTATTGGCCTACCATCCGAAGGGCGCGAAAAGATTCTTAAGTTTGGTCTTGCTGCGTTCAATGGTGCTGGCCCCCGCAACGAGATTCTTACTAAATCCATCGTCGAGGCCGAGGACGCGTTCGCGTGGATGGACAAGAATGCAACTCGTGAAACTGTGTCGTCGGGGGGAATGGCTAGCAAGATCTACCAGCTTGAGAAAGATGGTGTCATCAACAAGGAAGAGGCCGATTTGCTTGTCCTCACCCTGCTGGGGGCCGGATTCGACACCACGATGACTGGTATCGGTAACACCCTTCACGCCCTAAGCCAGGATCCGGAGCAATGGGATGCCCTGCGCGAGGATCCCAGTCTTGTGAAGGCGGCCTTCGAAGAGTCGCTGCGATTTGACCCGCCACCTAGGATGCTGGGGCGATTGGTCATGTCCGATACCGAACTTGAAGGAATGCCGCTGAAGCAAGGCGATGTGGTCGGCGTTTTCCTCAAAGCAGCCGGACGGGATGAAAGCCGTTGGGATCAACCAGGAAAGTTTGATGTGCGGCGCCGGGGACCCCACCTCGGATTCGGTGTCGGTGTGCACAGCTGCGCCGGCCAGCTACTCGCCCGCGTCGAATTTGAATGCCTCTTCAGGGTTCTTCTGCAGAAAGTAAAGCGAATTGAGTTGGCAGGTAATCCTGTTCGCTTGATCAATAACAATATTCAGGGCTGGGTCAATGTCCCGCTCAAGCTTCATGCTGTTTAAACTTGGAGGACATTGAGAATGGCTAATAATGCTGGTGTTAATATTGATCATGTTGATGTGGTCATGAATTTTGGTGACCCGACACAAAAACTTTCTGTGATGGATGATGCCGTAAAGGCAAACGCAAGTATCAGGTTGATTCCCCATGATGTCAGGATCCACAACGCGAGAAACATCAACGCGTCCCTTGAGGAGAATGCGTTTACCCTCGGGCGAATTGATAGTTCGGTAACCAATTTCTTCGATGTGGATCAGGTCCGCTCGGTGTATTTTGCCGAGGTTGCTGAGCTCATTAAAGAAAAAACCGGTGCTGAATATGTGAAGGTGTTTGGTGAGCAAGTCCGTGGTGCTACGGAGGGTGGCCAGACGAATGCCCGTACCCCAGCCATGAACACCCATGTCGACTATGACATACCTACCGCGCACGCAATTGCTCAACTCTATGCGCCCGAGGAGCACAAGGCTCGTTATCTCTCCGGTCGGTGGATGATCATCAACGTTTGGCGGCCTCTCAAGACTATTGACCGTAACCCGCTGGCGGTAGTGGACGGTTCTACCATTTCTCGAGAGGACCAGCACCTTTGCAAACTGCTAGCAACTCGATCGGGTGTTAGTCCTGCGTTTGGATTCAATATCTCCTACAGCGATGAGCAACGCTGGTATTTCTATCCAGCCATGACCCCAGAAGAAGTTTTGATGTTCAAGATGGTCGACTCTGATGCTGAAGCCGTGCAGTGGGCCGCCCATAGTTCATTCAACGATCCGCACACCAGCCCCGATGCACCTGCACGAGAGAGTATTGAAGTTCGTACTATTGCCTACATCCCGTAGCGCCTAGATTGTAATCTGAAGTCTGGAGGTAGCGGTGCATACGCTAATTACCGGGGCGGCTGGATTTGTGGGCAGCGCCCTTGCTTGGGAGCTGTTAAGTCGAGCGGCCCCCGATGATACGTTCGTACTGACAGATATTGCTTTTGATCACGCTATATCTGACGCACGTGTCAATCAAATTGAAGGTCGATTGGACGATGGCGTTACTCTGACTCGTATCTTGGACGGAAAGCCGGACCGAATCTTTCATCTTGCGACTGTTGCGGGTCGACAATCGGTCGATAATTTCGAGCTCGGAAAGTCAACCAATCTTGACGCTACGATAGAGCTTCTTGAACGGTTACGTCTTCAAGGGAACTGCCCGCGGGTTGTTTATGCAAGCTCTGTTGCAGTGTTTTCTCCGCCTTGGGGTTCACATGTCGATGATGAGACGCTTCCAAATCCAGGGATTAGTTATGCCACGCATAAACTAATCGGTGAGCTTCTCATCAATGACTATACGCGGGCGGGCTTTATTGATGGTGTGGCATTGCGACTGTCGGGGATTGTTGCGCGACCCGCAGGTTCCATGACCATGCTCTCCGCCTTTTTGAGCGACGTGTTCTTTTCGGTGGCTGCAGGTCGCCCATTCACCCTTCCGATGGCGCCGGAGTCTGGAACGTGGGTGATGTCCTTGAAACGCTGCGTTGAGAATCTTCTTCATGCTGGGGAAGTAGCTGCTGGTGATTTACCCGCTAGACGAAACTGGACTCTGCCTGCGCTATATCTGCAGATGAAGGACTTTGTCTCTGCACTTGCCGACTACTACGGTCCTCAGGTCTATGAGCTTGTCACTTGTGAGTCTGTCCCCCAAGTTGAGGCGCTTTTTAAGCAGTGTCCGCTTAAAGCTCCAGGTGCACTTCAACTGGGATTTGTTGGCGATGGTTCAGTTGACGAGTTTGTTCGGAACGTAATTCTGACTAATCCTCAATTGGCCAAGCGCTGATACTTGACGAATAAATTACAAGAAGAGGTGTGTATGAGTAAGCTTGAAAACTTGAAAGGAAAGGTTGCTGTCGTGACCGGTGGCGCCTCCGGTATTGGCAGAGGCATCGCTGAACAGCTCATAGCTGAGGGCATGACGGTCGTCATTGCTGATATCGAAGAGGGAACCCTTCAAGCCACTGCCTCGGAAATCGGTGCGGTAGGTATTCGCACTGATGTAAGTAATTACGAAAGCGTCGAGGCATTGGCTCGCGCCACGGTCGAACGCTTCGGTACAGTCCATGTTGTTTGCAATAATGCTGGTGTCGGGCCCATGGGGGCGATCGCCGATTTGTCCATCTCCGATTGGCGCTGGATTATTAATGTGAATCTCTGGGGCGTCATTCATGGCGTCCAAGCGTTTCTCCCAATTCTGAAAAGCAATGCCGACGGCGGCCATATCGTGAATACGTCGTCGATGTCTGGCCTTGCTACTACTCCGGAGCTTGGTTCCTATTGCGTCACCAAGTTTGGTGTGAATGCCCTTTCTGAGGTGCTGAGCCAGGAGCTCGAAGGCTCCAATGTAGGCGTAAGTGTGCTTTGCCCTGGACCGGTGCGGACCAATATTGGCAAGAGCTCGCGTAATCGTCCGAATGAGCTGAATGACGGCAAGCTCCATGACGTAATGCTTGAGGAAACTGAGCATTTCGGCAATGTCCAGATTCCATGGCTGACGCCTGAATACACGGGTAAGCAGGTCGTTCATGCGATCAAAGAGGGTGAGCTTTTCATCTTCCCGCACCCTGAACTATTCGGCTTTATTTCCGATCGCCATGCATTGATCGATGCGGCTGTGCAAAAGGCTCTCGATTGGAAAGAGAAGAATCCGGCCTGAATCGTACGCATTGCATAATCTGCGGAGATATTGATGAACATCTCGAATTCAAAGAGCCAATGGTCAGAAGAGCGCCTTGACCTGGTGAAATCGGTCATTCGCGCCGATGTTGAGAAGGGTCTCTACCACGGTGCCGTGATTCGCGTATCACGTGCAGGCGTGGTTGGTCTGGATGAGGCCATAGGCTTTGAGGATGCGGATCACACCAGAAGTCTGAGCAAGAGCTCGGTGTTCAGCATTTTCTCGCTGACCAAGGCGTTTACCAACGTGCTCGCTCTGCGAGCTGTGGAGTTGGGTCAATTTGCCCTGACCACCAAGGTCAAAGACATCATTCCCGAGTTCATGGGGGCGCCCAGGGATAAGACCACACTTTTCCATCTGCTGACCCACACTACCGGTATGCCAGGGGTATGGACCCCGAAGCCCGATATGTATCAGGACCGCCTCGATGAGCTCCTGGCTGCCGTCTGTGAGAACGTACACGGTGTTATCGATCCAGGTCTGCGCTGCGACTACGCCCCCGCATGCAACCAGATACTGATAGCCGAGATGCTGAGGCGAACTGACCCCAAAGGTCGAGATTTCCGCAGCATTCTCCATGAAGACTTGTTTGCACCGCTGGGCATGGTCGATTCATGGCTGGGCGTGCGGCCGGATCTCCGTGCCCGAAAAGTCGTTCCGGACATGCGCGGTGTGGTTCCGATTGCTGTCCTGGGACGTACCCAGCCCGGGAAGTACAGCTTGTTCGAGGAAGAGGTGAACGAAGCCCCCCATGTTGGTGCAGTTTCGACTGCATCGGATATGTGGCGCTTTGCCGAGATGCTAAGGCTGAACGGCGAGTTGGATGGAGCCCGTATTCTTTCACCGCGGATGATAGAGCTCGCTCGTCAAAACTGGACTGGCGATCTCTACAACGAGCTTTACCGTGGCGTGGCCCTTCGCGCTGGTTGGGATAACCCGCCACCAGCCTACATCGGGCTAGGCTTTAGCGTGCGTGGCGAGAAGCTCGTGCATCATCAATTTGGCACGCTCACGTCTCGCGAGACCTTCGGAAATTATGGGGCTGGCACGACGATGTTCTGGATAGATCCTCAACTCGACATCAGCTTCTCTTGCCTCACTGCGGGCGTGCTGCCGCAGGCCGTCAACATCGAGCGATTCCAACGCATGTCCGACATCATCGTTGGCGCTGCGGTCTGACTTAGTCGTTCACCCTTTTGCGCGGTTATCTTGCTGGAGATTTCCGCGCTTCTTTTATCTCCGAACGCCGAGCTTTCGCGAAAGCGGCCATCTTCGTATTCCTCGAGCATCACGCTCATTCTGACGCCGAACAAAAGGCCTTGCACTGGCTCGCGCCGAGTGCAGGGCATGCGCTGTGCTCTTTTGGGCGGGGGCAGACAAGCCGACATTTCGCTCGCACCTGTTCCGCGACGGCAAAGGAGGAACCTGTCACTCGAGGTGGGCGAGGGTTCTCCCTCGCGGTTCTAAAAAGGCGTGCGTTGCCTGTGAAGCAGAGCTGCAGGTGCAGATTGTTGGACCAGGCACCGCGTTCAAAAAACGCTGGTTACCTGCATCCTGTTCCGCGGTGGTGGAAATAGGTTAATCGGCGTCAGAGTGGCTGTTTCGTGCGTTCTGACGCCTTCGTAGTTCGGACGCTTGGCCGGGCTTCGATCTACTGAATGATCCCCAACTGCCTGGCGCGTTCCACCGCTTGAGAGCGGCGCCGGATTCCGAGCTTGTCATAGATCTGCTGCAGGTACCATTTCACCGATCCCTCGGTCATACCAAGCCTGTTGCCTATCTCGCGGTTCAGCATGCCGGCAGAGACCATTAACAGGATTTCCATTTCCCTAGTATTAAAGGCGCCGATAACTGGAACGTCCTCGGCCTCCGTGAGCTTCGCCGCTTGGCTCGAGCTGCCGCCCATGTGTTCAAGAACTGTCAGAGCAAATGCGTCTCCTGTTTTCTCGCTAGTAGGAGTGCTCTCCAGTTGTTCTTTAAGCAAGCCTTCGAGCCAGGCACCTTCATCGAGGAACAAGCGAATAAAGCCACCAGGTTCGGCTGTTGATAACGCCTCTCTCAGTGTGCGCTGTGCGGCCCGTTTGTCTCCGGAGAGGAGTAGCAAGTGGGCTATCACCAACTCCCAACGGAGGCAGCTCCTCACGGCATCTCTGCCGTTAAGGTAGCGGTGCCACTGCTTGGCCAAGCCTAGTGCCTCGGGAATTCGATCTTCTGCCTGGGCAACACGTGTCCATGCTAAGGCTCTGGCTTCGTCGCGGCTCCTAGAGGTTGCGTGCGGTGCTACTGTTGCGGCTGGCTCTCCGCGCAAGCCATGCTTCTTACCGAGGCGAATTACGTCATCGATCTCACCCCGACGCAACAGAAGCTTCAAGCGCTCAGCAAGACTGAAGAACTTCAAGCGATCAAACTGGTGTTTCGCAGCAAAGGCGTCAGCTTCATCGAGTAGGCTAAAGGCTTTAGTGGGCTTTCCATCAATCATCGCCAGTCGTGCGGCGGTTAGCCAACCAGCGATTGCCTGATCTACAAAGCCCCTTTGGCTCGCAGAGGGTAGGTATTGGGAGAGCAGCTCGCGTGATTGTTCCAGATCGTCCAACTCGTAGTGGATTTTGGCGAGATGCATGGCAATCAGCGCGGCTAATGGTGAGCCTTTCCCGTCAATCTTTTCAGCCAGTTGTAAAGCCGCATTTAATTCATCGATAGCACGACGCGTCTGACCCGCTACGAATCGGGAGGGACCGATCATCGCTTGGTGGTATATATCGGTAAGCCCGCGTTCAAAGTTGCTGAAATACTCGAGGGCGAGAGAGTTAAGACGCTCCATATCATCGAACTTGAAGCGCTCCCGCCGAGCGTACATCAGTGAACTATAAAGGCTGCCTTTAAGAAGAGGGTGTGCGTCATGATAGTTATCAATTAAATACTGTGCACTTTCTTCAACGTTTTCCAGGTTGTCGGAGAGTAGTGATAGCATCATTTCGCGATGCTGGAAAATGAGGCGTAGCTCGCGAGACTCTTCATTAATACCATTCTTTCTCTCTTTCTCGTCCAAGCGCTGTCGGAGTGTAGAGAGCAGCCTTTTGCAAGTCTCGAACTGCCAAAGTGTCAGAAGCTTCCATACATGGGCCATGACAATCTTTGGATACTCCATCATAGTATCCATAGGGATTTTCTTGACCAGTGCTAAGGCTTCTTCCTTGGCGTCAAAAATTTCCTCCAAATGAGAGTTCATTATCTCAGCGGCCCGCAGATCATCTTGCGCCTGGATCGCATGACTAAATGCTTCGTTAAAATTGCCAGTGTTTTCAAGAACTCGACTTGCGCTGATGTGAAGTTCTGACACCCGATCTGAATATCGCTCCAGTAGTGTGCGATAGAGGAATTCAGAGAATAATGGATGTAGTCGGAAGTCCCGATTTTCGTCATCCAATGGGAGTAGAAAAAGCCCTTGGGAAAGACACTGAAGAAGTTTTTGCTGGCCGTCAGTGCGTTTCGTCAGGAAGTTACAGGTGGAAGCATTCAAGGTGGAAAGTATCGACGTCAAAATAAGGAACTCTTGAACGTCGTTAGGTTGATCTGCCAAGACATCTTGAAGGAAGAAGTCGGCAAATTGGCGCCGTTCGCCGCTAAAGTTCTTTAGGTCTTGAATAAGCTCGGGAGTGCGCTTAAGTAGCAGCGCAGCCAGCTTCAGACCTCCTGCCCACCCTTCAAGGCGCTGTACCAAGGACCGAATGTCTTCGGGGGTGATTGCTGTCACTGCGTCTGCCGCCAGCAAAGCGGTCGTTTCGTTTTCTTCGAAGCGTAGGTCCTGGCTGGTAAAGTCAGTCACTTTGCCATGCATTCGGTGTCTTGCGACTGACAGACATGGCTCGCCACGAAAGGAGAGTACAAATCGTACTCCTTGCGGAGTGTGGTCGATGAGCATGGAGAGGAGACGCACCGAGTCGGTGCCTGCCAAATGGTGAACATCATCCAGAAAGAGGTACAGCGGGGATTCTTCGCTGGCCTCAATCAGGGCCATGGTTCGATTGAAGGCTTCACTTAGTGTGTTGGAGCCAACCCGACTAATCGGGCCATGGATTTGATCGACATTGGATGCCAGCTCGATGGCTGCTCGGAGATAGGCACTGAAGACGGGCAGGCTCTGGTCTAGTGGGGTTATCGAGAGCCAAGCAGTCTGCATCCCTGACTTTTGCAGCTCCTGCTGGAGCTCGGCTAGCAAGCAGGTTTTGCCGTAGCCTGCCGGCGAACTCACAAGCGTCAGCGTCTTATGCGCACCCGATAGTACCAAGCTGCTTAGCTTCGCTCGGGCTACAAGGTTGCGAGCGTCAACCGGTGGCTGCAGTCTGGATGCGATCAGATATATCTGGTTCGGTTCAAGGGCGTCACGGTTGTGCGGCCCTTGGTCCTTAGTAGAGGCAGGAATCATGGCCATAGCTCTTCTTATTGGTATTGGTACCCTCAGCGGAATATGCCGAAGTAATTCTGCAGCAGCAAGGTGGCCTGGCGGGTAGCTCAACCCTAGCGTATTGCTGCCGCGCTAGCCATCCCATGGCCGCGTTGCAGACGTCGAGGCCACATCGTGCCTTCGAGTCGAAAGCCCCGTGAGCAGGTTTCCCAATTGCTCAAGCGCTGGTGTCTCGTGCGGTCGTCAACCGCGGGTTTAGCGATCTAATCCGAAGAAAGAATTCTATCCAGTGGCGAGTCGAGCTGTGCGTCAAGGGCACGAACAGCTTCAACCAGTTCTCTGGTGGCTTGAGGGCCAAAGCGAACCTGTAGTGTGCGCCGCTGATTGCCTGGATGTGGATTTGTGTAGACGATCTGCAGCTCTCGCTCGTTGACGTCGAACCGAATATCCGACGTTGCTTGTATGTTTGCGACGGTGAAAATCATTCCAATATCCACTGGTTTGGGGGCTGAGCGGGCACCATGTGATGAAGCGCGCCCAACCAATAGTCGTTGCCCTGACTACAGAGGCGCGGTTGATCAAACTCTCCAATCTCTTGGTGGCGAGCCCTGTTCGTCCAAGATGGCAGAAGGGTGTGCTGCCTCAGGATCGAAATGATCCTATCTTTGGATGGCCGTAGAAGATGGATGCCCGGCGGTTTGCTGGCCTGTCTCGGACCGCGAAAGCTAAATCCGAAATTGCTGAACCAATTGTTGGAGCTCCGTGCCCAAGCGAGTCAGCTCAGTGCTGGCTAGCGCGACACGTTGGGTGGCATCGGCGCCTTGGTTAGCAACACTGCGAACATTCTCGACGTTCAGGCTTATCTCCACCGCAACGGTACTCTGCTCTCCGGCAGCGGCGGCAATCTGTCCGTTAAGTAGCTCGATGCTGCTTACCGCCGAGGTGATACGGTTGAGTGACTGCCGTGCCTGTTCACCGTACGCCACTGCCTGGTTGCTTAGCTCGGAGCTCTCGGTCATTTGCTGTAGAGCACGCAAGGAAATACCTTGCAGCTCTGCGACAAGAGCTTCGATCTCGTGTGTCGACTCTTGAGTTCGCCGTGCTAGGGCCCTGACTTCGTCGGCCACTACCGCGAAGCCACGCCCCTGCTCGCCGGCACGAGCCGCCTCAATCGCCGCATTGAGTGCCAACAGATTGGTCTGCTCAGCCACCATTTTGATGACGTCCAACACGCCACCTATGCGCTCACTGCTTTGGTGAAGGTCCCTAATTACATCAGTGGATGACTTCACGTCGTTGGCAAGGCGGCCGATTTGCTCCGCGCTTTTACGCACTACATGCTCGCCCGCTTCGGCGTGCTTGTTTGCATCTGCGGCTGCTCCGGAAGCATTCTCTGCATAGTTGGCGACCGCCTCGGCAGAGGTCGCCATCTGGCGCGTGGCGTTAGCCGCTAGCGTTGTCTGGCGTTGCTGGTCAAGCGCTCCGTCGCTACTTTGTTGACTGGCTTCCTGTAACGCACCCGCTGCACCACGCAGTTGATCCACGCCATCCAGGATCCGACGTATGAGCTCGCGCAGGTTGGAGGTCATGCCCCCCATCGCTCGGTAAAGCTGACCGAGTTCGTCGCGCCGCTCTGTTGTGATGTTCTGGCTGAGGTCTCCAGCGGCTATGCGTTTGGCGAGGTCCAGCGTCTGATGGAGAGGTGGCAGGATCAATTGGCGGATCCCCCATCCTGCCAGCAGTGCAAGCGTGAGAATGACGCCGGCGCTGACAACCAGCAGATGCAGAATGGTGTCAGCATAGTTTTCCAGCCAGTCTCGATGGCTATTCAAGGCCTCATTGGCGCCCTGCAATACGCGGTCGGCCAGCTCTTGCATTTGCATTGCGCTGTGCTGGTTGGCTGCGCGGCTTTCACTGTATCGCTTGAAGGCCGAGTGGTAATTGGTAAGGGCTTCTTGTGCTGCCTGGAGGATGTCCTGGTGGTCCTCGCCAATCCGGCCCCGAAGCCGCGACACATCTGCCTCGGCATCGCTCATTATCTCCTTCCAAGCGGAGAGTTCTTGCTTATCGTCCCACTGAACATATCCAAATTCATAGCCCCGCATTTGCAGGAGTAGGCGCAATAGCGTCGAAGAGTTTTCTGCAAACGTTAGGGTGTTTGGATCTAGTTCGCCTTGACCGTTCACTGATTCCCGTAAAGCACTGAACATGTCTAGCTCTACGAACTCAAGTTGAATTCGAGCGTTGTCGGCTTGTTTCTGCATTTCGGCTAACGCTAAGTCTGATTGAGTCTTAGTGGCGTGGAAATGGTCAAACTGCTCTCGATAGGCACGAGCATTGAGTCGAATTTTTTTCAATTGCTCATGGTTAACTGTACTTCTGTCTTCCAGGATTTCGTTGACTCGAATGTCTAGCTTGGAGAGCTTGAGCTCTAGGAGGTCAGCGTTCTCTTGTTTGCCCGTCAGAGAGAAGTCTTTCTCGGCTCCACGAGCTTCCTGCAGAAGCAGGTTTAGTTCACCGATTGCTTGGCTCTGTCTATTGCCATCCAGTAGAAGATCGGCTGTCTTTAAGGCCATGGCAATTGCCGCGATGGAAAGCAATGAGACCAAGCCGAAGGCCAGCATCATTTTTTTGCCAACGTTTAGATCTGCGAGAAATAATATGGCGCGTTGCAGCATCTTATTATCCTTCTTGCTGCTTTAAGAGAGAGCTTTTAATGGGGCTGGAGTCGAATGCAAAGCCCGTTAAAAGGCACTAGTTAGTGGTGGGTGGAGCGCAATAAATTTATTGAGTGAAGCAACACATGATTCGATTTAATCTCCTGCAGTGATTTACCTCAATTTATTGTGCGGTCAGGTTCTGCTTGTCTAACAGGCGGATCACCTGCCGAAAGATAGTGCTTCCCGGCGTTGGCTTTCCTCTCCCGCATATCGAGGATCTCTGCAGCGTGAAGGCCACACTCTTAGTTATGTCGCCATATCTGCCGGTTCAGGCGGGGCCTACTGCTGTTTCGTCCCGGGCAGGAGAGGGAGGCTCAGTTTCATTGTGGTCGGCGTCGGCTGTGGTGGCGCCCCGTTTGTTGGGGGGGAAGCTGCTGGTTAGGTGGCGCCGTGTACGACGCTGCTCCTACTTCCCATCAGATAGATGGGGCGATCTACACCACCGGAATACGAGCGAGCGAGGCGCTCGGTCAGGTGATCGCGGGCAGGGCAGATTGAGCAATGAACTCTCCATTAAGGACAGGGTGACCGCTCTGGCGTCGGATCGCCTCGCTCCAAAGCCGGCCCATACCATCGCTGTGCGAACGGTCGTGGCTTCTGCGCGACATTGCCCATCAGGAGCTTTTAACGCCGCTGGGTATACCTAGCCCCGGGGGTATCCCGGTCTGCGTGCACGAAGGGGGGCTGAGTTGCGTGGCGCAATTTCCATTTAAGGCCTAGGGCAGACCCGGTCTGGCGCTTCAGCCTGTTCGAGGCCGGCGGCGTTGCACGCTTCGCCGCTTTGCGGTAGCTGCGACGATTTCAGTCCCCGATTGTTGCCTTCCCGATTGTGGCTCGGCCTATCCATCGATAGGTGGATGCATGAGGTGCCTTGGGTACCGTCCAGACGCGTGCTTGATTGCTCACCGGTTCGGCTCCGACGGAACCACTCAGAAGGAGAGGCCGCAGGGATAGGTGAAGCGATGCCAGCTGGTTGGTCCGTCAGAAAGCTCAATTTTTCTGGGGGGCCGGCGAAAGGCACCCAACCAAGCATCCTCAAGGCGTGAAAATAAGAAAGACCGAAAGGTCGGAGGATTACATGCAAAATCTGCTTTCAAACAAGCGTTGGCAGCTCTCGTTGGTCTTCGCTATTGCTCAGGTTTCTTGCGGTATGGCCGCTGCCGCCGTTTCTTCGCAAGAGGCTCAGCAGCTGGGCACGACGCTCACCCCGATGGGGGCTGTCAAAGCGGGCAATGCGGAGGGAACCATTCCTGCGTGGAGCGGGGATAATTCGCAATGTCCTGCAAATCTCCCGAAGGGAAGTCTGGCATGGGAGCCTTTCGCAGACGAAAAGCCAACGCTGACCATCACGTCGAAGAACATGGCTGAGTACGAGGGGCGACTGTCTCTCAGTGTTCAAACCCTGCTGAAGAACAATCCTGATTACCGCCTTGACGTTTACCCGACTCACCGGACCGCGACTGCGCCGCAGTGGGTGTATGACGACACCAAAAAGAACGCAACCAACGCTACGATTAGCGATAGCGATAAAGCGGTGCACGGTGCCTATGGCGGCGTCCCATTCCCGATCGCCAAAACCGGCGGTGAAGCGCTGTGGAACCACTACCTTTCGTGGAAAGGTGAGGCGGTGGACACCCTCGCGGACCTCATAGTCGTCGACACCAATGGTTCCAAGTCGCTGACCGCTCGGATAGACGCCAGTCGCGTCTTCCCGTACTACGTCCAGAATGGCGAGGCGCAGTTCGACGGCAAGCATTGGCAGCTTTCCCGCGCAGAGATTAAGGCTCCCGCACGTCGAGTAGGGGAGGCTACAGTCGGGACCTTGCCGATGGATTACCAGAACGTGCCCTTCGGCTCCTGGCAGTACATGCCAGGCCAGCGCCGCGTACGCAAGCTGCCGAACGTGCAATTTGACACTCCGAACTTCTTCGTCTCTGGCGTTGCCAACTTTGACGAAGCCTACGGTTTCTTCGGTTCGCCAGAGCAGTACGAGTGGAAGCTGGTTGGGTCGAAGGAGATGTACATCCCCTACAACACCAACAAGCTGCTCAAGGCCGGCCAGGATGCGGCGATTGGTGAGCGCTTCTTCAACCCTGACCATGTCCGTTGGGAGCTGCATCGCGTCTGGCAGGTAGAAGGCAAAGTGCGAAGCGGTGTGCGGAACGCCGTGGCGAGCCGTACCCTGTACCTGGATGAAGACACGTGGAACATCGTGTTGAGTGACCTGTGGGACACTCAAGGCAAGCACTGGCGCGGCGGCATCATGTACTCGAGCATTTCCTGTGATCTGCCGGGTATCGTGGCACTGCCTTTCCAGAACATCGACTTCCAGCAGAATGCGTATGTAGTCGGTGAGTGGAGTGACCATTACACCCCTCGACAGGCTCGACCACGCTCCTTCTATTCTGCGGAATCCTTGGTGCAGAGCGCGCAGCGCTGACGAAAAGAAGGGGGGCAGGCTGCTCCTGTGCCCCCTTCTGTTCGGTATTCAATGATGCGGCCTCGCCGCCCGCGCCGACCTGATAAGAAGAAGCTAGTGAGCGAAACTCTCACTAGCTGAAGAATTACTACAAGAGGCTACCTACCGCCCTGACGGAGGTTCGAGATGTACCGTGACACCTATGCAGTTGCCCCCGTCGTCGCGATTAAGCCTGAAAGTCGCACGCCGCTGTCGGCCACCAGGAGTCCAGCCTTTAACACCCAAGGACTGATCGTACGTCCTCGGTTGATGAAACAGCTTCGAGCTGCTCAGGGCCTGAGGGTGATCTCTCTACGTGCGCCCGCAGGATATGGTCGATCCATATTACTGTCGCAGTATTTCATCGAGCTACAAGCGTCGGGAGCGGCATGCTTCTGGATCGGGTGTCGCAATGATGCCGACGCCGCTGAGATGCTCATTGCGTTGCGCGATGTGTTTTGTCGCCGGGCCGACCTGACATCGTTGCATGCTGTCCCTGGCTCCTGTCTGCGTAGCGCGATGCAGCTAAGGGACATCAAGACGCCCTTGTACGTCTTTATCGACGATCTGCAGTGCGTAGAGGGCGCAGTCGTTGAGGCAATTGACGAGCTGTTGGAACGGGCGCCTGCCAACCTCCATTTCCTGCTTTCTGGGCGCGGTCAGCCATCGCTTCGGCTGGCTCGATTTCGCATGCGAGGAGAGTTGTTGGACCTGGATGTCCACGATATGGCTTTCGATGAAGACGAAATCGCCTGTCATTTTGAGAGTCAGGGGCTGGAGTCCTCCTTGTTTTCAGAGGTGCCGACTCCTGTTCAGCGTATTGAGGGATGGGTTGGTGGTCTGAACCTCCTAAGCCGTGCGATCCGATCGGGCAGTGGTCAGCTCAGCAATCTCACCAGCGTTGAGGAGAGAGCGCTTTTTCAGGAGTTCTTCTTCGAAGAGGTTTTTGAGTCCCTGGAATCCAATCTCCAGGATTTCCTGGTGTCGTGTGCCATTCTGGAGCGTTTGGAGCCCGAAGCTTGTGCCATAGTCAGCAAGCGAATAGACGGTCTGAGCCTGCTTAAGGAGTGCCAGTCCAGAGACCTGTTTGTTTTTACTGATCACCCCAAGTCACAGACTTATCGGTTGCATACCCTGTTTCGTGAATTCCTCCTCACGTACCTCGCGGAAAATGATGGGGCCAAGCTGAGCTATTTGCACCGGGAGGCAAGCGACTTCTACGTGCTCAAAGAGGAATTCTTCAAGGCGTTCAATCATGCGTTGAGCTCTGGAGACCAAGAACTGGCCGCGAGTATTATTGAAGATAACCATGTGGCTTTCTTCGAGCGAAGCGATGACATCGCTTGGCGAATGGTTGAGCAACTTCCTTCGGCACTAATTAGTCGTTATCCCCGGATTCTGATCTCGCAAGCCTGGTCCATGCTTCATCTATGGAAGTTTGAGACGGCCAAGGAGTTGCTCGCCCAGGCTAGGCGCTGTCTCAGTGATCCGGAGTACGTAGCAAAGTACTCGCCGGATTTTATTGAGGTACTGCGGAGCGAGCTTCTTCACCGAGAGGCGATGCTTTCAATGATGATTGACGATACGCCACTGTTGGAGACGCAGGCTCGTAGCCTTGTTGAGAAATACAGTGACGCGCATCCCATCATTCGCGGCAGCATCTACAACGCATTGCTGTATGCACAGAGGGAGCGCTTCAAGCTCGATGAGATTGAAAGGTTGAGTAACCTGACGCGTGAATACCTAAGTCGGGGTGAAAGCAAACTCTCCATTATTGTGCATGAGGCGGTAATTGGTCCTTCCCGATTTATGGGCGGACAAACCGAGGCAGTTATCACTGGGCTCACTAAAGCGCTCGCTGCAGCAGAGTCGATCGCTGGTGTAGGGTCACCCTATGCAACCATCCTTGCTCTGCCGCTGGCCGAAGTGCATTACGAGCGCAACGAACTGGATCAGGCGCGTCGGCTGCTGGAAATATACTTGCCGCACGTGGAGGCCGAGGGCTTCGTGGATCAAGCGATCGCAGGATGGCTCACCGCAGCGCGTCTCGCGTTCAATGATGGTGACCCAGAAACCGCATTCGATTTGCTCGACAAAGCCGAGGTGGCCGCTGCCAAGCATGGTTTTGACCGTCTGCATTATTCAGCCCTGGCTGAACGCCTGCGCTGCCTGTTACGCATGGGTGAAGTGAATGAAATGATTCGACAGGGCCGGAAACACGGTTTGATTGGACAATTCAGTCATTTGAAGCCGTCGCTGGGTGTGACCACCAAGGATGAGGTAAAAGCACTTTGCAGCGTACGTGTGGCCATTGCGCAGAACCGACTCAACGAAGCGATGGATCTGGCCAAGCATTGGCAGCGCTATTTGGCTAAAGCTGACGCTACCCGCAACTTCCTCCGTTGGGACGTGGTTCACACTCATTTGCTAGTCCTAACTGGCGATGAGCGCGGGGCTCAGCGAAACCTTAAGCGCTCTCTAGAGCTTGCGGCTCGGGGGCGTTTCATTCGCACCTTCTCGGACGAGGGAGCTTGGCTCAGTGGTCTGCTAATGGGAGCAGAGTCAGCAAGCGGAGAAGAAGGAAAGTCCGCCGAGGAGTTCATAGAGGAAGTATTAATTTCATTCCGTGATACAAAAAACTCCGTTGTAAAGAGGGCCGAGCCAGCAGTGGTTGAAAACGTGCTGGGAGCTTTGAATGGGCGTGAAATTGAGATCCTTCAACTGGTTGATGAAGGCCTCCGAAACAAAGAAATAGGTAGAGCGCTGAGTATCACGGAGGGCTGTGTAAAGTGGTACCTGCAACAGGTATTTGACAAGATTGGAACGCGTCGCCGTGCGCAGGCGGCCAGCCGAGCTCGACAGTTGGGGCTCATGCGTTGAGTGCATGCAGGGTTTTTTGGATATCAACGGGATATCGAGCGTTTACTATCTTTTGATAGGTTTTTTAGTTGGTGGAATGCCTCTATCTTAAATTTACCGGCCTTCGGGTTGGTACGTTTAAATACATCGGGAAAGCAACTGCTGCTTTTCTTTCGCGTAAGTGTGGAGGCAAAACAATGATAATAAATCGCGTCTGCAAAAGTGCCTGCGCTGATTTTCTTGAAAATGCCGTTCGTGGGAGCGAAGCGAAGCTGATCAAAGCTGCTTCGCGTGGGGCAATAATTGTTGCGGGCGTAGGGTTTAGTGCGGTGAGTCAGGGCATGGCGTTCGATCTGGGTCCTGAGATTACAGCAGACTGGACAAATACAGTTAAGTATACCGCTGGTGTCAGGACTGGGAGTGGGAACTCCAATAACCTGAACGATCCGAACTCTGATGAGATTGAGCGAAATTTTGATGAGGGCGATCTGGTGATGAACCGGGTGGACCTGCTCACAGAGCTCAACCTGAAATACCAGAATTTTACGTTGAACTTGAGCGGCGCTGGCTGGTATGACGATGTCTATAATTCCAGCAACAGTAACGACTCCCCTCAAACGTTCAACCCATTCAGTGTTGAAAATGATCAATTTACTTCTGCTACCAAGCGCTGGGCAGGACAAAGCTTTGAGTTGATGAATGCCTTTGTCGGCGCGCAATTCGAGCCAGGTGGAATGCCTTTGAGTTTCCGTTTGGGGCGGCACACGTTGCTCTGGGGCGAAAGCTTGTTCTTTACGGACAACGGCATTGCATCCGCTATGGCGCCGGTCGATGTCTACAAGGCCCTCAGCGTACCTAACATCAAGGCTCAGGAAGTGTTCCTTCCGGTAAACCAGTTGTCTGCGAGTGCGCTGCTGAGCGATGAGTGGACGGTGGAGGCCTTCTATCAGTTTGAATGGGAAAAGTCGCGCCTCCCGCCTGTAGGTACGTTCTTTGCGTCGACGGACGTCCTGGACGAAGGTGGCGAACGTATCATCGTGGGGCCAGGTGCGTTCCTTTACCGGGGCTCGGATGATGAAGCGGATGCTCCTCAATTTGGGGTATCACTTCGCTGGCGGCCGGCTCAATACAATTTTGACCTAGGGCTATACGCTATTCGCTACAACTACAAAGAACCCCGTGTGATGACGGAGTTGTCTGGTGGATTTGATCCGGCAACAGGTTCTGTTGGTACTTATCATCTGGAGTATAAAGAGAATATCGAACTGTATGGAGTTAGCGTTAACTCCAGTATTGATAATCTCAATTTGGGTGCCGAGCTCAGTTACCGCCATAATATCCCGCTGCGCGTATCGACCAGTGTCCTTCAGCCGGACTCCTTGGGGGATACAGTGAATGCCCAGGTTTCCGCCATTTATGTCGGCAATGCAGGCATGCTCTGGGACAATATAACTTTTGCTGGTGAGATTGCTGGTCATAAATTGGCGAAGGTTACTCGGAATGGCGATCAGCGCGATACCACTTTGAATAGCTTTGCCTATGGTGCACGTGGTGTGGTTACCTTGGATTACTACCAAGTTGCTCCAAGTCTTGATCTGTCCGTGCCTATCGGTATTGGTTATGTGTTCAAAGGTAGGTCCCCGACCTCGGGGGCATTCGGCAACTATGGGGAAAACCAAGGCGGGGACGTCACCGTCGGTCTGGCTACTACCTATAAGCAAACTTGGCAAGCGGCTATTAACTACACCAAATTCTTTGGTAATGATGATGATAACCGTTATGTCGGTCGTGACTTTGTAGCGCTTACGCTCAGCACAAGCTTCTAGTTTACAGCTTAGGCTGGTCTTGCCCTCGCTTTGCGAGGGCTTTTTTATATTGTGGGCAGTTGCGGTGGTTGTGTGTTTTTAGGGATTGAATAGCGTCTATCTTAAGATAGGTTATGCGCTCTTCAGGTCGGTGTAGATTTTAGCCTAGACGCTAGGATTCTTCGGGATCCGCGTGAAGGTGGCTAGTTCATTCGCTGAGTAATGGGCTCGTAAAGATAATAACAAATAGGGGTTTAATCGCCCCGTGGACAAAGCTATGCGTGCAAATAAAAAGGCCTTGCTGCTGACCTTGCTATTGTCGATTACCTGGTGCACTAGTCATGCGCATGCAGGTGAGCGTACTCGGCCCGTGGTCCTAGATCGACCGGCGGTCACTATCAAGCATCCAGATAAAGGGTTTTTGTTGGCAGCGGCACGGGCCGGCAATAGGTTGGTGGCCGTTGGAGAGAAAGGTTTGATCGTTCTTTCCGATGATCAGGGAGCTACCTGGAGACAGGCTCGTGAAGTACCAGCGAGCGTCCTGCTGACCGATGTTGCCTTCGCAAATGATACTTCCGGTTGGGCCGTTGGGCATCTGGGGGTGGTTTTGCACACAGAGGACGGTGGGGAGACCTGGAGCCGTCAGCTCGATGGAATCCAGGCGGCGCAGTTGGTACTCGCGGAAGCCGTCCACCACAGCACTGCTGGCACCGCTTCTTCCGTAGATCAGCCATTGGATGCGCTGACTAGTGCCCAGAATCTTGTTGCGGACGGACCTGACAAGCCATTTCTATCGTTAAGCATTCGCGGCGCAAGAGAGGTCTTGGTTGCTGGTGCCTATGGATTGATGTACCGCACCGTAAATGGGGGGCTTTCATGGACTTCCGAAAACAGTGCGCAAGTTAACCCGGGAAGTCTTCATTTCTACGCTCTTACACAGTCCCAGGGGCCTCTGTACGTGGCCGGTGAGCAGGGCTTGCTGCTGAGTAGTGAAGATGGGAAACGATTCCGGGCGCTTCAACAACCTTACGAGGGCACATTGTTTGGTGCTGTGGTTACCAAGAACAGTGATGTTCTAGCGTTTGGTCTCAGAGGTAACTTGGTGCGTTCAAGTGACCATGGGCAGAGCTGGAGCAGAATTGAAAGCGGTGTCTCTGCCTCATTGCAGGCCAGTGAGATATTGGATGATGGTGCGGTAGTTCTCGGTAGCGATAACGGCCAGATCATTGTAAGCCGAGATGGGGGAGAAAAGTTCTCTCCTCTTGCGCAGTCCAATCAGCCTGTCGCTGACATCCTTCAACTTTCAAGGGAGAAGTTGTTGGTTGTGGGACCTCTTGGTGTAGAAATTGTTCAGCTGGAGGCAAAGTAAAATGCAATTCCAAACCGGGGCATCCTCTAGTTCGTTTCAAGTTGGTGATAGTTCGTTCCTCGAGCGACTGTTGTTTGAGAATCGCGGAGTCATCCTTCTCCTTTGCCTGCTGATAACGGTGTTTCTAGGGTATCAGGCACGCTACCTTGGATTGAATGCTAGTTATAAATCGGTCATTCCCCATGATCATCCATATATCCAGAACTATCTTACCCACGAAAAGGATTTGAAGGGGTTGGGGAATACTCTTCGTGTGGTTGTGGAAAATAAATCTGGGAGCATTTTGGACCCCCACTACCTGGATACTCTGCGCAAAGTCAACGACGAGATTTTTGCGCTGCCAGGGGTCGAACGGCCGTATTTGCAATCACTCTGGACGCGCAGCACGCGCTGGCTTGCAGTAACCGAGCAGGGTATTGACGGTGGGCCCGTCATGCCGGACGCCTATGATGGTTCAAAGGCCAGCTTGGAAGAGTTGCGACTCAATATTATGCGGTCCGGGGAAGTCGGTCGTTTGGTCGCCAGTGACTTTCAATCCAGCGCAATTATTGTGCCCCTCCTTGAGTACGATGCCCAGGTTGGCCAGAGCCTCGACTACGGACAGCTATCCAAGCAGTTGGAGGTGATCCGGGCAAAGTACGAAAGCGATAACGTCGGCATTTACATCATCGGATTCGCTAAGGTAATGGGGGATTTGATCGATGGCTTGGTAGAGATTCTGATCTTCTTCGGTGTGGCAATCGCCATTGCCACTGTCATGGTGTACTGGTTTACCCGCTGCCTGCGCAGCACGATGCTGGTAGTGCTGTGCTCCCTTGTGGCCGTACTGTGGCTGCTCGGCATGCTGCCGCTTATGGGCTTCCACCTTGATCCATATTCGATCCTTGTGCCGTTCTTGATTTTTGCCATTGGCATGAGCCATGGCGCACAGAAGATGAACGGCGTGATGCAGGATGTCGGGCGCGGGCTATCAAAAGTGGACGCTGCGCGTAACACATTCCGACGTCTGTTCATGGCTGGATTTACTGCCCTGGTATGCGATGCCGTAGGCTTTGCTGTTCTGTTTATGGTCAATATTCAGGCAATCAGGGAGCTGGCACTAGCCGCAAGCCTTGGCGTCGCTATCCTTATCTTTACCAACTTGATCCTGTTGCCGATTCTGCTCACTTATACGGGCGTCAACCGTCATGCCGCTGAGCGTGCCCTTCGTAGCGAAGAACGCGCTTTAAATGGCAATAGCGGGCCGTGGGGACTGCTTGTCCGGTTCACTCAGCGCCGTTGGGCATTTGGTGCAATCTGCGTTGCATCATGCCTGGCTATCGGGGGGGCCATATTGGCCTCACAGCTGAAGATTGGTGATCTTGATGCTGGCGCCCCGGAGCTCAATCCGGACTCACGATACAACCGGGACAATGCGTACATCACCACAAACTACTCAACCAGTAGTGACGTGATGGCAATCATGGTGACTACTGCTGATGAACAGTGCGCTGATTACGATACGGTGGTTGCTGTGCGCGATCTGCAGGGGCGCCTGCAGCAGCTTCCTGGAGTAGAGGCTACCAATTCATTTGCCGACCTAGTGCGTCAGATGGGGGCGGCTTTCAATGAAGGTAGCTTTAAATGGGCTGAGATCGTCCCTAATCAGGTAGTGCTCAACACTGTTATGACTCAGGCCACGCGTGGGTTGTTCAATGGTGATTGCAACATGCTCACGGTCTACGCTTACCTGCGCGATCACAAAGCTGAGACTTTACAGCAAGCTGTAGAGGTGGTTGAGCGCTTCGCTGCAGAGTCAAACACTAAGGAAGTAAAGTTTTTGCTGGCGGCAGGTAACGCTGGGATTGAGGCAGCCACTAATCAGGTGGTTAAAAAAAATAACTACCTGATGCTTTTGGGGGTGTATGTCGCGGTTATAGTTCTGAGTCTAATAACGTTCAAATCGTGGCGGGCGGTATTGGTAGCGATATTGCCGCTTGCGCTGACTAGTATATTGGCTGAAGCTCTGATGGTGCTCGTAGGGGTAGGGCTTAAGGTTTCCACATTGCCAGTTACTGCGTTGGGCGTGGGGATCGGTATCGACTACGCACTATATATTCTTAGCATAATGCTGCTCTGGTTGAGGATGGGGTATAGCTTAGAAGAAGCGTATGCACGTTCACTGATGTTTGTTGGCAGGGTAGTGTTGCTGACTGGTATGACGCTAGCCGCTGGCGTGGCCACGTGGATGTTCTCGCCAATTAAGTTCCAAGCTGATATGGGTTTGTTGCTGGCGTTTATGTTCCTCGTTAATATGTTTGGTGCATTGATCCTACTTCCGAGTCTAGCGGCTTTCCTCCTGAAACCGAGCAAGGTAGCTAAGGAGAAAGTTGAGGCGGACGTTCGGCTTAAGGAAAAGTGCGAAGCTGTATGATTGGCTCCTAAAAGTGTCACCCTTTGAACCCACTCCGGTGGGTTCTTTTTTATACAGGGGGCCATGTGGGGCGTAGTTAAAGTCTCCACGGTTCAGAGCTGGGATATGAGCTAAACAGCGGTGTGACCAGGTCTAAGAGCACGCGCCTGCATTGGCCCTTCGCACCACTCCCATGAAAGTCTCCTCTGGCTCCGCATTACTATCTTGCGATAGGTACTGCGTTGGCTGTCTCTTCCTATTCTCCAGATTGCAGCATCTCTCTGTGAGCCGGAACCTCTTATTACGAGTGTTTCTCTCCAGCACCTCCATCAATTGAGTCACAACTAGCCGCCATGACCCAGCCTCGACCTCCAGCACTCGCTCAGCATTTTCCTGATACCCATATGCGGAATTTCAGCTCTCTGGAGTTGGCGCGGTTCAGTTTTGATACCCGTTGTAAACAGTTGCAGCCCCCGGCAGATATGCAGGTGGAGCGGGTTAACCTGAACGGTGTAAGTGCGATGTGGGCCATCCCAGAGGACTACGTCGGGTCCAGGACACTCGTATACGTGCATGGTGGAGGGTTTGTGTTGGGATCTGCCGAGGCCTTCGTGGGGCTGGCCGGCAATCTGGCTCTGCAGGCGGGTGCACGGGCGTTGATCCTTGACTATCGTTTGGCACCCGAACACCCATTCCCGTCTGCACGCGAAGACATTCTTGCTGCTTACCATGCGCTTCTTGGCAATGGTATTGCTGCGGAAGAAATAGTGTTCGCAGGAGATTCGTCAGGGGCGAATCTGATTCTTTCGTTGCTGGAAGATGCTAAGTGCCAATGTCTACCTTTGCCCGCAGCGGCACTTCTTATATCGCCTTGGGTCGACCTCAGTTTGCAGCACGAGAGCTTCACGACCAAAGCAGCTAGCGACATTTGCCTTACCCCAGAGTGGCTGGCGAACTGCGCCTCTCTTTACTTGGGAGAGATTTCCGCGGTAGATCCAAGAGTGTCAGTGCTGCAGAACAGCATGATCGGATTGCCCCCCATGATGATACAGGTGGGCTCAAACGAATTGCTTCTCGATGACTCGCTTAGGCTGGCAAGGCACGCAGGTGGGATGGGAGTGCGGGTGAGATTGGACGTGTGGCCGAATATGTTCCATCTCTGGCACAACCATGCGTCAGAGTTGGAGGAGGGTGATGCTGCCTTGCTCCAGGGGGCGGAGTTCCTAGCCGCGAATCTGCCTTAGCCTTCCGGTGGCATTGTACGAGCATCGGGAAAGAGTCAAAGACAGAGGATAAGGACACGGCCAGTATGAAGACCGTGCCCTTTCTCCATCGTGCGGGCTTGCAAGGCGAACTAGAAGCTCAATGTGGCAACGTCTGCACCAATTCTACCGCTTGCCGTCATGCCAGGGGCCAAGTGGAAGTCGTACGAGATAGCTGGTACTTCAGGGTGGGGAGCGTTGTTGTCCAGGGTTGGGGTCACGATCAGCGTGGTTGAACTCACTCCGAAGACTGCGTCGTCATCGATGTAGCAATCCCCAGCTATGTAGAGGGCGGTTACGAGCTCTTTGTGCTCGGGGGCGCTGATCAGGTAGTGGATATGAGCTGGTCGGTACCCATGGCGACTTTGGGCATCTAGCATGCGTCTTACCGGCCCGTCGTCAGGTAGCGGGTAGCTTTTCGGCATGACCGTGAAGGCATGGTAACAACCGTTCTCGTCAGTGCTGTAGACGCCCCGCGTATCCATTTCCTGTCCGCGCTGAATGTCATAAACCCCTTCTGAATCGGTCTGCCAGATCTGCACTGTGGCATTTGGGATCGGATTTCCATCTGTATTCAGGATTCGGCCATAGAGCTGAAGCTGGGGGCCATTGCAGCGGCGTGCCATTGATTCACCGGCCTGGTAGTTCGGTGCATTCTCCCGATAGAACGGACCGAGCAGACTGCTTTCGGTGGCTTGGTTTACCCCACTCCCATCCTGAAGCAGATTAACGATAGTGCTCAGACCGAGGGCATCCGAGAGGAGGATGAACTCTTGTCGATCGCTATTACACATTTGACCGGTCGCTGTGAGAAATGCGATTCCAGTCAACCATTCTTCAGGTGTCAGGTTTGCTTCAATGGCAAATGCATGCAAATGTCGAACTGCGCATTCCATCAACGTGCGTAGGCGTGTGGAGGGTGTTGTAGACATCTGTGCAATGACTGAGTTTGTCAGTTGAGATAATCGTTCATCACCGAGAGTGGTAGTCATTTTGTTATGGTCCTCTTGTGATACTGAGCTTGGAGAGCTCTTAATAATAACTTCTCGGATTTATCAAATGTTCGGCAGGTTTCATCTGTGAACTATCAGAATGAATTGTTTGCGCCTTGGCTGACGATGGAAGATTCGAGGCGAGCGGCGTACGAGACCTGCCGAGGAATGAATGCCGGGGGAGACCCCGGCATAAATGGCGTTAATTTCAGACGGTTTGCGCTGAAGGAAGGCCGGTGACGTCGATTCGACGATTGTCCTTCTTGTAGGGGGCAGGCGCGACGCGGGCGCGGATGTGCTTCTGACGGGTGCCGGGATGGCCCCAAACCACTACAACCTCCGTACCTGGGGTCGCGTACTCTTGGTCGATAACACACAACGACAGCATTTCGCGGAAGGTGTAGCTGTAGCATCGCGAGCTTGAAACGCCGATTTCGTGTCCATCCACTAGCACCTTGTCCATCCATGTCAAACCCAGCAGGTTTCGGGGCATTTCCATATAGGTGTATGGCTCTGCGTCCTTGCTCAGAAACGAGGCTGAAACGTCGGATACATCTTCGCCATTCCAGACGAGAGTGACCATTGTCCGACGTGGATTGGCCGCTTCTTCTTCTAGAGCGGCGCGACCGATGAATTCGTGGTCGAACTTCACGTTCTTACCCCAGCCGAGCTCGAACGGCGTGCGGGCATAAGTTGTGAAGTCCCTGCTTTGAGCACTACCGGCGACAGCAAGCCACTCCATGAAGTAAGGCATGCTCTGCAGGATCACACCGAGAAAGTCGCGTTGATCGTCACCGAACATTGCCGGTAAATAGTCCACGGTCGGTGTGGGGAAGCAGGCTTCGACGTGATTCACCATCTTGCTGCGTCCGCCAAGACGGCGGATGCCATATCGCTCTCCCACCTTAAGAATCGTGTTGTAGATTTCGACACCGTTGTGGCTCTCGCCGTGAAGTTCGTATCCGAGTTCACCGGCCATGCCTTGGCGGAGCACGTTGAAGGTCATGCCATTGATACTTGACTGGCGGAATCGCATGAAGCCGATGTCGCGCAAGCTTTCGCCCGTGAGCTCCTCCAGGAGAAGCAAGGAGTTGGGGCCTTGGACCTGGAATGCGAAATAGTCTTCGGTAACGACTTCGGCCTTGGCGTTGTAATTACCCTTTGCAAATTGATACATCGCCCAGGCGACTCCGGGCCCACTGGTGTAAATGAAACTTTCTTCGGAGATGCGCATCAGGACGCCATCTCCCATTATCTTGCCGGATACATTACAAAGAACCGCATGTTTGGCTTGACCAATGTCGAATTTTGCAAAGCTGTTTACGGAAATTGAGGAGAAGAAAGACAGAGCGTCCGGCCCAGTAATTTTCAGTTTCATTAGCGGGGACCAGTCGCCGATGAAGCAAGTTTTCTTCCAAGACTCGCACTCATCGATCCAGTTGGTGTATTCCGTGGGCTCAAGCTCGAAGAAGAAGCGTGTGTAAGAGGTGGTGCGAGGGTCGTCCGGTACTTGCGCTACGTGGTATAGAGGCTGCGGATTTGCTTTGCTCATGGTATTTCCTCAACTTTCTTGTATTGAAGTGTCGAACAAAAAGTTCACGGCTATCATCCAGTTACAAGCTTCGAACATAAAAACTGAGATTGCCGCCACGGCGCGTAACACTTGCGTTATTGCAGTTAACTTGGACAGATTTGAATCGATGAGCAGCGTGTTCTTACGGTGTTTGGACACTAAGAGACGGTGATGTAAGCCCTAGTCCCTACGCCGCCAATGTCACTATCGGTATTTTCTAGTGAAGCCGATTCGATGCAGGAAAAGCTCCGGATGTGCATAGGCTCAAGATAAGCGCGTGGGAGTGCTTAATCCCCTATCCTCAGATAGGGAGAATTACTTGGAATGTTTGTCTAGCCTGCATAGGCATGATAAATCGGCCATCCCTGGCTGAAACGCTTATGTACATGCGTTCTAAGTAGCAGTCTCATAAAAGGAAATAAATAAGATGATGAGCTTCGAGAATGAAACTGTCTTGATTACCGGCGCAGCCAGCGGCATGGGGGAGTCTCATGCGCGCGCGTTCCATCGTCTGGGCGCGAATGTTGTCATTGGCGATATCGCAAAGGACAAAGGCCAGGCGCTTGCAGACGAGTTGGGCGAACGTGCGATGTTCGTTACTCTGGATGTAACTGATGAAGAGTCTTGGGATGCTGCCCTGGAGCAGGCTCGCACCTTTGGTCTGGTCTCTGTATTAGTTAATAACGCCGGTATTATTGGCTTTGACCCGCTTGATGGCCGCGAGAAGGCCATTTTTCAACGGACGCTCGATATCAACCTTACGGGCGTATATCTTGGAATCTGCTCTGTTATCGCTGGAATGAAGGAACTGGGTCGCGGCAGTATCATCAATATTGGTTCCACTGCCGCCGTCCAGGGATATCCTTTAGCGTCTGCTTATTGCGCCAGCAAGTGGGGCGTGCGTGGTCTGACTAAGGCGGCGGCGTTGGAGCTCGCTCACGACAATATTCGAGTAAATGCGGTGTTCCCTGGGGCAGTTCACACGCCGATGACTGCGCCACATGATCTCAGTGGAATGCTTTCTATTCAGGCTATCCCGCGGGCGGCACAGCCGGAAGAAATCAGCCGTATGGTGTTGTTTATTGCGCACCAGGATTCGGGCTTTATTACTGGCGGTGAGTATTTGGTAGATGGCGGCACTACGCTTGGGCCGTTACCGAAAAACTGGCGTGAGAACCATCAGTAATCGTCTTGTTGCCTAGTGTCTCTTGTACAGGATGCATTCGGTGTCCTGTACAAGCTCTTGTCGCTACCTCTAGCCGCCAAGGTAGAGGTCGGAGGCCGAACTGCCCGCCAATGAAAAAGCGCCGGTGAGCGCTGCCCGCCGGCGCTTTCTCTTGCTCCTTTCCCCCCCCAATTCCTTCACAGCAAGCGAAGCCACCTTTTTGGCCATGCCTTATGCCCCGGGAAGTCAATTCTCTGCCCGGGGCAACACCTGTCCATGCTAAGTCCGTGGCTTCGTCGCGCGCCTCGTGGAGGTCGTATGCGTTACTACGGTCGCGGCTGGCTCACGGAATCGAAGGCCAGCCTCGAAAGCCCGGCGGCAATGTGCAATTGACGCTGGAATGCATGCAAGCTTCAGGGATGTCTGCGGTGTAGCGTTGTGGGGTGGTTTGGGCGGCAGCGACGATCAGCAGGATGGCGATGGTAGCTGCGAGGCCGATGGAAATTATTTTTGTTCTCATGGCTATGCCTCTGGTTGGAGCAGGACAGCCATAGCGTCGCCATTTGCGTGTCAGAATGGTCCTATCTTTCGATAGCAGTACTGGCCATCTCGGAATGGAGGTGACCTAGTGCGCAGCGACAGCAGGCAAGTAGGACCGGCGAGCATCCCTCAACGACTTTTTCGATTGCTCTTCTTCATTCGGCCCCTGCATTCCACCGGTTTCTTCACCAGGCAGTGCCAGATTCCGGTAGGAAGTCATCGTAGATTTCCTTCATCAACTGCCTGAGCCAGCGATTCGCTTCGTCGTGGTGAAAGCGGGGGTGCCAGTACTGACAAATTGGGAATGGCGCGAGATCCACTGGGGGTTTCAGGCGTCGAACCCAGCCGTACTCATCAAAGATACGGCCGATCTCTCCTGGTACGGTCGCAATCAGCTCAGGATCATTCTTGATCAGCATGGGAATGACCAGGTAGTCACGTCGAGAAATCGTGCGACGCACACACCAAACTGACGCACGGAAGATCGTAAGGTCGGGTGCGGCCGACCTTACGCTAAGCAGCTTCACTGGACCCAAGATTTTACCGCTGCGGCACCATACTCGGCTTTCCAAGCATTCAGCACCTTGTTGTTGCCGCCTTTCGTCTCAACCACTTCATTGGTGTGCGGATTCTTGTAAACCTTAACGGTGCGCTCGCGCCGTTGGCCTTTCTGAGCAGGCAGGGGAGTGCGCGTGCGGCCTGGATCAAGGATGTTGATTACTGCCTTTAGCCCAAAGCCGTAGTCATCCAGAAGCGCTCTGAGTTTGGTTTCAAACTCAATTTCGCGCTTGAGCTCCGTGTCGTTCTTGAGGCTGTCCAGGGCTGCTAGCTGTTCTGCCAGCTGTGCCTCTAGACGCTTAAATTCAGCCAGTTTACTCATTGCGTACTCCGTGATGTCCCGTAAATCAGCACTGCCGTTGACCGTCAACGCGTGCGTGTACTCTAGCGATGGTCGTTGCTCTGTCCCAGAACCTTTCAGTCCTAATTCTCTGCTATGTACCTGACTAGCTTGAGTGATTCGGAGCTGTCGATGATGGAAAACTGGTCTGTCCCGGTCTTAGTGGATAGACCATTAAGCCTGTCCTCTGCATAGTGTTCTTCTCCGCCCCCTCTCGTATTTTTGACGGCGAGGGCATCCGGCCTCGGTGCATACATCCTTCGAAGTTCCTTAGCCCTTTTCGTTGCGAAACTCCCGAATGATCCTCAGAAACTCAGCGAGTGTTGGGGAGTCATCTTCATGACGATAGATGCATCCCAGATCGACTCGGGCATTCTCTGGCAGGCCGCTCAGAGGCCTGTACGTCAGGCCTGGCAGCTTGAGCACCTCAGTCGACTCCGATACAAGACTGGCCCCCAGGCCGCGGGCAGCCAGGGCAACTGCGGTTATGGTGTCACCAACCTCTTGAGCAATCTGTGGTTCGAAGCCTGCCTGGTGGCAGAGGCTAAGCACCTTATCCAGGAAGCTGGGGCGGCTTCCAGTGGGGAAGAGGATCAATGGGTGCTCTGCGAGACTCCGGAAAGGCACTGTGCTTTCTAGAGCAAGTGGGTGGTCCTCATTGACTGCGAGCATGAGCGACTCAGACGAGACGGTCTCGTAGGACAGATCCGGCAGCGGCGAGAGCATACGACTGAATCCGATGCTGATCCGCTTTTGGCGCAAGGCTTCGACCTGCTCATGTTTATTCATGCTGTGCAGAACCAACTTGACGTCTGGATTGCTTTCGCGGAAGCGCTCGAGTAGCCGCGGGATGGTATCGAGGACCCCGGAACCAAAAATTCCTATATCCAAACGCCCCAGCTTGCCTTGGCCGGCGCGTTGGGTGCGTTCGGTCGCTTGCTCGACCAATGCCCGAATATTGCGTGCTTCTTCCAGCAGGAGGTCCCCAGCAGAGGTCAACTCCATGCCTCTAGGGGTGCGGTTGAACAGCTGCACGCCGATTTCTGCTTCGAGTTGCTGGATCTGCCTGGTCAGCGGTGGCTGGGAAATGTGCAGTCGAGCTGCCGCGCGGCCAATGTTCTGCTCCTCGGCCACGGCGATGAAGTAACGGAGATGTCGAAAATCCATGGGCGCTCCCGCTGATGATGGGCCTTTGCGCTATCTCGATACCTTTTAGGTAATGCGCGGCCGTTTTTATAGTATTGGACGGATTGGCGTGCGGCCAATAGTTTTGAGTCAAAGGCTGCAGGAGGACGCTCTGGTAGCCGCTGGATCTACATAGTAAGGACATTGAGCGAAGGTCATTAGTCTGCAGTTAGTGTTGCCAGGCGTCGACAGGGTGAGACTGCACAGTATACGAAATTGGTGCATCAGTTAAGTTGATCGGCGCATTTGATTAATAAGTTTGTTGTGACAGGGTGGAATAGGATTGTAGGCCTACCAGAATTGAAAGGCTTCCTCGTGGAGATTTCTCAAATTCGTTTTCATTGAAATACTAGAAGATTGCCGTGCATGCAGCGTTGGCTGGTTCTGGGTTTGTGTGTCTTTTGGGTCATCCTGCTTTGCTCGTTCGATATTTCTGATTCTCTTAAGTTGTAATAGATGATGTGGTCAATCTGTTCCTGGTTGCCTGGCGGGAGGGTATGACTTTCTTCAGAAATGATGTTGGCGCTTAATTATTTTGCCGGCGTGAAGAAGAGGGCGCTCTGGTTGAAAGTATCGCAATAAAGCTGAAGTGATGGCCTGAAAGGTCATTCAGCTACCCATGATTCAAAATAAAAACAATGAGGGTTGAAATGAAGAGCAATAAAGCAGTTCGGCCATTCAAGGTCGCGGTTCTTGCTGCCGCAATTGGCGCAGTTTTTCCCGGATCGAGTGCTCTGGCAATGGAGATCGATACTGGGGATTCGGACTGGAAAGTGCGTTGGGACAATACGCTGAAATACAGCGTTGCCTACCGCCTGCATAGTCAGGATTCCGAACTGACTGAATCGCCAACCCTAGGCGGTCTTTACCCGGATGTCCAAAGCCAAGGTGATCGTAACTTTGATCGTGGCTTGGTCTCAAATCGTCTGGATGTGCTTTCTGAACTGGATGTCAGTCATAACAATATTGGCGCCCGCGTTAGTGGCGCGGCCTGGTATGACGATATCTACAATAAGAACACCGACAGCGATACCCAGCGTCATTTCCTTGATGACACCGAAGAGCTACACGGTCGAGACGCCGAGCTGCTCGATGCTTTCGTGTACATGCGCTCTGCTGTTGGTGATGGACAGGCCACGGTCCGTCTCGGTCAACACAGTCTCATCTATGGCGAGAGCTTGTTCTTCGGGGGCAATGGCATAGCCAACGCGCAAGGCCCAATCGATGTGGTCAAGCTTCTGAGCGTACCGGGCACCCAGTTCAAGGAAATTCTGCGACCGGTCAATCAAATCTCCGGTCAGTATCAGATCAGTCCCCAACTATCCATCGGCGCCTACTACCAGTTTGAATGGGAGCGTTCGACGATTCCGGGTGCCGGGAGCTACCTGAGTTTCTTCGACCTCTTGGGTCATGGCGCAGGCACTGTTCAGTCGCTGACAGGGCCTACTCGGAATGGTGGCGATATACACGCTAAGGACTCGGGGCAGGGTGGATTCCAGATCCGGTTCAGCCCAGAAGGTTCGGACATCGAGTATGGCTTCTATGCCGCCCAATATCACGACAAGACGCCGAGCAACATCTACGCCAATCTGGCTGCTGTGATCCCGACTCCGGTAGGTCCGGCCCCTTTCTTTGACTCCTATAACCAGGTCTTCGCTGAGAACATCAAGACTGCCGGGGTAAGCGCTTCTACCTCCGTTGGGTCGTTCAACTTCGCAGGTGAAGCTTCTATCCGCTGGGACGCGCCACTGGTTAGTGGGCTGCAGGCAGTGATGCCGGGAGTGACTGCGGATAACGACAAGAATGGCCTGTTCGCACGGGGTAAAACTGCTCACATCAACCTCTCGACCATCTACTCGCTCGATCCGTCCTCTTTGTGGGATGGCGGCACCTTGCTTGCGGAGCTGGCATGGAACCGCACTCTCAGCGTGACGGAGAACCGCGCGGCTCTGGATCCCAACAGTAGTCGGGACGCTACTGCGTTTCGCGTCCTCTTCGAGCCTGCTTACTTCCAGTTCTTTGATGGCCTGGATCTGAGCGTGCCGATGGGCCTGGGCATCGGTCTGGATGGCCAGTCCTCGGCTGTTAGTCAGGCCGGTTTCGGCACTCGCCACGGCGGGGACTGGAGCATCGGCCTTAAAGCCAACTACATGCAGTCCATTGAGTTCGGTGTGAACTACGTGAACTTCTTTGGCAAGAAAGATCCGCTATTCGATGAAAACGCTGTGTTCACCTACGGCCAGAGTCTGGCCGACCGTGACTTTATCTCTGCCTACGTGAAAAAGACCTTCTGAGGCCGATCATGAACAACAACAAGATCCTGAAGATTTCTCTCTTGGCCTGCGCGCTTTTCAGCGCACAGATGACGCTGGCGGCTGTATCAGCGGATGAGGCTGGCAAACTGAAAACGACGCTGACTCCGCTTGGTGCGGAGCGTGCAGGCAATGCCGACAACAGCATCCCAGCATGGGATGGTGGCTACACAAAAGCTCCAGCCGACTACAAGCAAGGCGACAAACGTGCGGACCCCTTTGCCTCCGAAAAACCAGTGCTGAGCATCACGGCCGCGAATGCGGACCAGTATGCGGATCAACTGGCCGAGGGCACCAAAGTCATGCTGAAGAAGTATCCAGACTACCGTCTGGATATCTATCCGAGCCATCGCACCGTTGCGGCCCCGCAATGGGTGTATGACAACACCTTCAGCAATGCAACCCGTGCTCAAGTCGATGAGAAGACCGAGAACGTAACTGGCGCTTTCGGTGGCATTCCTTTCCCCATTCCGAAGAACGGTGCCGAGGTCATGTGGAACCACCGACTGTCTTGGAATGGTGGTGACTCATTCAATAGCTACATCAGCAGTTGGCTTATGACAGCAGGTGGCAAGAAGGTATTGGCCACTACTACCCCTTACTATTTCCAATATCCTTACTATTTCCAGGAAAGCAGTCTGGAAAAATTCGATGGAAACTACTATCAGGGCAAGATCATTACTGAGCGGCCGTCTTCAAAGAACGGCGAAGGCTTGATGATCTTCTACAACACCAATCAAGAAGCACGCGCCAGTTGGCAGTATCTGGTCGGTCAGCGTCGTGTGCGCCGCCTGCCCAACGTGGCCTACGATACGCCAAACTTCGTTGTGTCTGGCGTCAGCTTCTTCGATGAAGCGTTCATGATGTTCGGCCCGTCCAATAAACATGACCTGAAGATTGTCGGCAAGAAAGAGATGTTCGTGCCCTATAACTCCAATAAGTCTCAGTTGGTTTCGAGCGACGAGTTGATGAGCCCGAACTTCCTTAATCCTGATCATGTGCGTTGGGAGAAACACCGCATGTGGGTGGTTGATGCGACGCTTAAGGCTGGCCAGCGCCACGTGGTTCCACGCCGTACTTACTACATTGATGAGGACTCCTGGCAAATCGTCTTGGTCGACGGCTATGACGCGCAGGGCAAACTCATTCGCCAGCAATGGTCTCTTCCGTATCTGGCCTCGGATCTGCCCGCATTGACCACTCAGTTTGCTTGGGGGCTCTACAACATCGAAACCGGCGCCTACGTTTATGGCATGTCGTCCAACGACTCCAAGTTCCATTACAAACGCACGGATCGACTCCCGCCATCCGCTTTCACTCCGGATGCAATGGCTAGCGAAAGCTCTCGTTGATTCTCGCTAATGGGGCCGGGGCGACATACGTCGCTCCAGGCCTGCTTATGAATGTTTTCTGCTGTTGGAGTGAATATGGCTAACCGGATTCTCTCGTCCATGCAGTTCAGGCTGAGGATTCTCATGGTCGCCACAGTAGTGATGCAGGCCGCCATGCAGACCATGCCTGTTGTCGCTGCTGAACCCCTACGTGTGCTCAATGAAGCGTCAACCATCAGTGCCAAAGCACAGAGATCGGTTCTGCTTTCAATTACTCATGCTGGTGATCGATTGGTAGCGGTAGGTGAGCGCGGAATCATCCTGCTTTCTGACGACGCCGGGCAGAACTGGCGACAAGCTTCATCGCCGGTGAGCGTAACCTTGACCGCAGTCCAATTTGTCAACGCAGATCAAGGGTGGGCCGTTGGGCATCTTGGCGTTGTGTTGCACAGTGCTGACGGCGGGGAAACCTGGACCCGGCAGCTGGACGGCATTCGTGCTGCCAAGTTGATGATGGAACAGGCCAAGCAGAGTGGTAACAGCCAGGCAATCAAGAATGCTGAGTGGCTGGTCGCTGACGGCCCCGACAAACCTTTCTTGGACCTGGCGTTCATCGACCAATCCACCGGCTTTATCACCGGCGCCTATGGGTTGATCTTCATGACCCGTGATGGTGGGAAGACCTGGCTGCCATGGGCGCAGCACCTCTCCAACGACTCAAGCCTGCATCTGAATGGTATTACCGCCAACGGCAAGAACATCTTCATCGTCGGAGAACGCGGGCTTTTGCTGCGCTCTTTGGACGGAGGGGAAACATTCGAGACGATGGCATCTCCCTATGAGGGGAGTTTCTTCGGAGCTCTGTCAACCGGCGCCGGCGATGTCCTGATCTACGGACTGCGTGGCAACGCCTACCTATCCCGTAGCAACGGGGAAAGTTGGCAGAAGGTGAGTATTAAAACTGACGCAGCTATCTCCTCGGCCGCGCAGAGGCGCGACGGCAGCTTGCTGCTTGCCAGCCAAGCGGGCGAGGTGTTTACCAATAGGGCAGGGGGCACCAGTTTTGAAACGCTGCCGTGGCGCGGCGCAGGTTCTGTTTCTGACATTACCGAAACGCCGGCAGGCGAACTGTCAGCCGTGGGATTGCATGGTTTGGAGCGGGCCCCGCTCGACCAAGGGGCCGCCGCCGAGTGAGGCGGCATCGTCTCCGCCATTCACGGTCATTCACTTCGTCAGATTAGGGGCATCCCGTGACCATTGATATCGCTGCACAAAATAAAGACATAGTGGCGTCCCTTGAGGACTTTGACACCAAGTCAGGCGGCCTCGTTGAGCGAGCCATTTTCAACCATCGACTGCTGGTGATCCTGCTGTGCGCGCTGGCAACTGCTCTCTTGGCGTACCAGGCATTGGGTATCCGGCTGAATGCCAGCTTCGAAAAGGCCATTCCGACCAACCATCCCTATGTGGTCAATTTCCTGGAGAATCGCAAGGACCTGAGCGGGATTGGCAACTCTATTCGAGTGGCGATTTCCACAAAGAAAGACAGCATCTTCGACAAGACCTATCTCGATACGTTGGCCAAGATCAACGACGAGATCTATCTGCTGCCGGGCGTCGAGAAGCCCTACATGAAGTCGCTGTGGACGCCCAGCACTCGCTGGCTGGCCGTGACCGAAGACGGGCTTGACGGCGACACTGTCATTCCTGCGACTTACGATGGTTCGCCCGAGAGTCTGGAACAGATCCGTCAGAACGTAGCTCGCTCGGGTGAAATCGGTCAGTTGGTGGCTGGCAACTTCAAGTCCAGCGTAATCTATGTGCCGCTCTTGGATATCAATCCGGAAACCGGAAAGCCCCTTGATTACGGCCAGTTCTCTCGGCAGCTAGAGGAGATCCGCGCAAAATATCAGACCGACGATATCCAGATTCACATCACCGGCTTCACCAAGATTCTTGGTGACCTGATCGAAGGTCTTACGCAGGTGATGATGTTTTTCGTTGTCGCTGTGGCCATCACCATCGTTATCCTCTACTGGTACACCCGCTGCGTTCGCAGCACGCTGATTGTCGTATCGTGCTCACTGATTGCGGTGCTGTGGCAGTTGGGGCTACTCACCATCCTGGGCTACGAACTGGACCCATACTCGATTCTGGTGCCGTTCCTGGTGTTCTCCATTGGCATGAGCCATGGCGCGCAGAAGATGAATGGCATCATGCAGGATATTGGCCGCGGCCTTCACCGCATCATCGCGGCGCGCTATACCTTCCGCCGGTTGTTTGCCGCGGGTCTTACCGCATTGCTTTGTGATGCCGTTGGGTTCGCAGTGCTCATCGTCATCCAGATTCAGGTAATCCAGGATCTGGCCATTACTGCAAGCATCGGTGTCGCGGTCCTTATTTTCACCAACCTCATCCTGCTGCCGGTACTGCTCAGCTACATCGGAGTGAGCAAGAAGGCTGCCGCACGCAGCCTGGCGGCCGAGAGCGAGGAACTGACTTCGAAGAGCAAGCATCCGGTCTGGGCTTTCCTGGATCTGTTCACTCGCCGGTCCTGGGCTACTCCAGTGTGCATACTGGGTTTCTGCCTGGCGGTATTCGGCTTCGTCGTCAGTCTCAATCTGAAAGTGGGGGACTTGGATCCAGGCGCACCTGAGCTTCGATCCGATTCACGCTACAACCGTGATGCGGCGTTCATGACGCAAAATTATGCTGCCAGCACCGACATCTTTGTGGTGATGATCAAGACGGGCGAGGACCAATGCACTCATTACTCGACACTGTCCGCTGTCGATGCGCTGGCCTGGAAACTGGAACAGCTCCCGGGCGTTGAGTCCACCAACTCCATGGCATCATTCAGCAAGATTGCCACCTCCGGCTACAACGAAGGCAGCTACAAATGGTACGAACTGATTCCCAATGACAGCGCTTTGGGGACAGTTCAGGGGCGCGCATCTCGTGAGCTCTTCAACCAGGACTGCTCGCTGTTGTCGTTGTACGTCTACCTGACCGACCACAAGGCAGACACCTTGACTCAGGTCGTAGATGCCACGGAATCCTTCATCGCTGAAAACGATCTCGGCAATGCGAAGTTCATGCTGGCGGCTGGGAGCGCGGGTATCGAGGCCGCAACCAATATCGTCGTGAAAAAGGCGATGCGAGAAATGCTTTTCTGGGTCTATGGGGCAGTGATCATTCTTTGCTGGGTGACCTTCCGCTCTTGGCGTGCGGTACTAACCGCAGTGCTGCCTCTGGTACTCACCTCGATTCTATGTGAGGCGCTTATGGTTGGCCTTGGCATGGGGGTAAAGGTTGCAACGCTTCCAGTGATCGCACTGGGCGTAGGAATCGGCATCGACTATGCCCTGTATGTACTGAGCGTAACCCTGACAAGGCTGCGTGCTGGGGACTCGCTTTCACTGGCCTATTACCGATCCCTGCTGTTCACCGGGAAGGTGGTGATGCTCACAGGTGTCACACTCGCGGCTGCAGTGGCAACTTGGGTCTTCTCGCCCATCAAGTTCCAGGCAGACATGGGCATATTGCTGGCTTTCATGTTCGTGGTGAACATGCTTGGAGCCTTGATTCTGCTGCCGGCCTTAGCTCATTTCCTGCTCCCCAGGAAGCTCTTCGACAAAGCGCCTGACGAGGTCAGCAGGGCAAGGAGCTAACCGTTTCCCGCCGCGCGAGTGAGGTGGATGGACGCGCGCTGCGGGCTTTTCAAACCGCGTCATCCTCTCGTTCTGACGACACGTCGCCCACAATAAAAAACAAGAAAGGCCCGCCTGACATGGATCGCACCAATACTCTGCCCCCTCCAAAAAGGGGTGGTATCCACCCTATGCGGATTTGCATTGCTGTTCTTCTGATTCTCATCGTGCCTGCCATTGCATGCGCGCAGGCGAATACGCAGGCCCTGTACCAAAAGGTCCGTTCGTCGTCACTGCTAATCGCCACCCATGCCCTGATCTACTACGGGGCCGAAAATCGTATGAGCGATCCGCGTAGCCTTGATGCCTATCAGAAGAACTACCAGGCCCTACAACAATTGGTGGAGGCGTTGGGTTATCCGCAATCGCTGCAGGGCCCCGTCGCGGAGATGAGCGCGCTCCTTCCCCAACTGGAAGCTGGAGCCACGGATCATTCGGTCAGCTATCCAGACCTTCTCATAGGCCTGATGGATGCAGATGCCGAGATGAAGAAAGCTGTTGCCAGTGCTTATGCAGACTCGAGCCCCGAGCTCTCCCAAGCTCGCTTGATGTTGCGGGAATTGAGCGAGCGCATTGGGGATTTGTTGATCGCTAACCAGGCGCGCATCACGCGAGTTGTCGGTGAGTACTCGGTGGCCTATGAGGCTCAAGATGCCGAGGCCAAAGACCAGCGAATCAATGAGCTGTTCGAGGCGCTCAAAGTGCAGCTGCCCGAGCATGCCGAGGTTCTGGCTGACCAGCATCGTGTGTTCCGTTTCGCCCGTGGTCACCTGCTCGGTAACAACTACAAGGCGGTGTCCGGGAGCGCGGCGTTTTACCTGGGATCGGTCATTGCAAAGCTCGATGAGTTGGCCGGACAAACCGCTCCTTGAGTTGCCATAGCACCGGCATTTCTCCCGGCTAATGGACGCTGAAGTCCGTCAGAAAGACGCGGCTTTTCAGCCGATCCCTAGAAGCAAAATACCGCTGCCTTGCCGTATCAACAGGTCAGCCGGCTGCCGATTGGCGTACAACAATCACGGCAACAGGAGACGTCAATTGAATAGCGTGTTTTACCCTGCCATCAACCTGATGAACCGCATGAGCTTCGGCATGAAGTTCAGTCTGATCAGTGTGCTGTTCTTCCTGCCCATGCTGGTCACCAACTATCTCCTGGTGCGCGAGTCCTATGACGCTTTCGTCGATACGCGTACCGAGCTGCAGAGCCTGGCGCTGCTCAAGCAGGGCCAGCAGCTGCGCCAACAGCTGGAGCGTCTCAGCGATCTCTACGAGATCAATGCTGTGCTCGCCGAGTCAGATCACGCGCCGACGATCATCGCCTTGATCACTCCTTTGGAGAAGGGCATCGCCGAGACCTTGGGCGCGCTCGAACCGCCTAGCAGCGATGCTCAGGCAACCGAGGAGTTCAACGACCAGCGCGAGGTAATCAAGACCACTCTGGACGCGGTAGCAGCAGAATCGTCCCTGCGGAGCAAGGCCAGCTTGGTGACCAAGGCGCTGGATAATTCCGAGTTGTTCATCAAGCTCATTGCCAGTGAGTCCGGACTCAGTCAGGACGGTGATCTGAGCGTACGCCAGATCAGCGAGCTATTAACCAGCACAAGCCAGCCGGTAACGCGTGGCATCAGCAAGGGCCGTGCCCTCGGCTCCTACTCCCTGGGCCAGGGCATCCTCGGCGCTTCCGACATCACCAAGCTCGACGATCTGCTACTGGAACTGGAAAAGCTGCATGCTGAATATGGTTTCAAGCTGCAGGGCGTACTTGAGGGCAATGTCCAGGCTAAAAGCGCCTTGGGCGGAGTTGCCGAAGCCAGCCACCGTAGCTTGACCGACATCGCCAAGGTGCTTGAGGGACAGTTGCTTACGGCCGACAGCCTGAATACTCCCTGGATGGGCTTCTACGACGAGACCAGCGCTGCCATCGACAAGACCTATGCGCTGAACGTTGGCGTGCTTGGTTTCCTCGAGCAGGAGCTGAGCCACCGCCTGGAGCAGAAGCGCCTGCAGATGATCGTACTCGTAGTTGCCCTGGTGGTGCTGTTCCTGTCCATCGTTTACCTCTACGGCGGCTTTTACGTTTCCACTCTCGCCACGCTCAAGGGGTTTGCTGTGACTCTCGGCCAGGTCGCTGGCGGCGACATGACGGTGCAGGTTAACGTGCAAAGCAGCGACGAGCTGGGCGAGCTGGGCGCGGTGTTCAATAGCACCGTGGCGAAGATCCGCGACCTGATCGAGTTGGTCGGCCAGACCGTCATTGAGGTAGAGCGCCAGGCCGACCGCGTCGAACTGGTGTCCGGTGAGAGCAGCCAGGCAGTGAGTGCCCAACGCGGGCAGATCGAGCAGGTGGCCACGGCAATGAACGAGATGTCCACCACCGCTCAGGAGGTGGCGCGCAGCGCCGCCGCGGCAGTGGGTAGCGCGCAGAGCGTCAACGAGGAGACCGTGAGCGGCCGTGCCATGGTCAGGTCGCAGGTCGACAGTATCCAGCGTCTGGCCAGTGAGATCGACCAGTCGGTGAGCGTGATTAACCAACTGGCCGCCGACAGTGCCTCGATCAGCCAGGTGTTGGACGTGATCAAGGAGATCGCTGGGCAGACCAATCTGCTGGCGCTCAACGCTGCCATCGAGGCAGCGCGGGCCGGCGAGCAGGGCCGCGGTTTCGCCGTCGTGGCCGATGAAGTGCGTAACCTGGCTAAGCGCACCCATCAGTCCACCGAGGAGATTGAGCAGATGATCGCCCGTCTGCAGAGTGGCGTGGGCGCTACCGTGATCGCCATGAACGGCAGCCATCAAAGGGTCGAAAGCACGGTCAGCCAGTCGAGTCAGGTGCAGCAAGCGCTGGATAACATACTCGGCGCGGTTGGCATGATCGTTGATCAGAACCAGCAGATCGCCGCCGCCGCGGAGCAGCAGACCGCTGTGGCTCACGATATCGACATGAACATCGTCGAGATCAACCAGGCCGGCGAGCTTACTGCCGAAGGTGCCGTGCAGACTGAGCAGGCCAGCCGCCATCTGTCTGGCCAGGTGGCGCGGCTGAAGGAGCTTATTAGCGCTTTTCGTGTCTGATCTGTTGGGCGGGCATCGCTTTTTGTAGCCCGGATGTCACCGAACCATTGACTGTGCCTATGGGTTAGCCCGGTGACTTTTCGGCAGCCGGTCTCGATCAATGCCTCGTGCGTTGCCTCGCGCAGCCCGGCTAGAGCGAGGCAGATGGCTGAGCATCAACCAGCGGAGCGTTCTTCAGGCTGCCAGGCCTATGGAGGCTCCGCGCAAGCTCGTGCTAATCCGACGATAGTCTGCTCAATGCCCCTAATGACAGCGACAGCCGGCTGATTCATCCAAAGCCTGAGGGGCTCCCGGGCTTCTGCATTTCACAGGCGCCTCTCTCCCGAATTGGCCGGCAAATGCCTGCGCGTTATCCACCGATTCGACAGCGTGACCAACTGAGCCGTGTTCTTGGTCAAGTCTTGGATTTAATTCGGAAACTTGCTGCATAACTATTGCTGGATGACTCTCAGAATTAATAGCTAATTGCTCTAATTTCCGTATGAGGATGCGTAGATCTCGATACCTTTCGGGTATGAGGTGGCGGAGAATAAGGTATTGGAGATATCGAGTCGCGCTGGATATCGTACTTCTAAGCGGCCCATAGATTGGTGCTGAGTTATAGAAAATACCACACAAATGTACGGCCCGTAGGATTCGCGGCTTTCATTAGTTATTGGCAAAAATAAGAGAAATTTTATGGCTAAGCATACAAAAACATTTGGTCCCAGCCCAGTAATCCCTGTCGATGAGCGGTCTGTTACCAGCCATATGGTGCATTTCGTATCCTATGCCTCCAATCCTATTCTTGCGGGCTTGCAGCCGCTTGAGTACACCGGATGGAGAGATGAGTCTCTTTCTTGGCATGACTCTAGTTACATTCACGCAAATCTCAATCCCTCCCCGACCTACCGCTTCTGGGGGGCGGACTCTATTGAATTTCTCAAGAAATATTGCGGGAATTCATTTGAAAAATTCCCAGTTGGATTCGCTAAGCACGGCATTATGCTGGACGAGCAAGGGCGGATCATGGTCGATGGCTTGCTGGTTCGCCGCGAAGAGGATTTCATCACTTACTGGATGAATCCTTGGTTGCAATATTGCGTAGAAAATAGCGAGCTGGATGTCCAGGGTGAAGATGTTACCGGCAAGGTATTTATGTTCCAGCTGGGCGGCCCGACCTGCTTGCAGGTTTTGGACGCCGCTAGCGGTGAGAACTTGCACGACATCAAATTCATTCACCATCGAATGAGTAAGATTGCAGGTCGAGATGTAATGATCCTGCGCGTCGGTATGGCTGGCTCCCTGGCTTATGAGGTTCATGGGAATGTAGAGGATGCCATTCCTGTTTACGAGCAGATTCTCAAAGCTGGCGTAAAGTACGGTTTGAAGCGATTGGGTACCCCTGCCTACAACATGACCCATTGGGAGAATGGGTTTCCACAAGCCTATCTCGATTTCCCCCTTCCTTGGTTTGAGCACAAAGAGTTTGCTGCATGGCTCCGTGAGCGCGAAATTGGGTTCCTTTGTGACCCCGAAATTGTTAAAGATTCTTTGTCTGGTAGCGTAGGTCAAGATTTCGCAGCTCGTTACCGAAACCCAATTGAGTTGGGTTGGGGTAAGACCATTAATATGGATCACGAGTTTGTTGGGAAGAAGGCAGTTGAAGAGCTTAAGGCAAAGTCGTCGCGTCAGATGGTAACTCTGGAGTGGAACAAAGAGGATATTCTCGATATCCATCGCTCGCAATTGGGAGATCCAGTACCTTATAAGGATATTTCTAGCCCTGAAGATCTGGCTTTTGGAGGTATATATCCAGCTGATTGGGTTTTGAATGATAAGGGAGAGCAAGTAGGTGTCAGTAGCGGTCGTATGGTGTCCTGGTTCTATCGGGAAATGATATCGCTCTGCTCGATTGATGAAGCGTACCTAAACGAAGGTACGGATGTCTGGGTCCTTTGGGGGGAGCCAGGTACCCGGCAGAAGAAAGTGCGTGCTAAGGTAGCGCGATACCCGTACTTCAATGAATGTCGGAATCAGAAGGTAGATACCAGCCTGATCCCCGTTGGTACGATGGATTGATAAAAATAATCTAGTTCTAGGTCAGGTCTATTCCTAGGGCCAGAATGTTTTTGTATGAAATCCATGACGGTGGCATTTATGCCACCGTTTTTCCAGCCGTGGATTGTATGTCATTCCAGTTATTTCTGTTCGCTTAGTGGAAGTTGTGGGGGGAGTTCTTCATGAATCCGATACCCTATGAAATTTGTGTGCCTCAGGTAGTGATAAATGACTTGAAGCAACGGCTAATTGGCACTAGATGGGTAGATGCGATTAAAGAATCGCAATGGTTGTACGGTGCTGATATTGATGTTGTTAGAGAGTATATAAGTTACTGGCGTGACGATTTTGATTGGCGTAAGCAGGAAGCCATTCTGAATGGTTGGAATCACTATACGTCAGAGGTTGATGGCGTTGAAGTGCACTTCATACACCACAAAAGCCAATTTCCTAATGCTGTTCCTTTGCTGCTGCTGCATGGTTGGCCGAGTAGTTTTGTACAGCTGCTCCAGCTGGCACAGGAAATCATTAATACAAATAGCGAAAGCCTCTCTTTCGATATTGTGATCCCATCGTTGCCAGGGTATGGCTTCTCAGGAAAGCCGGCAGTAAGTGGATATGGAACCAGGCGCGCAGCTCGTGCTTTGAATCTGTTGATGACTAGCGTTCTTGGTTATCAACGATATGGGGTCCGCGGGGGGGACATAGGGAAGCTGATTACAGACTGGTTGTGCAGTGATTATGCAGAGAGAGTAATAGGCGCGCATCTGGCAGAAATCATCATGCCGGGACCGTGTGAAGTGCCAGCTAATGCGTCGGAAGCAGAGGCGGAATATATCAAGAAAAATAACTTGGTATGGCAAGAAGAGATGTCCTACTGCCTCCAGCATATGACAAAGCCTCAAACTCTTGCTTATGGGCTTAATGACTCGCCAGTGGGTTTGCTGGCATGGATTCTAGAGAAATTTCAACGTTGGGCCGGAGTGGATGGGGATTTGTCTAGGCGATTTACCAAAGATGAGCTCCTGACCAATATCACTCTCTACTGGGTTACGCAGACGATAGCTTCATCTGTTCGAATTTATTATGAGTTCTGTAGGGAAGACTATTCCAACCAGGATTGTAGAGCTGTCCCAGTCGCTTTCTATCATGGCTCCAAAGATATGTTCCCGCATGCGCCACGAGAGTGGGCTGACCGGTTTTATAACGTTGTCAGTTATTCCGTATGCGAATCTGGTGGACATTTCCTGGAGTGGGAGGAGCCAGTCTTGGTGGCTGAGGATTTGCGTGAATTCTTCTCCGGTTTGCGGAGTTCAGATTTTTCTTTTGGCTCTTGAATATAGTTGCAGCTATGTGTGGGTAGGATGGCTGTGGTTCTGATAAAACATAAAATTTAGGTGATTACATGGCTTATAAATCTCAAGAATCCACTTTTATATTGAATGTTAGTTGCAAGGCCGGGACAGGAATTTTGGCGGCAATTTCAACATTCCTTGCAGACAGAGGTTGCTATATTTGTGCGGTCGAACAGTTTGATGATGAAACAACTGAAAAGTTTTTCATGCGCGCCGTGTTTAGGATGGAAAACCAAGATATTTCCATTGGCCAGATGCGTGAAGAGTTTGTTGAGGTTTCTGAGAAATATGGCATGACATGGCGGTTCTATGATGCCGTTGAGCCTGTTAAAACGGTAATCATGGTTTCGAAGTTTGATCACTGCCTGAATGATTTGCTCTATCGCTACAAAAAAGGTGAGCTCAACTTGGAGATTGTTGCCGTCATCTCCAATCATCAAGATCTGCGAGGTATGGTTGAACGCGAAGGCATTCGCTTTGTTCATCTGCCTGTTGATAAGGATAATAAACCTGCTCAAGAAGCTCGCTTGCTCGACATCGTGAGCGAAACTGATGCTGAGTTGGTAATTCTTGCACGTTACATGCAAATTCTTTCCGACAATCTAAGTCGCGAGCTGTCAGGTAAGTGTATTAATATTCACCACTCGTTCCTGCCTGGATTCAAAGGCGCCCGGCCATACCATCAGGCTTTCGAGCGCGGTGTTAAGCTAATTGGCGCAACTGCTCATTATGTGACTTCCGATCTGGACGAGGGGCCAATTATCGAGCAAGTAGTGGCTCGAGTTGATCATAACTATAAGCCTGAGCAACTGGCACGTGTGGGTCGAGAGAACGAGTGTTATGCATTGGCCTCGGCGGTCAAGTGGCATATCGAGCGCCGTGTTTTCTTGGACGACAATAAAACTGTTATTTTCCTTGGTAGTTGAGTTTCGGGGCGCAAATGAAAGTAATTGATGGCAAGCTGTTTGCCGATAAGTTATGCGCTTCACTCCAGGTTGAGATTGCGGCGCTAAAAGCATCGACTGGGCTCTATCCAAGCATTGCAGTTGTATTGGTAGGAGATGATCCTGCGAGCCATGTTTATGTACGTAATAAAGTGAGGCGCTGTGAAGAGGTTGGCATCCGCTCTCTAGAATACCGATTGCCTGTTGCTACTGGACAGGCTGAGCTATTGGAGTTGATTGATAGCCTCAATAAGGACAGAGACGTTCATGGTGTTCTGGTTCAGTTACCACTTCCTCGTCAAATTGATGAAGAAGCGGTGATTGCAGCGATCGATCCAGCCAAGGATGTCGATGGCTTTCATATTGAGAACGTAGGTGCACTCTCTGTCGGCAAGGAGGGGATGATACCATGCACTCCTCTTGGGTCTTTGATGCTACTTGAGGACACCCTTGGGCCGCTGGATGGTTTGCGTGCAGTAATTGTAGGGCGTTCTAATATCGTCGGAAAACCGATGGCTAGCCTGCTACTGAAAAAAAATTGCACAGTTACCATCGCTCATTCAAAGACCAAAAACTTGCCAGAGGTTTGCCGTCAGGCGGATATTTTAGTTGCTGCCGTTGGTCGCCCGAAGTTGATCAAGGCCAACTGGGTTAAACCGGGAGCTACGGTCATTGATGTCGGTATAAATCGCATCGAAGAGGGTGGTAAAAGCTTGTTGTGCGGTGATGTCGACTATAATGAAGTGGCAGAAGTTGCGGGTGCGCTTACTCCGGTTCCTGGTGGGGTTGGTCCGATGACAATTGCTTGCCTTATGTATAACACTCTCACCGCAGCAAAGAGACTTGCCAAACCTCTTGGTGATTGATTTATATAATGACGGGTGAATTGCATACCGTTTATTTAAGTCTTGGATCTAACGTTCTGCCAAGGGAGTCTCTCTCTGCAGGATTGGACCGTCTTGAGGAGATTTTTAATATTCTCGATAGTTCATCAGTCTATTTTAGCGAGGCTGTAGGATTCGACGGTCCTCCTTTTTTGAATATGGTAGTCAAGGTCTTGACGGAGTTATCTCTCGCTCAAGTTGTTTCTATTCTCCGTGCTATAGAAAGTGACTTTGGTCGTGCTGATAATGATATTGTTAAGCGCTCTCGGCGCCTTGATATTGATATTTTGCTATTTGATGGTATGTGCGGATTATTCGGTCGTGTGCAATTGCCTCGTCCGGAGATGGTCGAGAACGCTTATGTGTTGGCTCCTATGGCGGAGCTGAGTCCTAATTTGGTGCATAAAAACTCAGAAAAGACGTATGAGGATTTATGGCTGCTTTATGGGCATGACTTGCCATTAATACGGAAAGTGAATTTTGAGTGGAATGGTAAGAGAATATCCTGTGATAAATCTTTCCTGTAAGCACATTGCTGCTCGCCTTTTTTGACTTGGCGGGATGTCAGTGTTGTTGTCTCGGTCATTCCAGTTCACCACGAGTAAGCATCGTCCGGCGCGATGCCCGATTTGCCTAGCGCTGGTAGCCAATGGCTTTAGCAAGTGGTGAAAGGGGCGCTGCGAAGAACTGCAAACGGCCGATTCTGTTGAAAAACTCCCTTCGAGATTTCTGCCCACAAAAGTGCATTGCTTACGCTGAAATCTGAGCCATTTTCCGGGGCAGAACTGCCTTGGATTTCACGTAGCAACGCGCAAATCAGCCGCTTTTGGGGCTATGGACAGACGACTCTGGCCAACACCGACTTTTTCAACAGAATCGGCCATTAGCTGCCGGTCACCGTGTGCGGCCGGAATCAGGGTGTCCAGTACGGTAGTTGAGACTTCCCCAGCTGATCGATAACGATGGCAAGGCTTTGCTTGGCGCGAGTGCCCCCACCGAAGAAACACGACTGATCACCAGGGCTGCCTGCGAGGGACTGAAGCTGGTCTTTCGGGTCGGCTTCGCCTTCAGCAAGGCCGAAGTACTGCTCTTGGATCTACGCCAGCCTGGCGAGTTCACCGGTGACCTATTTGCGGCCGCCCAACCGGAGCGGGCCAGCAAGGCCATGGCGGTGATGGATGAGATCAATGCGCGGTGGGGGACGAGGACAGTTCGGCCGGACGGCGTGATCGTGACGATTCGTAGCTCTCCTTCAGGGACAGATCGACCAGATGTGCGCCTTTCAGGTTGAATAAGAACGCCATCGATACTAGGAACTCCGGCATTGCCTAACCATTCCAGCAGATCAATCGCGGCCCTGATGATGCCTGTCCCGGTGCTGAACCCAGGGCGGCTCAGGCCTCCTTCGCTTCCGACCGGCGAGGTAGTGCTCCTGCCGCTACTGAAGCGGTTGCAGGAAGCGGGACAAGGCGCTTGCAGGTTGAGTCTGCTAAGTGCTCCGCTGGGTTATGGCAAGAGCATCCTCATGGCGCAGTATGCCGCCGGCCTGAAGGGGCCCTGGGCCTGGTTGCGCTGCGCCACGGCCGACAACCAGCCGCACGTGTTCCTGGCTCATCTGGCGGCGGCACTGGGGATATCGCCCGAGCCGTCGGCTGCTTCCGAGGAAGCGCTTTGGGGCGTGATCGTCAATAACCTGGAGCAACGCACGGAACGCTTCACACTATTCCTCGACGATCTCCATCACCTGCGGGCGCGTGGCACCTGTGGCTATCTGAACGAATTGCTGGAATTCGGCCCTTCGACTCTGCATCTGGTGGGCGCGAGCCAGGGTCTGCCGGCGCTGGCTATCAGTCAGTTGCGCCGCGATCAGCGCTTGCAGTTGCTGGGGGCGGCTGATCTGTCTCTAGATAGCGCTCAGATCGAGGCGCTGGCCCAAGCGCGTGGGTTAAGCCTGGGTGCCGACGCCATCTACTGGCTACGGGCTAGCAGCGAGGGTTGGATCAGTGCCGTACTGCTGGGGCTGGCAGCTTATGCAGAGGAGCCCGGGTTCAGTCCGGAGCGCATAAAGGCGCGGATGACGACGCATGTCGCAAGCTTCCTGGAGGAGTCGTTGTTGGCTGATCTGCCGGTGGAACTGGTGCGATTCATTGAGTGCACATCGGTAGTGGGCTCGTTCGATGAGCGGCTGGCCGCTCAGCTCAGCGACAATGCCCGGGCCGACGAGGCCATCCGCCGACTGCAGCGTCGGGACCTGTTGACCTCGCAGCGTCCGGACGAACGCCCGACCTACCGTTACCACCCGGCAGTGCGCGGCACCGGTTACCTGCGATTGCAGGGCCGCCCCCCGGAAGTGCTGCAGACGCTGCACCGGAAGGCGGCCGACTGGCTGCTGGACAACAGGCGCTATGCGGAGGCTGTTCAGCAACTGGGGCGGGCACGTGAGTACAACCGCCTCCTGGCGGTAGTCGAGCAACACAGCTTTGACTTGCTGCGCCAGGGTCGGATCGGCTCCATCGTTGATTTCCTGGCTGTCCTGCCCGAGCAGGACAGCGATCACTTGACCCTGGCGATTACCGAAGCCAGCACGGTTATCGCCACGAACGACATCGCCCGCGCACGCAACTGCCTGCTGCGTCTGCAACGTCTGCTGCGCAGCGAGACGGCGCCCCTTCACCGCCCCGAGCGCTCTTACCAGACGGTGGCCTTTCTGCGCAGTCGGCTTGCGGTGCTTGGCGGGAATTTCAACCACGGCCTGCGACTGGTGACCGAGGCACTGCAGCAGTATCCGCAGCAGAATGCGGCAAGCGCGGTACTGCAGTTCAATCAGGCCAGCTGCCTGTTCGCCCTGGGTCGATCGGAAGAGGCGCATCGCTGCGCCACGGCGGCTCTGGAGGAGCTGACCACGCTGGGTTTCCGTGGCTACACCAACAGCCTGCACCTGCTGCTTGTGCAGATCGAGCTGAGCCGTGGCCAACTGGCTGAGGCGGAGCAGCGCTTCCTGGGGCTGGCCCAGGAGCTTCCAGTCAGCGTCCCGCAGAATTTCTACGACCTCTACCTGCATCTGGGCCAGGGACTGGTGCTGCTGCAACGCAACCAGTTCGAGGCGGCGGCACAGCGCCTGGCGCAGGCAGAAGCCCTTGCACTCGATGTGGTGCACTGCGCGGCGCTTCCCTGGGTCCTGCACCACCAGGCCTGTCTGGCGGAAGCCCGGGGAGATGTAGAACAGGCGCGCCGCCGCTGGGATGAAGCGCGGCGCTTGGCTCGCCACTACCAACTGTTCGGCCTGTATCGACTGGCTGGGGCTGGACGCGTACAGCTGGCGGTCGGTGAGCACGACGAAGAGTTCATTCTCGCCTGGCTGGAAGAGTGGCACTGGTGCCGTCGCCACTATGCCGAGGTGATGCCGGAAGAGCATCTGGCCTACGCTTGGGTCCAGCGGCACCTGGGGCAGCATGAGGTGGCGGCGCGTATTGCCGACGAATCGCTGCGCCATGCCTTGGTGGAGGGCAACCTGCTGCTGCAGCTTCAATGGCATCTGCTGGAGGCCACTCTGCACTTGGACCTGAAACGTCGGACCGAGATGGAAGCGAGCCTTGAACAGGCACTGCAACTGGCGGTGCGCTACGGTTTTGGCCAATTGCTTCACCGGGAAGGTCGCGGTCTGCGGGAGGAGCTGCGCCAGCTGTTCAATCCGCAGCACCGTCGCCAGACCGGGCTAGAACCGCTGCCGCCTCGCGAGCAACTGACGACCTGGCTGCCGGGATTGCTGGCGGGGGAGGGCGTGCATGAGATGCTGGTCGAGCCCCTGACCCGTCGTGAGCAGGACGTGCTGCGGCGTATGGCCCGTGGACAGGGTAACCAGCAGATCGCGGAGGGGTTGTTCATTGGCCTGAGTACGGTGAAGACCCACATCAACAAACTCTTTCGCAAGCTGGATGCCACCGACCGCGAGACGGCCCTGCAGGCGGCGCGGCGCCTGAAGTTTCTGGATCACTGAGTGGGGCGTACTCCACCTGGGCTCCACCGTCTCCACCCGTAAATCCACCCTCGGTTGGACGCGCTCGCCGGCGCGCGACTGCTACAACGCTCGTCAGTTCGACCTGGCATCGCCAGGCCCGTCTCCGCCTGACGAGAACACCATGACTGACAAGCTACTCAACGAACGCGAACTGAGCTTCCAGCTCTACGAGATGCTCGATACCGAGGCGCTGCTGCAGCGTCCTCGTTATGCCGAGCACGACCGCGCCGTCTTCAACGCCACCCTGGACACTGCCCGGAACATCGCCGCCGAGTACTTGGCACCGCACAACCACAAGGGCGACGCCAACGAGCCGACCTTCGACGGCGAGAAGGTCACCCTGATTCCAGAAACCCAGGCCGCTTGGAATGCGCTCGCCGCCGCCGGCTTCCACGCTGCCCACCATGACGCCGAGGACGGCGGCCTGCAGTTGCCGGAAGTAGTGCTGCGTGCCTGCATGGCTTACTTCAATGCCGCCAACATCGCCAGCGCCGGCTACTCCTTCCTTACCATCGGCTCGGCCAACCTGGTCAAGAGCTTCGCCGGTGACGCCCTGCGCGAGCGCTTCCTGCCGCCAATGCTGGACGGCCGCTACAGCGGCACCATGGCGCTGACCGAGCCGGGTCAGGGTTCGGCGCTTGGCGACATCCGCACCACCGCGCGGCCGGCGGAGGACGGCAGTTACCGGGTGTTCGGCCAGAAAATGTTCATCTCCGGCGGCGACCACGAGCTGACCGACAACATCGTGCACATGGTGCTCGCCCGCATCGAGGGCGCGCCGGCTGGGGTCAAGGGCATCTCGCTGTTCTTGGTTCCGAAGTTCTTGGTCAACGACGATGGCAGCCTCGGCGCGCGCAACGACGTGGCGCTGGCTGGCCTGCTGCACAAGATGGGCTACCGCAACACCACCTCCACCGTGCTCAGTTTCGGGGAGAAGGGCGGTGCGGTCGGCTACCTCGTCGGCGAGGCCAACAAGGGCCTCTCCTACATGTTCCAGATGATGAATGAGGCGCGCATTGGCGTGGCCCTGGGCGCCTCGGCGTTGGCCTACCAGAGCTACATTCATGCCCTCGACTACGCCCGCGAGCGTCCGCAGGGCCGCCTGCCGGGCAGCAAGGACCCGCTGGCGCCGCAGGTGCGCATTGTCGAGCACGCTGACGTGCGCCGCATGCTGCTGCAACAGAAGGTCTACGCCGAGGGCAGCCTGTCGCTGTGCCTGTACGCCAGTAGCCTGTTCGAGGACGCCCACACCGCGCCGGACGCCTCCGTCCGCGACGCCGCCGCGGATCTGCTCGACCTGCTGATCCCGATGGTCAAGTCCTACCCCTCGAAGTACGGGGTGATTGCCTCCGACCTCGGCATCCAGATCCTCGGCGGCTCCGGCTACATCCGCGAGTACCCGCTGGAGCAGTACTACCGCGACAACCGCCTGAACCCGATTCACGAAGGCACCGAAGGCATTCATGGCCTCGACCTGCTCTGCCGCAAGGTCGGCCAGCGCGGCGGCAAGGGATATCAGCTGTTCCTCGCCGAGGTCCGTGCCAGCCTTGCCGATGCCGCCGGCGTGTGCGCGCCGCTGGCCGCCGCCCTTTCTGATGCCCTGGGAGTCCTCGAGCGGGTCACCGTCGATCTGCAGGCCCAGGTCGCCGCCGACGCCAACCTCGGGCTGTCCAATGCCACCTCCTACCTCGACCTGTTCGGCCGGGTGGTAGTCGGCTGGATCTGGCTACGCCAGGCGCTGGTCGCCAGTCGCGCGCTCGACGCCGGTGCCACCGGCAATGAGGCCGACTTCTACCGGGGCAAGCTGCACGCCGCGCGCTATTTCATGGACTGGGAACTGGCCGGGCTGGACAGCCAGGCACGTTTGCTCAGTGCCGGTAACCGCCTGACCTATGACATGCAGAACGTCTGGTTCTGAACGAGCTCTTCTCCCTCTGAAGGGGCTGGGACCAGCGGAGGAAACCACGCAGTCCTCCGCCCAACTCTTCAGGGGGAGAAGGGGCCAACCGCGCCCCTTCCTATTTGCCCCTGATCACTGAAGGACCCGACATGAGCACACTGGTTAACTACCGCGTCGAAGACGGCCTGGCCCTGATCGGCCTGGCACGTCCGCCGGTCAACGCACTCGGTCAGCCCTTGCGCGCCGCCATTCTCGACGCCTGCGAGCGCGCCGCCGCCGATACCGCTGTGCGGGCGATCATCTTCCATGGCGAACACGGTCTGTTCTGTGCCGGTGCTGACATCACCGAGTTCGGCACCGAAGCGTCCTTTGCCGCGCCGGACCTGCCCGGCCTGCTGGTGCGCCTGACCCAGATCGACAAACCACTGATCGCCGCCATCGGCAAACTGGCGCTCGGCGGTGGTCTGGAGCTGGCGCTGGCTTGCGGCTACCGCATCGGTGAGCCCACAGCGCGCCTGGGTCTGCCGGAAATCAACCTCGGCCTGCTGCCGGGCGCCGGTGGAACCCAGCGCCTGCCCCGTCTGATCGGCGTCGAGCCGGCCCTCGACATGATGATTTCCGGCCAGCCGGTCAACGCCCGGAGTGCCCTTGAGTTTGGCCTGCTGGACCGTCTCGCTGCCAGCGCCGACAGCCTGCTGGTGGAAGCCTGCTACTTCGCTCGTGAGCTGCTCGCGCAGAACGCTCCGGCACACCGTACCAGCCACTTTGCCAACCCGGTCGACAGCATTACCGCCAACTTCTTCAGCCAGTTCCGCACTGCCAACGAGTCCCGCTGGAAGCACCGCTTGGCGCCGCGCCTGGTGCTCGCTGCGGTGGAAGCGGCCTGCACGCTACCGCTGACTGAGGGGCTGGCTCGCGAATCTGCGCTGTTCAAGGAGGCCGAGGCCTCCGCGCAGTCGGCGGCGCTGCGCCACGTGTTCTTCGCCGAACGCGAAGCCGGGCGAATCCCGGGGATTGCCGCCGACACCCCACTGCGCCCGATCGAGCGGGTTGCAGTGATTGGTGCGGGAACCATGGGCGGCGGCATCGCCATGAACTTCGCCAACGCCGGCATCCCGGTGAAACTGCTGGAGCTCAAGGCCGAGGCCCTCGACCGCGGCCTGACCCAGATTCGCAAGAACTACGAGATCAGCCTCAAGCGCGGCAAGCTCAGCGAAGCGCAGCTGGAACAGCGCATGAAGCTGCTGCAGGGCACGCTGGACTACGCCGACCTGGCCGACGCCGACCTGGTGATCGAGGCGGTGTTCGAGAAGATGGAGATCAAGGAACAGGTATTCCGCACCCTTGACCAGGTGTGCAAGCCGTGGGCGATCCTTGCCAGCAACACATCGTCACTGGATGTCGACGCCATCGCCGCCGTCACCCAACGTCCGAAGGATGTGATCGGTTTGCACTTCTTCAGCCCCGCCAACGTCATGCGACTGCTCGAAGTGGTGCGCGGCAAGGCCACCGCGCCGGATGTATTGGCTACCACGATGAAGGTCGCCAAGCGCATCGGCAAACTGCCGGTGGTCTCCGGCGTCTGCTTCGGTTTCATTGGCAACCGCATGCTCGAGCCGTACAACCGTGAAGCGCACCGCCTGGTACTTGAAGGAGCTACCCCGGCGCAGGTCGACAGCGTGCTGACCGGCCTCGACCTGAACATGGGCGTGCTGAGCATGACCGACCTGGCCGGCGTCGACGTCAACTTCCTGGTGCGCGATGCCAACCGCGCCGCCACCGCCCATGACCCGAGCTACCACATCGTAGGCAACGAGCTGTACAAGCTCGGCCGTTATGGCCAGAAGGCCGGTCGCGGCTTCTACCTGTATGAAGGCCGTGAGCGCAAGGACGACCCGGAAGTGCCAGAGCTGGCTGCGCGAATCGCTGACGAATTGGGCGTCACCCGCCGCAGCGACATCTCCACCCAGGAGATCCACGACCGCTGCCTGTTCATGCTTATCAACGAAGGCATCCAACTGCTCGACGAAGGTATCGCCCTGCGCGCCAGCGACATCGACCTGGTGTGGATCAATGGCTACGGCTTCCCGGCCCACCTTGGTGGCCCTATGCACTACGCCGAGCAGCTTGGTCTGGACAAGGTGCTGGCCGGCATCCGTCACTACCGCCAGACCCTTGGTGAATACGGCGAGATGTGGTTCCAGCCAGCACCGTTGCTGGAACGCCTGGTGGCCGCTGGCATGAGCCGAATCGAAAAGATCTGAACCCCCTTCCTCCGAACCATTCCCTCTCCTTCGGGGAGAGGGAATATCAAACGTTCAGGACACCCGAATCATGAAAGAAGCCGTCATCCTTTCCACCGCCCGCACGCCGATCGCCAAGGCCTTCCGCGGTGCCTTCAACAACCTCAAGTCGCCGACCATGGCCAGCTACGCGATCCGCGCCGCCGTGGAGCGTGCCGGTATCGAGGCCGCCGAGATCGAAGACCTGGTGATGGGCACCGCCATGCCCGGCGGCACCGCCGGCTGGAACCTCGGTCGAATGGCTGCACTGGCCTCCGGCCTGCCGCTGTCGGTCAGCGGACAGACCCTTGACCGTCAGTGCGCCTCTGGTCTGATGGCCATCGCCACTGCCGCCAAGCAGATCATGGTCGACGGCATGCTGGTCACCATCGGTGCCGGCCAGGAGCAGATCAGCCTGGTACAGACCCGCCACATGGAATGGTCCATCGCCGATCGCGACGAGCTGGTGATGCGCCACGCCGAGCACGCCTACATGCCGATGCTGCACACTGCCGAGCTGGTGGCGAAACGCTACGGCATCAGCCGCGAGGCTCAGGACGCCTACTCCCTGCAGTCCCAACAACGCATCGCCGCTGCCCAGGCCGCCGGCCTGTTTGATGGCGAGATAGTCCCGGTCACCGCCACCAAGCAGTTAGTCGATAAGGCCACCGGCGCGGTCAGCTTCGAGGAAGTCACCCTGCGCCTCGACGAGGGCAATCGCCCACAAACCGTGCTCGACGACCTGACCAGACTCGAATCGGTGGTTGAGGGCGGCTGCATCACCGCCGGCAACGCCAGCCAGCTTTCCGATGGCGCCAGCGCCTGCGTGCTAATGGACGGCCGCCTGGCCGAGCAGCGTAACCTCGAACCGCTGGGCGCCTATCGCGGCATCGCGGTCGCCGGGCTGGCCCCTGAAGAGATGGGTATTGGCCCGGTGCTGGCGGTGCCGAAGCTGCTCAGGCAGCACGGCCTCTCCATCGACGACATCGGCCTCTGGGAGCTCAACGAAGCCTTCGCTTGTCAGGCGATTTACTGCCGCGACAAGCTGGGTATCGACAACGATCGCTACAACGTCAACGGCGGCGCCATTGCCATCGGTCACCCTTACGGCATGAGCGGCGCGCGCATGGTCGGCCATGCCCTGCTCGAAGGTAAGCGTCGTGGTGTGAAGTACGTGGTGGTGACCATGTGTGTCGGCGGCGGCATGGGCGCCGCCGGCCTGTTCGAGGTGTTCTGATGACGACCGATTTCGCAAGGAGCTTTGCCTTGGCCGGTCGCACCGTGCTGATCACCGGCGCCTCCGGTGGCATAGGCGCGCATCTGGCCCGCGTGGCCGGCCGCGCGGGCGCTCGCGTAGTCCTCGCCGCGCGGCGCGTGGATCGGCTGGAGCAGGTGGCCAAGGACATTCAGTGGGAAGATTGCGAGGCGATGTCCGTCGCTCTAGATGTCACCAACCGTGAAAGCGTGGAAGCAGCTTTCGACGCTGCCGAGGCCCACTTCGGTGTGGTTGATGTGGTACTCAACAATGCCGGCATTGGCAACGGCCAGCGCCCGCTGGAGATCAGTGAGGACGATTGGCGTGCCATGCTCTCGACGAACCTCGACGGCGTCTGGCGCGTCGCCCAGGTTGCCGCGCAGCGGCTGGCCAAGGCCGGTCGTGGTGGCAGCATCGTCAATGTCGCGTCGATACTCGGCCTGCGCGCCGGCACTGGCTACAGCCACTACTGCGCCGCCAAGGCTGGTGTGGTGCACCTGACCAAGTCGTTGGCGTTGGAGCTCGCGCGCTACAGGATCCGCGTCAACGTGATTGCTCCGGGCTACTTCAAGACCGAGATGAACGATGCCTACTTCGACAGCGACAAGGGGCAGGCCTACATCCGAGATGTTGTTCCGATGCGCCGTTTGGGGGTGCTGGAGGAGCTGGAAGGACCTTTCTTGCTCCTTGCCAGCGAGGCCGGATCGTTCATGACCGGCAGTGTGTTGGCCGTCGATGGTGGGCACCTGGTGAGCTCGTTGTAGGGCTCAGCGGCTCAGGGGGCGCAGACTGCTCTCCCCTGAGCGAGGGTATGCATAGTATTGTGTACCTGCGGTTGGGGTTACTGAATCGCCCCGGATCGCCATGGCTTGCCCAAGTGTGCCGCGAGTATTTCACCAGGAAGGTGAGGACTTACCTGATGGGGCAATGTGGCTTCGGCGATATTGACCGGGCGTCATGCCGGTCCAGCGCTTGAAGGCGCGCTGGAAGGCACTTTGTTCGGAGAAACCGAGGAGGTACGCGATATCCACTAGCCCCAAGGCCGGATCGCGTGCGTACCCGATCGCCAGCGAGCTACGAAGGTCGTCGACGAAACCACGGAAGCTCAGCCCCCGATGAGCAAGATGTTCCTTGAGCTCGGCCTCACTCATGCCCACCGCTTTTGCGGCGGTCTGCAGGCGCGGTTCACCTTGGCTGAATGACTCCAGGACAGTACGCCTGGCAATCGCCAGCCAGGACGGCTCCAGCGCATCACCCAACTGCTTGAGCAACTGCTCGCAGACATCGCTCATGATCCGCCGCAACTTGCTGTCGGCAAATGGCAGCTCGATGTAGAGATACCTAGCGTTGAACGCGATGGTGGTTTCTGGCTGGTCAAACTTCAACGGGCAGCGGAAGAGAGCCTCATATTCGCGCACATCGTCTGGCTTGGTGTGCCGAAATGCTACCCAGTTTGGATTGAGGTTCTGGTTGCCGCCGAACCAGCGGGCCAGAGTAAGCCAGGTGGCAAGGTTGAGTTCATCCTGGAAGCGCCCAAGCTGCATCCCATCCGGCAGGCTGCTTCGCCAGTGGCGGATGCATTCGTCGCCGCGGATCTCGATGAGATGGTGGCCGGCATCGATGGCCAGTACTGAGTAACGGGCGGATTGCTGCAGCAATTGCAAGCCATTGGAGCACGCCATCAGTGCATACCCGTAGGAGCCCAAGTGCCCGGGGCGCACTCCTTGTCCCACCTTCAATCCCAGGCAAGGATCATTCAGTTCAACGGCAGCCAGTTCACAGAGATGATTGAAGCTCACGAACGCTATGCGGCCATTGGGGTCGGCGAGCGATTCTGTGGAAATATCTGCCCTCCGCAACAGCTCATCCGGGGGGCGTCCCTGCTGTACCACATAGTCGATCAGCAGCTTCAGAAAGTGCACGGCGACGCTGAAGTGCTCTGTTCCTCGTGACTCGTTGTGGTTGGTCGTCACTGCCGTAAACCTCGTCTTTGACCTGCGGGCCAAGGGTCACAAGTGTTCGAGTTCGGTCAATACCCAGCGCTGGGCCGCCCATTAGATTCGCTCTCATGCCGCTCGGCAGCGCGCAGCACTGTAAGCGCCTGTCAATCTGACAAGGGGCGCTCCGGCGATCCTGGCCGTGTCAGCACTCAGAAGCCGAACGCCGCCTAGCGACGCCGTGAGTTGGCATCACTACCTTCATAACAACAAGGACTTCGTCTCATGAGCGCTAACCACTTTCTGAAAAGCCTTCCTTCCGTACTGAATGATCACGCTGTAGCGGGTGTGAACTGCACGATTCAGTTCAATGTCGCCGAGCCGACGTACGCCACGATCAGTGACAGTGCCTGCACCGTTGCCAACGGCACTGCTGGAGATCCGAATGTGACCTTGACCATCGCAGACGATGACCTGATCTCCCTGTTCAAGGGGGACCTGGACGGCATTACCGCGTTCATGACCGGCAAGCTGCAGGTCGAGGGCGATCTGATGCTGGCGCAACAGATTTCCGGCTTCTTCAACGCTTCCAAGCTGGGCTAATCGTCCTCGGCGCAGACATTTCCGTTCTGCGCTGGCAGCACGGCACCAGCGTGCTCGTGCTGCGGTGAGATCAGCTACCCAACCACTCAGGGGGTATGCCGATGAGCATTACCTTTATCGTTCTTTCCGTGCTCATAGTCGTAGTTGGCGGTTACTGGCGTTATCGGAATCGCTGAGCGATGACAGCGCATCAGGCAAGCGTGTGAGCGTTGAGAGACGTCATGCGCTTGCGACAAGCGATTTTCATGTCGAGATATTCGGATCGAATTTACTTCCGCGCCTGGATCTAATCCGGTCCCAGAAGTAGCTACCCAGCAGGGCCACAGACGCCACGAGGTAAATCGTGGTTGATCTCTCCAGACCGAAGAACGCCAGCATAAGCAAGGCATAAGTTACAAATGACACTCCGAATCCCAGTTCGAAAGGCACTCTCAGGGCCAGTAAGATCAACAGGGTCAACAGGAAAGCGGTTTTGGCGTAGTACGCTTGCTTGGCAACTATGAGGGCGTCGGCTGCACTGGTGGTGGCTTGGTATTTTGCAAAAATATCCCGGCCGGCAAAGAAGTCGATCTGCATGCTGATGTTGACCACTACATAGCCAGCAACGACCAGAAGGATGAGGATTCGATTAAGCGACATGATGTCCCTGCTTGGAGATTCTATTCAGCATAGGTACCGCTCGAGCTCCACTGGATCGTGGGCGCAGAACATCTCGATCTGATTGCCGTGGCTTGCCGCCAGCTCCCTCAATCGTTTGATGTTGCGGATGCGTTCTGATGGCTTGGCCTGAATAAGCACTTCAAAGAACTTCAGAAATGCGGGCGTGTCTGGCGTCGATGTGAGCTCGCTGTGGTGATAGTAGGCATCGCCACAATGCAGTAGCCATTCGTCGCCCGTATCCACAGCTACCCCGGTGTGACCCTTGGTGTGGCCAATCAGCGGTACCAGCAGTATGTCTGTGCCGAGTTCTGGAATGGCCTGGATGCTCTCAAAGCCGAACCAGTTTTCCCCTTGCTCCTCATGCACCACCCACTTGGGGTGGTGATCGAATTGTGGCAGACGAAAACGCATGTGTTCGCGAAGACCCGGTTCCTGGATTTGCTTGAGCTCGGGCTTCAGCACATGCACATGGGCGTCAGGGAAGTCACTCAGGCCCCCGGCGTGGTCCAGGTCCAAATGAGTGGTGATGATGTGGCGTACATCGCGTGGATCGAAGCCAAGGGCGCGGATCTGAGCAATCGCCGTCTCATCGGGTGACAGGCGCGGTTTGAACAGGGCCGTATAGGTGGAGCCGAGACGTCGGCGAGGCTCTGCAATATCGCGTTCGCCCATGCCCGTATCCACCAGAACCAACGACTCCGCCGTTTCCAGCAGGAGGCAATGGCACACGAGTTCTCCTGGGCGCGACCAACTGCCTTTACCTTTGACCAGCCGCTCGCAAGCCGGGCACATCGTGCCGCAGTTGAGGTGATGAACTTTAAGTGACATCTGGAGCTCCTGAGGCGTTGCGGGAGCACCCCCCGACGTTGAGCTGTTTTTCAGCAAAGCAGCGGTTGCCGGTTAGACGCTGCATTCCTGAATTGAGGTCGTGTGTGCTGGCCTGCCCGTAAGCGCGGCCGCCCCGAGTTGATGTGGTCAAGCAGTACAGCGCGATAAGTAGGCCGAGCAGGAGGCCAGCAATGAGTTTGCTGGCGCTGATCCTGGACGGGGTGCGTTTGGGCTCCGGGAGTTGCGGTTTCATCGGACCGTCAACTTAGTTCGTTGCTTTGGCTTGGCGTTCCTTGGCCTCGACTACATGGGGCACATTGTCGTCCAGCCAGTAGCAGCGACCCGGCTCAACCACCAGGATTTCTTCGAATTTCGCGCCACCTCCTGCCCAGCCGATATGAGGCTCGATGGCCCATAGACCGAGCTTGCGGCCGATGTGCTCGGGCGTCAGGGTCGCGGATAGCCCCATCTTCATCAGCACCATGTTGGTCTCCAGAGAGAACCAGCCGAATGAACGGTTGCCGATGCGAAGGTGCTTCCCTGTCTTTGGCTTCACGCGAAATACCCGATGGCCAAGAACGCAATGAGGGTACTTGCTGTGGATGTTGTCGTAACCGGCGTCCTTGATGCGCTGATTGATTTCCAGCCAGATCTCGCTAGCAGTCATTGTGCTGCCGAACATGCCTGGCAGGTCTTCGCGCAACTGCAGCAAGAAAGCTTTCGCCTTCTCCAGTTCGGCGTCGGGCTGAAGGCATACCGTATAGCCAACGTCACCGATGTATCCGTCCACCACCGGTGATACATCGAGGATCACCACGTGGTGTGGTTCAAGGGCGCGGTCGCTGGGGTGGTAGTCGCTGTAGGACTGGTATTCGTCAAAGCGTGAATGGGAGCCGAACCAGGCGAATGCACGGTGCAGATAACGTTCGGTGCCATGATCCTTCAGGTAGTTCTCAAGCAGCGTGGCTGCCTCGAGCTCGGTCATGCCCACCTTGAGCAATTTACTTACGTGAACGACGGCGTCATAGGCCAAGCGCTGGGCTGCGAGGTGGCCGGCCATGGCCTCTTTGGGCGGTAGTTCATCGGCTGCCCCCACCCAGCGCGACGAAACTTTGGAGAACCAGCGGTACAGGCGGTCCCACGCGCCACTGGGTTCTAGTTCGTAACCTATTGGCATGATCCTAACTCCATCTACTAATTGCTTTCGCCGCACAGTCTCACTTGAGCGAGCCTGTCCGCAGAGGGAAAACAGACGTCAAGCGCCTGCAGTCTTGTTATTGAATTTCGATGTTAAGGGGCGAAAAGCACTTTCAATTGTGCCGCTCCGTCATCTATTGGTGTTTTTCAGCCAATTTTCCGGAGCGCATGAGGCGCGCGGATGCAGTTGGGGCGAGGGCGATAGTTGCCTCGCTCCAACAGACATCCAGGTGTGTGCGGTCAGATTTTGGTGTTGACGTTTGCCTGGCCGGATGCCGACGAAGAAGTCTCGATGGACTGGCCCGCCACCGGCGGGCGCCAATGCGCCAGAGCCTCGCGGGTTCTGCGGAAATGGACCAGGCCGCGACCGAGGAGGAGGGCGCCTGTGCTTAACCCGATCAGGGAAACGATGACCATGGAGTAGCGCACGGCCATAGGATCACGGAAGCCGTAGTCAGTGATCAGCGCTACGGCGGTGGGCCCGAGACCAAGGCCAATCAGGCTGGCGATGAGGCTATACAGGGCAACGGCCTGGCCGCGCATCTGGTTGGGCATGATCTCCTGCAGCGCTGCGACGGCCACACCGATTGGCATACTCATGAAGAACACAGCCGGTATCTGCAGCGCTGCGGCAAGTTCGCCGGTGGATGCCAATGGAGCAAAAGCGGTGGGCAGCCCGAGAACCGCAGCTATCAGGCCCACTCGCATGGAGGCGTCCTTGTAGCCGCGCTTTCGAAGGTAGTCAGCCAGGCGACCGCCACTCACCACGCCGAGGCAGCCGCAAACCAGTACGATGCTGCCATAGATCAGGCCGACTTCCGTTGGCGTCCAGCCGTAGGTTCGAATGAAAAAGCTCGGTGCCCAGGCTCCCATGCCATAGCCAACCAACATCAGCAGAGCGAAGCCGAAGTTGTGCAGCAGCACGGTGCTGCGGTTGCTCGCCATGTATCGCCCTACATCCTTGATCGGCACGGCTACGCCCGCACCGGCTCCCCGGCGCCCAGGCTCTTTGATTGCCAGCAGGGTCAAGGTGAATGCAATGCCCAGCGCACCCAGGATGATGAAGATCATCTGCCAGTGACGTATCTCACCTAGGATCGGTAGCGCGATGTCACCCTGTGCTGAAGCAAATTTGATGATCAGTCCCCCAAGCATGTAAGCCACGCCGGAGCCCAGGTACACGCCCATGGCGTAGACGCTCATGGCTGTGGCACGACGATCATCGGGGAAGCTGTCAGCAATCAGCGAATAAGCAGCCGGGTTCAGTGCCGCTTCGCCTGCTCCCACGCCGATACGGCCGATAAGAAAGTGCCAGTAGTTTTTGGCAAGACCGCAAAACGCCGTTGCGGCGCTCCACACCAGAATGCCGATGGCGATTATCCCGCGCCGACTCCTGGAGTCGGCCGCACGTCCCAAAGGCAAGCCGCACAGGGTGTAGAAGAGAGCAAATGCCAGCCCCATCAGCAGGCTGATCTGGGTGTCATTGAGCAGCAGGTCACGGCGGATGGGTTCCACCAGAAGGCTCAGTATCTGTCGATCCACGAAGGACAGAATGTAAGCGCACATCAGGATGAGCACCATGCTCCAGGCACGTTGGGGGGATGGGTAGCCGGTATTGTTATTGTTCATTTCTTGACCTATCTGGGGCAGGTAAAGCTGAAGCCTGAAGCCCGCAGCATGCGGGCGACAGGAGTTGCCGCAAGGCACTATAAGTGGCGCATATGGATCATCGAAAGTCGTATTTATACGGTCTAGGGGCGTGTGCGCTTGCCCTTCCATATATGCCATCCCGCCATTTCTGCTGCTAGTCGCAGGACGGTCCATTCGTACGGTTGTCGAAAAAACACTATCAATTGGCGTCGAATCATAATTCGGAGAGCGAATTGCTGTTTAGGCTTAGCCACAAACAAGAACCCCAAGAGGAACACCTCGTGGCAATGCCTATTTCTTTTTACAGCCATAAAGATCTGCTGACGCTGAACACCAGGGAGCTGCCGATTTACGAAGACGTAATGGCCCCGCATTTCCGAGGTGTCGATATGCAACCCCTGTTTCTCGACCCCTGCCTGGGGATCTGGGTGTTGCGGGTGATCTTCCATCCGGGTGTCGTTCTTCCCTGCCACTACCACACCGGAACGGTTCACCTGTTCACCAACTCCGGCAAATGGATGTACGTGGAGTATCCCGAGCAGCCGCAAACTGCAGGCAGCTACCTGTTCGAGCCGGGTGGCTCGATTCACACCTTCATGACGCCGGCTGACAACACCGAGCCGACTGACACCCTCATGGTGGTGTATGGCGCCAACATCAATTTCGATGCAGAGGGCAACTACCTCGGGATGATGGATGCCAACGACATCATGCTTGCCATCGACAACCTGGTGAAGGCGCGCGGTCTGCAGCCGGCCAAGTACATCCGCCCTCTGCCGGCGGCATACACCACGGAATAAGTTGTTGACTCTGGTCAGGGTGGGCCAGGGCTGCAGCTGCGCGGCAAAAAGGATCTAGCGCAGAACTTTGGAACTTATCCATCTCCGCTAATAAAAATAATGAGGCGTGAAATGTATTCTTCACACAAGTCCGCAGGCTTTAAAGCCAGCGCGCTGACCCTTGCCGTGTGCTCGGTAATGGCCAGCAAGGCTAACGCTATTACCTTCAACTACGGCGAACTGGAAGGGCAGTTCGACTCCGCGCTTTCGGTGGGCGCCAGTTGGGCAGCATCCGATCCCAAGTCCAGCCTTATCGGTGTCAATAACGGTGGCACCGGTAGCAGTACCACTAGTGATGACGGGCGCTTGAATTTCAAGAAAGGCGAAACCTTCTCGAAGATTTTCAAGGGCGTACACGATCTGGAACTGCGCTATCAGAATGTCGGTTTCTTCACGCGGGGCAAGTACTGGTACGACTTCGAGTTGAAGGATGAAAGCCGTCCCTTCAAGGATATCGACGACACCAATCGCAAGCGCGGCGCCCAGTCTTCCGGTGCGGAACTGCTGGACATGTTTGGCTACTACAACTACGACCTTGGCGATATGTCTGGCTCGTTCCGGGTAGGTAAACAGGTCGTCAGCTGGGGCGAGAGTATCTTCATCGGTGGAGGCATCAACTCGATCAACCCGGTGGATATCTCGGCGCTGCGCCGACCAGGCTCCGAACTGAAAGAAGGCCTGATTCCAGTTGAGATGATTTATCTCACCCAGGGGCTGACAGAAAACACCTCGGTCGAGATGTTCTATCAGTTGGACTGGAAACAGGTGGTGCTGGACAACTGCGGCACCTATTTCGGCATCGACAACATGGCCGATGGCTGCCTGGCCAACACGGTCAGCGCCAACCTGACTCGCAATCCGGCGGCGGTCGCTGCTCTTTCGCCTGAAGGCGTGATCCTGACCAGTGAGGGAATCCAGATTCCCCGAGCTGGGGACAACGATGCTCGCAACGGCGGTCAGTGGGGGGCTGCGCTGCGCTGGAACTCGTTGGCGCTGGACACCGAGTTTGCGGCGTACTTCATGAACTACCACAGCCGTACGCCGTACTACAGCATGATTACCGGTCCCCATACTGCCGATAGCGGTTTTGCCGGCTCGCTTTGCGCCAACGCCGGCGTTACGGGGGCTGCCTGTGCCGCTCTTGCCAACGGCCTGGGGGCAGCCTATCGCCTGGGGACGTCCCAGTACTTCGTCGACTACCCGGAAGACATCCGTCTTTACGGTCTGAGCTTCGCGACCACGCTGAATACCGGTACTGCCATTCAAGGCGAATTGTCCTATCGCCCGAATGCTCCTCTGCAGATCAACGGTACCGATATGACGTTGACGGCGCTGGGCACTGCCGCGATCACGCCTGTCTACAGCACCGGTCTCTATGACATTGCGAACAACCAGACCATTCGCGGCTATCAACGCAAGGAAATGACACAGCTGCAGTTGGGGGCCACGCACATCTTCAACCGTGTGGCTGGAGCCGATCGCCTGACGCTGATCGGCGAGGCGGCGGTGGTCCATACCGGTGGTCTGGACAACAAGTTCGGTATCCGCTTTGGTCGTGACGGCGCCTTCGGTCAGGGGACGCTGGCAAACAACGCCTTGTGCACGAGCTCCACCAACACGTCCAACCCGCAGTACTGCAACGACGAAGGGTTCACAACTTCCACGGCCTGGGGCTATCGCGTGCGCGGCATCCTCGATTACCGCGATGTGCTTCCGCAGTTGAACCTGCGCCCTTCGCTGGCTTTCTCGCATGACGTGAAGGGTTATGGCCCCTCCATCTCGCCGTTCCTGGAGGACAGCAAGGCCATCAGTCTGGGCGTGGATGGTGACTTCCGCAGTCTCTACACCATGAGCCTTTCGTACACCAACTACTTCGATGGCAAGTACAACACCCAGGTTGATCGTGACTTTGTCGCGTTGAGCTTTGGCGTCAACTTCTGAGGACACATTCAAATGAAGAACTACATGCATCTGCTGCAGGGGGCCGGTGTCGCCCTGATGTTGCTCAACGCCAGTGCAATGGCCGCAGTGTCGCCCGATGCTGCTGCCCGGTTGGGCAAGGAGCTGACTCCGATGGGGGCCGAGCGCGCCGGCAATGCCGACGGCACCATCCCCGAGTGGACAGGCGGTTTGCCGACCAATATCGGCGGTGTGGATGAGCGCGGTTTCCGCGAGAACATCTTCAAGGACGAGAAGCCCCTGTTCACCATCGATGCGTCCAACTACGCGCAGTACAAGGACAAGCTATCGGTGGGCCAACAAGCGATGTTCAATCGCTATCCGCAGACCTTCAAGATGAACGTCTACCCCACCCATCGAACGCTGGCGCTTACCGACGACATCTATGCGGAAACGAAGAAGAACGCCACCGCCACGCAGCTGACTGCCGATGGGTTCGGCATCCAGAACTACTTCCGCGGCGTGGCCTTCCCCATTCCGCAGAGCGGTGCAGAGCTCATCTGGAACCATCTCGCCCGGCCCATGGGCTCGGGTTATCGTCGACAGACCATCACGGCAGTACCCGAAGCCAACGGTAGATACACGCCGAATGCGATGCTCCAGGAGCTTCAGATCGCGTCCTATCTGACCGACTACGGCAAGTTGGAAAACAAGAACCTGTCGGGCTTCTACAAATTGCGAAACATCTCCCCGGCGATCTATGCGGGCAACGTTTTCGTGACCCACGACTCGTTCAATCCAGTTGCGGCGCCGCGTTCCGCCTGGAGCTACAACGCAGGTCAACGTCGCGTGCGCAGGGCTCCGCAGATCGCCTATGACGGGCCTTCGTCCACCGGTGGTTCGCAGCACACGGCGGATAACTTCACCATGTTCAACGGGGCGATCGACCGTTACGACTGGAAGATCGTCGGCAAGCGCGAGATGTACATCCCGTACAACAACTACGCGCTGGAAGACCCAAAGCTCAAGTACGACGACATCGTGAAGCCTGGCCATCTGAACCCCGAGTACGTGCGCTACGAGCGCCATCGAGTGTGGGTGCTCGAAGCCACCTTGCGTGAGGGGCAACGCCATATGTATGCCAAGCGCGAGATATACATCGACGAAGACAGCTGGGCCATTTCCCTGGTCGACCATTACGACAGTCGCGGCAACTTCTGGCGCTTGTCGGAGGCGTACCTGACCCAGCTGTACGACATCAAGGTCATGGCGATGCCCATCGAGAGTTGCTACGACGTCGTCAACGGTCGCTATTTCACCGCTGGTCTGCGCAACGAAGAGTCGACCAAGGCGGAATACAACTGGACTGCCGCTTTCTCCGAATTCAGCCCGAACTCACTGCGTACCAGTGGCGTGCGCTAACCCCTGAAAAGGCGAGGTGGGGTTCCTCACCTCGCATATACGGCCACGCTCCGAAGTTCTGGGAAACCGTGCCGCAGGCCCCAGTGAAACTGAAGGGACGCGTTCGTGCGTCCCGGTCCGGCCTCGGCTTCGTCTGGCGAGTAGAAAGGTAGTCCTATGTTTAGTCTGAAAGAAAAGGTGGTGCTGGTGACCGGTGCCGGTGCCGGTATCGGCGAAGCCATCGCCCTGAGCATGGCCAAGGCCGGCGCGACGCTGGCGCTGGCCGACCGCAACGACGCGCAATTGCACCAGGTGTGTGCAAGCGCGTCTGAGCTTGGTGTCAGCACCCTGCCGATCGTGGCCGACTGCAGCAAGGTCGAGAGCATCTACGCGATGGTCCGGCAGACGGTCGAGCACTTCGGCCGCCTCGATGTCATCGTCAACAACGCCGGGGTCAATTGCCCCAACTACGTCACGGAAACCGACGAGGCGGAGTGGGACTTCGTCAACGCGGTCAACTCCAAGGGTGTGTTCTTTGGCCTCCAGGCAGCGGCCAAACAGTTCATCGCCCAAGGCGGCGGCGGTCGCATCATCAACATTGCCTCCATCGGCGCGCGTGGCTTCGCCAATGCCTCCAGCGTGGCCTACGCGGCGAGCAAGGGCGCGGTGCTGGGCATGACCCGTCTGGCTGCACATCAGTTAGCCAAGCACGACATTACTGTCAATGCCATCTGCCCGGGCGTGACCATGACGCCACTGGCCATGCAGACCGTAGCGATGAGTGCCAAGGAGGCCGGCATAAGCAGTGAGGAGTACGTCGCTCAGGCCGCCAAGATGTTTCCCCTAGGGCGCGCTAACGACCCGGAGGACATGGGCGCCATGGCCGTTTTCTTGGCCTCGGACGAGGCACGCAACATCACCGGACAGAGCTACAACGTCGACGGTGGTCTGGTAATGAGCTGAGGGCGGGGCTCCCCACCTCAATGATAAGGAGAGTCACCATGTCGCAAGTTCAAGCCTTGCCGCTGTCGGCTGAGTCACGCGGCGAAGCGCCTGGCCGTGGGCGCTTGGAGGGAAGAAAGGTGCTGGTCATTGGCGGAGGTCAGCGAGAGTTCGACCCGGCTACCGATCCGATTGGTAATGGCCGTGCCATGTGCCTGCTGTTTGCCCGAGAGGGCGCGACGGTCGCGGTGGCCGACATCAATCTGCAGAGCGCACAAGACACCGTCAAGTTGATCCTGGCCAAGGGGGGCAAGGGATATGCGATGGCCGTGGACGTCCAGCAGGAAGATCAAGTGATCGCCATGTTCGAGTCCGCGCGCGCTCAGTTGGGTGGGCTGGATGGTGTGGTGTTCAACGTTGGAACCTTCGGCCGGGTAGGAATGGACATTCCCTTGGAGGAGTGGAACCGACTGATCGCGATCAATCAGACCGGCGCCATGCTTTGTGGCCGAGAGGCCATCAAACGCATGGATGCGGGAGGGTCGCTTGTTCTCACCTCCTCGGTCGCTGGGTTCAAGTTCGGTTCGCAAATGATCGCCTACGACACCACCAAAGCCAGCCTTATGGGCCTGTTGCGTTTCTTTGCGGGAGCCGGCGCGGGTCGCCACATGCGCTGCAACATGGTGGTGCCGGGTCTGGTGGATACGCCCAATGGTCGTAGTGCGGGCGCAGGGCGGGAGTCTCGCGGCACCGGAGAGATCCTGCCGTTCAAGCGGCAATGCACCGCCTGGGAAATCGCCTATGCGTCACTGTTCTTCATATCGACGGAGAGCGTGTACGTGACCGGCCAATACCTCGCTGTGGATTCTGGAATCACCGGGCTATAGCCCACCACTCAAGTTGTTCAACCTCCATTAGGAAGCTTGTCATGAGCGTCAGCATCGCTTTGCCTGAAGATCACGAATTGCCTAAAGAAATTGCAGCCCTGCTCAAGCAATTGCCGCCGGCGAACATCTTTCGAATGATGGCCAACGCACCCACCAGTCTGCAGGGCTTCATTCAGCTGGCCAGCTCCATTCTGATGAACAGTGAGTTTGATGCCCGCAAGCGCGAGATTGCCGTCCTGCGGATTGGAAAGGTGACAGCGTCGAGCTACGAGTGGGAGCAACACGTACTGATCGCCCAACGCGCCGGCGTGACTGCTGAGGAAATCGCGCAGATCGGCGTCGATGGACCGGTTACCGGCCTGGATGAAGAAGGGCGTTTCCTCTGCCGCGTGGCCGAAGAAATCTCGCTGAATGTGCGCCTGAGCGACGAGGCGCTGGGTTTGTTGCTGGAGCGTTACGGCCGCCGCCAAGCCACTGAGCTGATCCTCTGCTGTTCGTACTTCAACATGGTCAGCCGCTTCCTCGAGTCCACCCGGGTTGAGCTCGATGCTGATCTGAAGAAGCTCCATAGTGACAGCAATGGCCAGTTGACCAGGTAGTAGGAAGCAGCCCGATGCTTGACGTCGGGCGCGCCAGTTTTGGGGAGATGCAAAGCGTGATCGCCAACAAACATTTGCGGGTATTGGGTAGCACCGGCGTGAAGACGCCGGTGATGTCCCTCGGCTGCTTCTCGATGAGCAATGCCTATGGCCAGCGCGACGACAACGAGTCGTTGCGGGTAATTCATAAGGCCCTCGATGAGGGCATCAACATGCTGGACACAGCCGACTACTACGGCTGGGGCCACAATGAGGAGTTGATTGCCAAGGCCATCGCCGGGCGTCGTAACAATGTGCTGCTGTCTACCAAGTTCGGCTACGTCCCCAAGGACAATCTGCCGTTCGGCCTGGATAGCCGTCCGGAACACGTCAAGCGGGCGTGTGAGGAATCGCTCAAGCGATTGGGCACCGACTGCATCGACTTGCTCTTCCAGCACCGCTTGGACCCACAGGTACCTATCGAGGAAACCGTCGGTTCCATGGCGGAGTTGGTGAGTGAGGGCAAAGTGCGCTTCCTGGGGCTGTGCGAGGTATCGGAGAAGACCCTGCGTCGTGCCCACGGTGTGCACCCGATTACTGCGATGCAGGTGGAGTACTCGTTGTGGACCCGCGAAGTGGAGGAGCAGCGCATGCTCTTCGATGTGTTAGGTGTATCCGTGATGGCCTTTTCGCCACTGGCACGGGGCATGCTGACCGGCCAACTGCGCAGCCTGGAGCAGCTGGAGGCATCCGATGTGCGTCGCTATTCGCCGCGCTTTTACCCGGAAAACTTCCCCAAGAACCTCGCCTTGGTCGATCAGCTTGGCGAGATTGCCAAGGGTTTCAATTGCAGCAGCGCGCAGTTGGCCCTTGCCTGGCTTTTCCGTCAGAACCCCAGAGTCATCACCATCTGTGGCAGCGACACCTTGCCCTTCCTGGAGGACAACCTGGGTGCCCTGGCTGTCGAGTTGGACGACGCCACCAATCTGGTGATCAGCGAGTTGTTCCAGCCAGGCAAGGTCCACGGTGACCGTTATCACCCGTTGTTGCAGCAGATGCTGGACAAGTAAGTGCTTTAATCCCCTGAAAAACGGAGCAAAAAAATGAGCAAGATTTTCGGCAAGATTGCCCAGAACGGCTACGTGGTCAAAGACATCAAAGCTGCCATGGATCATTGGATCAATGTGCTGGGTGTCGGTCCCTGGTTCTACATAGAGGAAGTGCCCACCGATTACTTCCGCCACCGTGGTGTTGATTCGGGCATGAAGTTCAGCGCCGCGCTGGCCAACTCGGGGGATCTGCAAATCGAGCTGATTCAGCAGCTCAACGATGAGCCTTCGATGTACAAGGAATTCCTCGATGCTGGCAACGAAGGCATGCAGCACGTGGCCTACTGGGTGACCAACTACGACGAGGTTTACAACAATGCGCTGGCCGCTGGCCTCAAGGTCGGCCACGAAGGCCAGATCGGCGGGCCTCAGGGACGTTTCTCTTACTTCGACACCGAGCTGCACCAGGGCACTGTAGTGGAGCTGAGCGATATCAGCGGGCAGAAGGGCAAGTACTTCGAAATGATCAAGGAGGCTGCCCTGAACTGGGATGGCAAGGATCCGATCCGCAAGGTCGGCTAGTTCGTTTGCCAGTCATTCGGGTGGCCCCAAATGGCCGCCCGATATCCCCTTATCGCTTATGAAGGAAAACTCGCTATGCGTGCACTGGTCAATGGCTCCAATGGTCCGGAGATTATCGAGGCAACCACTCCCAAACCTGGCGCGAACCAGGTCCTGGTCAAAGTTCATGCGTGTTCCTTGAATCGCGCCGATCTACTGATGCTCAAGGGGGCAACCCATGGCTTCCAGAGCGCCCAAGCCAACCAGCCGATGGGCATGGAGTGGGCCGGCGAGGTGGTGGAGCTGGGTGCTGGTGTTAAGCAGTGGAAGGTCGGTGACCGGGTAATGTCGGCAGGTATGGGAGCCTTCGCCGAATACACCCTGGGTTTCGAATGGGTCATGTATCCGATTCCGGAAGGAATGACCTATACCGAAGCCACCACCTTGCCCGTGGCGATACAGACCATGCACGACGCTCTTGCCACCAATGGACAGCTCAAAGAGGGTCAAAGCGTGCTGATCCAGGGAGCCAGCACAGCAGTTGGCTTGATGGGGATGCAGGTGGCCAAGCAGTTGGGTGCCGGCCTGGTAATCGGCACCTCCACCAATGATGAGCGCTGTGCACGTCTTACCGAGTTTGGTGCGGACCTGGCACTCAACTCTCGTGATACCGGCTGGGTTCAGGCAGTGCTGGACGCCACCGATGGAAAGGGGGTCGATTTGGTGATCGACCATGTCGCCGGCGACGTGATCAACGACACCATGCGAGCAACCAGGGTGGCGGGGCGCATTGTCAATATTGGGCGTCTGGCAGGCGAGTCCGGACACTTCGATTTCGATCTGCACAACATGAAGCGTCTGACCTACATCGGTGCTTCGTTCCGTACGCGCAACCCAATCGAAATCGTCCAGGTCATCCAGGCAGCCAAGGCCTCGCTCGGCAAGGCCATCGCCTCCAAGGCATTGCAGGTACCCGTCGATACAGCCTTCGCCTTCGATGATTTCAAGCAAGCGCTGGAGCGAATGGATCGTAATCAACACTTCGGCAAGATCGTGTTGCAACTCGGCTAGCCATTGCCAGGCAGCGATCGAAGAGGTCGCTGCTGGTTGGTCCAAGCAGGAAAAGGAAACAGCAATGAGCTCATTTGGCGGTAAGGTCGCGTTGATTACCGGAGGTGCCGGTGGGATTGGTGCAGCGACGGCGAACATGCTGGCGAAGCGTGGCGCAACGGTGATCGCAACCGATATCAACACGACACCAGGGACGGTGCTGCAGAGTGACATCGAGTACATGCAGCTGGACGTATCAAGTGAAAGCCAGTGGCAACAGGTGGTGGCGTCAATCGCTCAACGCCATGGCAGGTTGGATGTATTGGTGAACGCGGCTGGGATTGAGGGGAAGGTGACCGCAGGGGGGCTGGAGACCACTTCGCTGGAGGACTGGCGGCGAGTGATGCATATCAACCTAGATGGCACCTTCCTTGGTTGTCGTGAAGTAATGCCCGTGATGAAGCAGCAAGGCAGCGGTTCGATCGTCAACATCTCCTCGTTGGCGTCGTATTACCCAACGCTGTACAGCGTTGCCTACGGGGCGAGCAAGGGGGCGGTAACGCAATTGACCAAGTCTGTCGCTCTGGCTGGAAGCCAAGGGGCGAAGGTACGTTGCAACTCTGTGCATCCTGGCGTCATTGCCACGCAAATGATCGCCAACATCGCCCGGCAGCTTCAGGAGACGGCGGATGTGGTCAGTACCTCTTCCATTCAACGCTATGCCTCCAGCATTCCACTTGGCCAGGCTGGTACTCCGGATGATGCGGCAGCACTCATCGTTTTCCTTGCCTCAGATGAAGCGGGTTACATTACCGGCTCCGAGTTCATGGTCGACGGCGGTTCCCACCTGTTGCGCTGAGGCGTTTTTAGAGCTCCAGGCTCCTGCTAAATGCCTGTCCGCCGACTCATGAGAGCTACAAGTCGGCGAGCCAGGCGCTGATAAATCGGCGGCTATGTGAGCTCGCGAGATGAATGCAGTCCTAGCCCTCCAGCCGTCTTCCCTGAGCAGATTCAAGCCTACCTACGTTGTCGTATCACACTTACCTATGCAGTCATGCTCCAGCGTTGCTGGATACAGGGGCAATGGTTAACGTATGGAAAAAAGGGCCTCGCCATGGATCCGAACAGCACCAAGTCTGAAGCTCATATCTCCATGACTACGCCAATGGTGACGCCTCATTTGCCAGCGCTGTTGGTGCAGTTACTGCTTGAGCATGGCTTGAATGCTCATGAGCTGTTCGAGGATACCGGTGTCGTTTTGGAACACTTCTCCCAACCCCAGCATCTGTTCAGCTATCAGCAACTGGCGACCATCATTTCCCGGGGCTTGCGCTTGACTGGAAACCCGAGATTGGGACTGCTGTTCGGGCAGCGTATACGATTCGCCCATATGGCCGAACTGGGAGTTGCATTGTCCTGTGCTCCCAACATGGAGACGGCCTATCAGATCACAAAGCGCTACCAGAAAATCCTGGGAAGTGCCTTCAATATCCGCAAGGTTGACCATGCTACTCACGTAGCTATGATCGCCAACAAGCTGATCCCGCTAGGGGGCAATTACCATTTCAATCAAGAGTCCTGGTTGGCCTCACTGGCTTGCAATCTAGCGCGTAGCCTGGAAATGCCCTTGTCCGAGGTCGATTTTCAGGTGGAGTTCGATTACCCGGAACCTGACGACAGCAGCGCCTTCTATGAGCTGTTCGGCGACAAGGTTCGCTTTTCCCAAAAATACAGCCAGATTCTGGTAGCCCGCGAGGTAACCCTAATTCCGCTAAAGGGTGCATGCCCAACCTACCTGAAGCTTGCGCTCGAAGAGTGCGAGCGAGCCTGTCAGCGCAGTCTCACACCTACTTCCTTGCCGGAGCGTATCCGTAGCCATTTGCGCAATCTTTTGGATGCGCCTCCGACGGCTGACGAGGTGGCCAGTCATTTCAACATGTCCACTCGTACCCTCAATCGTCGCCTCGAGGATTTGGACGTGCACTACCGTCAGTTGCTCAAGGAGGTCAAGTTCGATATGGCCAGCCAGTTACTGCGCAGCACTGATCTGCCAATCGGATTGGTAGCACAGCGGTCGGGTTTTACGGAGGCGTCCAATTTTGTCAAAGCGTTCAGGGAGTGGTCTGGAACCACTCCCAGTCGCTATCGGATACAACTGCGCTCCACCCAGGAGCACTGATGGGCGAGGATGTCTGTGGTTCCCGTAGGGACATACCGCTGGCGCCCGTCTGCTGCGGGAGCGGCGGTATTCTACCGCTGACGATCAATCCATTCGGCTGACGAAGTTCTCCGGTAGCTGCACTAGTTCTAAGGTGATGCCGTCCGGATCTCGTAGATAAACACTACGAGCTCCGGGGGCGGGGCCGCTTTGTGGGTTAGAGATTATCCCTGCTGGCTTCACACCAAACTGCGCCGCTCTCTTCACCGCAGCGTCGACGTTGTCGACCAGAAAGCAGATATGTGCAAAGCCGACATCACAAGGTCTTGGCAAGACTGCTGAGCGTTCGCTGGGGCCAACGTATTCAAACAGTTCGATTTCGTGCCCACCCGGACATTTCACGAAGGCCACACGCACATCCGCGCCTTCCACACCGGTAATCCCGGCAATGTGCACGAGGCAACGAGGCGATGGCTGCGAATGGCTCAATCCCAGTCCTTCGCGAAAGAACGTCAAGGTGCGCTCCAGGTTGGAGACCGTGAAGCTTGTATGGTGAGTGCCGGAAATAGTGAATGACGACATGCCCTGCCTCCTTGTGATTTAAGAGAAACAGACTGACCAGAGAGACGCTTCGCTGGTCAGTCTGGTACGCGGATCAGACCAGCCGGTAACCGCCCTCTACGTGCAGGGTGGTGCCGGTGACGTACCCGTTGGTCATAAGGAAGATGGCGGCGTGAGCCATGTCATCGGTCCTGCCCACGCGTCCAACGGGCAGTTTTGCCGCCCATTGCTCGGCAACTGCCGCAAAGTGCTCACCCACGAGCTTGCGTGAGAACTCGGTATCGGTAGCGCCCGGGGACAGGGCATTGACTCTGATTGGGCGTAGCTCCAGTGCCATGGAGCGAGCGAAGGCATCCACCGCGCCGGCGCCTGCTACCGCAATGCTCTCGCCGGAAATTCCCGGTTTGAAAACGCCTACCCCGGAAATGAAGGTGATCGAACCATCGCGACGCAACTGCAGCTGGCCATACTTGCAGGCGAAGAAGCACGACCAGAAGCGTGTGTCGATACCGGGCCGTACGTCCTCGAACACCGCATCACGAACTGGCACACGCGGATGGGCGCCAGCGGTCAGGAAAATATGGTCAATAGGGCCGACCACCTCGAACAGCTGCTTCATTGAGGCCTCATCGCTCCCGTCGACCTGCACGGCTACACAGCGGTCGCCCACCTGTGCACGTGCGGCCTCGAGCTTGGTGATGTTGCGCGACGCGATGGTCACCTTCGCCCCCAATTTATGGGCATGAATCGCGGTGGCAAGGCCCATGCCGGAACCACCACCGATGATCACCACATGTTGTCCCTCGAGTGAGTACATGTTGCTTGCTCCCTATTGGTCCTGGGTTAACGCATTGAGGCGAGCTTGCTGTGTGCGTGCTCGTTGTTGGTCGAGGCGCTGCATTGCATCCAGGGTGGGCAGGCTCAACGCCTTATCCAGGCATTGCAGAGCGTCCTCGTTGCTCGACTTGCCGAACATGGTTTCAAGGCCCCAGGCCATCTCGATGAGCGGGATCACGGACTGCGGTGCTGAATGCAATGCCTTCTGGTACAGCTCTTCAGCCGCCTCTTGCGAGGCGCCGTAAAGCATCTTCGCCATCAACTCGCCGGCCTGCTCGCTCACAGAGGCGTGCCAGCCGGCGAAGGTGGCCAAGGCTTCGGCGTGTTGTGGGTCGAGTTCCAGGGCCTTCTCTACCTGTGTCTTGATGACGCTGGCGTAGCCTTGGGCCAAGGCTTCCATCACTGAGATCAGCTGGCTGTAGCGACCCAGTGCTACGGCATACATGTAGTGCAGGTTGGCTGAAACATTGCCGCGGCACAGAGCTTCGTAACTCCATGCCATGACTTGCTTGAACAATTCGGCGCGTCGCGTCGGATCCTGCTCAACGTATTGGGCTTGCATGGTGGCGGCGAAGCTGGCGACCACCACGCCGGCGTCGCCAAGACCGAGAGCTGCATCCACAGCCTCAGCGAAACGCCCGTAGTGATAGAGGCGCCATGCATTCTGTAGTTGTTGGTCTTCAGGCCAGGGCTCATGGTTGCCGCTGTGCAGATCTGCCCAGCGCTCACGCAGGTTGTCTCCCTCGAAATCGAGGTCGGAGATGTCCAGTTGGCAGGTTTTCCAGTCGCTGGTGTTCAAGCAGAGATCCTCGTTGAATGGTCACGGACGGGCATTCAGAGCGCCCGAGCAGGTTCGCATTCTTGTTTGTGATGCTCAGGGTGTATTGACCGCCAACACATGGTCATTGACCGTCGTGTTGCGAGGGGCCTGGGTCGTTCAGTGGCTTTGCAGATATTGCGGCTCTACGGGGATGCCGCTGGCATTGATGGTCATCGCCACCATCACGTAGTGCCCGACCAGGAAGCAGAATTCGATGATCTGTTCATCGCTCAGGTGCACGCGCAAGTCGTTCCAGGCCTCGGTGGTCAGCGTTTTGCTGGTGAGCAACTCGTCGGTAGCGCGAACATAGGCCGCGACTCGCGGAGACCAGCTCTCCGAATGTTCGACGGCCAATGAGCTGACCTCGTCGACGTCGATGCGCAGTAGTTGTGCAAGCTTGGTGTGGTGGATCCATTCGTACGCACAACCCACTCGCCAAGCGACTCGCAGAATGATCTTCTCCTTGTCTACGCGGGAAATCCTGCCGGCGAACAACAGGGTGGTGAAAAACGGCAGGTAATGGCCGAGCACATCGCCGAGCTTGGCGAAGAGAAGGAACACATTGAGGTTGCGCTCGGCATTGGAGGTCTTGCGAAGCCCGGCGAGAATAGCTTGCAGCTTGGCGGAGTAGTGTTCGGGTTCGTTCAGGGTGGTGCGTTGTTCAGTCAGTTGCCAGTTGCCATCGGGCAGGCTGTTTCGAATATCCATGAGTACGCCTTGATCGCGGGTCCGGGTCTTCGAGCACAGGCTGGTCAGTGAGCACTGGCCTGCTGATCTCAGCGTGGCTCGCCGTTCACAGGCCATTGGATGAGCCTGAGGGGGCATTCTTTTCCCAGGCCCGCGACCTCGTATTGACAGTGAATCTACTTGCGATTGACCCAGGCGCTGTGGCCGTCGCCACAGGTGGGCGAGAGCGCTTTCCATTCATCCTTGGAATCATCTTCGATAGTCGCTTTCACCCTGCGTGTGGTGTTAGATACCTACAAAAAAGTAGGAGGTCATCGGTGAGCGCCATGAACGCTTTAGACATGAGCATCGATGCCGCGCGGTGCACAGTTGCGAGTTCATACCTGCGCCTACTCGGTGATTTCTGCGAGGCACACGGCCTGCCGGTGGAGCAATTGCTCGCCCTTCGTGGATTGTCGGAGGAGTTGCTGGAGCAACCCGATGCACGCATTGCCGGGGACGACTTCCTGGCGATGTGCACATACGCCTCGGAGCACTTCGCTCAACCAGACCTCGGCCTCAGGCTGGGGTTATCGATGAAGCCCGGTTACCTCGGCCCCTACGGTTTCGTGCTAACCAGTTGCAAGACAGCTGCCGAGGCGCTGGCGGCATTCAAGCGATTCTCGTCCCTGGCCATGGACCTTGGGCACAACGAGATGGTCAATCACGACGATCAGAACGTCATGTACTGGCGCTGTCACCTGGAGTCGGGCAATCCTGCTCAGCGTTTTCTCGATGACCTGGTTGCCGCCAGTTGGGTGGCAATGACCCGTTTGCTCACCGCGCAGCCAGATGTGCACCCACTGCGAGTGGAGTTGCCACACCCGGCACCTCAGGATCTTCGCGGATATGAAGAGGTGTTTGGTTGTCCGCCGGTGTTCGATGCGCCGGTGCTGACCGTGGTGTTCAGCTCGGAGATCTGGCAGCGACAATTACCCCAAGGCGACCCGCGAGTGCATGCCACCATCAAGGTTCTGTGCGAGCAGTTGCTGCAGCGGCTGGAGAGCTCACGCGATCCGGATTGGCTGAGCGCTTGTCGCCGGGCGGTGGTCGCTAATTTACGGAGCGGAGTCCCAGGTTTGGATGAAATCGCTCAGGAGTTGGGCATGACGCGCGGTGCGTTACGCACGCGCCTTGCCAAGCACGAGATTGGGTTTCAGGGCCTGGTGGATCAATTGCGTCGGGATATGGCGCTGGCCTACCTCGATAACCATACACTGGACTTGGTGGAAATCGCTTTTCTGCTGGGCTTCTCTGAGCAAAGCGCCTTTCAGCGCGCCTTCAAGCGTTGGACCGGCTATACGCCTGGTAACTATCGCCGTCGTCAGCAGCAGTCAGTGACGCCTGCATTGGCAGGCGATCCGCAGTTTCAGGCCCAAAGCCAATAGCTGTGTGCGCTCAGCCCACTAGAGCACTGGGTATGCGCTGAGACAACTGCTGCTCGACATCGGCGGCATTGGCCTGCGGACCTATTCCATCCGACGCCATGGCGTGCATGCGCGATCGTTCAATTACCTGGCCATGGTGGAGAAACTCCATAGCCTCCCAAGGCGCCGAGGAAAGCAGCAGACCGGCGCTCAGCAGGCTTCCCCAGCGGCTTCTGGCCTGAGCTAGGCCCAACAGTTTCCTACCTTGGTTATCGAGCCCTTCACCATGTGACAAACCGGCGAAGCAGGACCACTGCAGGAGGGCACTGCGCACGGCTACATCCCGCTCCTGGAAATGCCTGCTCTCGGCCATCGAGGATGACACGCCAAGGGCAGCCAAGCTGCGCATCCACAACTCACCGAACTCGCGAAAGGCAACGATGTGGCTGCCCTGGCTCCAGGGGTGGGTGGCGGGCAGCAGTATGTTGCAGCCGAGCATCCAAGGGCCGGCGAACACCGCGCCGCCGCCGGTGCGGCGCTGAATCACTTCGCAGCCAATCAACCGCGCGCGTCTCTCGACATCGGCCATCACTGGACTGCTGCGACCGTAGATCAGTGCAGGCGCACGATAGCGAACCAGTTGCCATTGCGGGGTGCTGATACCGCCGCGGATGCCAGCCTCGATCCAGCGCAGCTCCTCGTGGGCGGATTCGGCAACGCTGGGAATTAGAAGTCGGCAGCGGTCAAGCATGCTGCCAGATCCCGAAGAAACAGACTTGCCGGCATGCCATCAATGGCGCGATGGTCAAACACCAGGGTCAGGGTACTGACCTGGGCTGCGACCGGGGTGCCGTCACGTACTACCACCGCCTCGCGGCAGCGGCCCATGCCAAGAATTCCTACCTGGGGAGGATTGAGCACCGGCGTGACCCAATCGATACCCGCCCCACCCAGATTGCTGAACGTAAAGGTGCCGCGCTGGTACGCCGCGGGTGGCAGTTTGCCCGCTCGTGCCTGGACAGCGAGGATCGAAAGCTCGGCAGCGATTTCCAGTGCTCCCTTGTCGTGGGCGTCACGGATTACCGGAGTCAGCAGTCCGTTGGCTGTGTCCACCGCGACCGCAAGGTGCACGTCCCTTACCTCTTCGATTCCCTGTTCGGTAAGCAGCGCATTCATGCGAGGGTGTTTGGGGAGTGTTCGCGCTAGTGCCGTCAGAACCAGGGCCGTAGGCGTGACTTTTCCACCCTGCCCACCCAATTGTCTGACTCGTGCGAGCAACGGCCCCACTTCGAACTCGAGTCCCAGGGTGACTTGTGGCGCTTGCCACGCTCGGCTCATGGCGCGGGCGATGATGCCTCGCAAACCGCTCAGCGGAACGATGCGGCGGTCGGGTGCGTCTTGCTGTTGGGCCATCGCGCTCATGCCTCTGGTTCGAGTTCGGCCAGCGCCTGACCGCGGGCGATAGTGTCCTGGAACTCGACCAATAGATTGCATACCACGCCATCAACAGGAGCCACCAGTTCAAAGCTGGTCTTGGCGACGACCACTATGGCGATCACATCCCCCGCCCGCACCCTGCTGCCAGGTTGTACCAGCCATTCATCCAGCAGCGCTTCGGTGCCGTCTTCGACGTCGTCCCAAGCCTCTTCCTGCAGTTCAATCGTGATCATTCGTCAGTCCTTACAATGAAAGTTCCATCAGGGCGCCTACGGCCTCGACAATCGCATCCACTTGAGGGATTGCCACGGGCTCCAGGGTCTTGCTGAACGGGATGGGCATGTCAGCCACCGCCAACCGACGGGGTGGCGCTTTCAGGCGGATGCGCGGCATCTGCTCGACCACGCGGGTAATGATCTCGCCGGTAACGCCGAAGCTGAGATAGTCCTCGTCCAGGACCAGCAGACGCCCGGTCTTGGCCACTGATCGCAGCACGGCCTCGGTGTCGAACGGAACCAGGGTGCGCGGATCGATGATCTCCACATCAATGCCCCGGGAGGCGAGGGTGCGCGCGGCGAGCAACGCCTTGGGCACCATCTGCGCGAGGGCGACGATCGTCACGCTACTGCCTTCAAGTACCACACGCGCCTGGCCAAGGGGAATGCAGTAATCCTCCGCTGGTACATCGGTGGCGAATGAGGCATCCACGAAGTTCATTACGGGCAACCCCAGGAGGCCGCGGTGAAACAGGTAGACCACCGGGTTGTCGTCACGAATGGCGCTGATCATCAGGCCCTTCGCATCGTATGGGTTGGAAGGAATCACCACCTTCAGGCCCGGGGTATGAGCGAAGAAGCCGTGAAGCGTTTGTGCATGCTGTGCCGCATCACAGATGCCACCACCGGTAGATGCGGTGATCACCAACGGCAGCTTTACTGCACCACCGGACATGTAGTGGGTCTTGGCGATGTTGTTCAGGATCTGGTCAAAGCAGACCCCCATGAAGTCGACGAACATCAGCTCGGCGATGGGGCGTAATCCTTCGGCTGCAGCACCGAGTGCCATGCCCATGATGGCTGTCTCGGATATGGGCGTGTCGCGAACGCGGGTGCCGCCGAATTCCTTGTGCAGGCCGACGGTTGCCTGGAATACGCCGCCCATGGCGCCTACGTCTTCACCGAGGCAGACGACCGAGGAATCACGGGCCATCTCTCCTTGAATCGCTTCGACCATGGCCTTGTAGAAGGGCAGGTGCCGAGTGTCGCTTGCTTGCATGGTTGATCATTCCTTGGACTTGGGACTCACACGGCGAATACGTGTCGTGCTACTTCGGTGGGATCGGGGTAGTTGCCAGCACGGGCAAAGGCGATCGCGGCATCCACCTGAGCCTTGGCGTCTGTACGGATGGCGGTGACGTCGTCACCACTGAGCTGCTGGCTATCGAGCAGCTGGCGTTCTAGCCGGAGGATCGGATCGTTGGCCTTCAGTGCTTTGACTTCACCCTTCGGCCGGTAGGTTTCCGGGTCACCCTGGAAATGTCCGTAGTAACGGTCGACTTTCACCTCGATCAGTGAGGGGCCATCACCTGCACGGGCACGATCAATCGCTGGGCCAGCGGCAGCGAACATGTGGGATGCATCATTCTCCTCCACCGTTGTTCCGGGCATGTTGTAGGCAGCGGCCCGGTCGGCGATGTTGGCCACCGACGTCGATGCTTTCTTGCTGACCGAGATGCCGTAGTTGTTGTCCTGGCAAACGAAGATGACCGGCAGCTTCCACAGGCTGGCCAAGTTCAGTGCCTCGTGGAAAGCGCCTTGGTTGGTTGCTCCTTCGCCGAATTCGGCAATCGCCACTGCGCCAGTCTGTCGGTACTGCGCAGCCCATGCCGCACCGCAAGCATGAGGGATTCCCGCGCCGACAATTCCGTTGCTGGCAAAGTGATTCTCCGGGTCATAGAGGTGCATGTGCCCACCCTTGCCACGGCACAGACCTTCAACTTTGCCGAAGATTTCGGCGGTCATGCGATCGAGTGGAACGCCTTTGGCAATGGCGAAATGATGCGAGCGGTGGGTGCCCCACACCGAATCGTTCTGCCGCAGATGTGCGCATATCCCTACGGCGGCGGCTTCCTGTCCAGCAGACAAATGCATCTCGCCGGGTAGCGTGCCGGCGCCGATATCAAAGGCCAGGCCCTTCTGGATCTTGGGCGGCAGCTTGCCTTCGAAATACACCATTGCGATGGCGTCTTCGTAGTGCCGGATCAGTACCATTTGGCGGTACATCCAGACGAGTTGTTCTTTGGTCGCGCTCACTGGCCCCCCTCATATGAAATCGCAGGTTGTTGCCAGTATTTTCAATGGTGATCCGAGCGCGGGTATTGACCATGGGAAAGCGCGGCGTTGACTCATGTGCTCGGGCTCGGGCTCGGGCTCGGGGGCTTCGACGGACTGTGTTCGTTTCCCCCAAAAAAAGACCCGGCGAACCGGGTCAAAGCCCAAGACAAGCTGATTCAGCGACTGGTGGGGCTAGTGCTCAGGCTCGTGAAATCGCTTCCACTACTTCGCTGGTTTTCAGAATCGCGTGCACATAAGTCGGCCCGTTCAGTTCATGTGCGGCAAACATCATTTCGCGTTTGAATGCGGCAGTGGCATCCCGGACGAGCGTCACGTGATAGCCCAACTCCATTGCGAACCGCGCAGTCGACTCGACGCAGGTGTTGGCGAGAAGGCCGACGACTATCACTTTCGTGATGCCGCGCTGCTTGAGTTGGAAGTCGAGATCGGTATTGGCGAAGCCGCTCTGCGCCCAGTGCTCCTGCACAACGATGTCTCCATCCTTGGGCGCAAAATCGGGATGCCAATCACCACCCCATTCGCCTTTCGCAAATATGGGGCGTTTCATCATCATCTGTTGAGTCGGATTCGGGTGGCACCAGCACTCATAGTCGCCAGCTTGCCAGCGGCGATGAGGCACGATCACGACTTGCAAACCTGCGTCGCGAGCGGCCTTGTCCAGCAGGCGAAGGTTGTTGAGAAGGCCGACCTCTTCAGCCACCTCGCGAATAAGAGGCCAAACCTTTCCTCCCTCCGCTAGAAAGTCGTTGTACGGATCGATCAGCAGTAGAGCTGTGTTGTTCTTTGAATAGGTGTCTTGAGACATGAGTTACGTCCTCTCAAATTTTACGGAGGGTTACCTTCTCCAACCCACACCATTTCTGATTGGCAGGTTGAACGCTGTGTCCACTCTGCGACCGCAATGCCGGGAGGCACTGCGGTCGCAGGCTGCTGAAAATCACTTGGAGGGATGTTCGTGATCGCAGGCCGTGAGTTCTGCAACAAGACCCTTCAGCTCACCGAGATGATTCTCGTAGAGGCCGCGAGGTGATGAGCTGTACTTGTTGCACAGGAATGCGGCAGCTGCGACGGCTATACCGTGTTGCGAGCCGTTACCCATCGTCTTCGTGGAGGAGCCCGCCACGTGAGTGACGCTGATGTGCTTGCCGGCCATCATCAGGTTGTCGATGTTGGCGGAGTAGAGGCTTCGGAAAGGAATTTCGTAGGCCTGCCGGTCGCGCATATCCCAGATCCAATCCTTGAGACGGAAATCGTATTTCCCCTCTCCAGGTCCCCACGCGCAGTGGATGCAGAATGCGCCATCGTTGGGAACCAGCGCGTCAGAGAATTTCGTATGGTTCCGCAGGTCATTCTCCGTGAGGATGTAGTCACCGCGGTATCGGCGAAACTCGCCCTGGGCAGCCACATAAGCCATCCATTCAAGCTCGAGGTTTGCGTAGTTTTCCGGCTCAAGGCGCTTGACGTTGGAGAATGTTCCGTAGAGCGCCCGCATCAGGTAGTCACGAATGAGCTCGCCTTCGGTATAGGGATCGTGCCACTGACCGTATTCCCAGAAATGAGTCGCGGGGAACACATCGGCTTTACTGCCGAATCTGAATTCGGGCGTGCTCGGGTTGCCTCCAGCCTGCGGGCCGGCACCGTTCTCCACGCCAGGCTCAAGCAACTGCCCGCTCAAGTTGGCGTAATCCTTCGAGACTTCGGTCGCCCAAGGCACCTCGGGAAACGAGATCGGGTGGTCAGCCATCCGAGTGCGGAAGAACACCGTATTCCCGTGGTGCATGTCATCGCCGACATCGGGAGCGTAGGACTCATCGAACTCGGAGCGGGCTTCTCGACCGAACAGTGTCTCGGCTCCCACGAAGACGCCGAGAATTGCCGTGCCAGTGGTGTCTATGAATACGGAGCCCTTGATTTCACGCTCGACTCCGCCGCGAGCCTGGACGGTTTGTACCGCTACAACTCTGGAGCCTTCCTTCGTTGCGCTGACGATCCGATTCTCAAGGAAAACGGTCGCCGTTGGCTCTGCCTCAAGCAACGACAAGGCTGCCAAATCGCCATTCGAGGAACGTTGTGCCAGCTCCTTGAGCAGTGCACCTTGCGAGCCCCTCGGCATCAAACCGATTTCATTGCTCGCGTTGCCGCCGAGAACAGGGCGGTCATGGATCAGGGCGACCTTCTGGCCCAGACGGGCTGCGGTCAGCGCGGCTGCGCAACCAGAGATGCCGCCTCCAACGACCACAACATCGTAGCGTCCTGCATCAACCGGCTGAACAGGCAACCCGCGCAACTCTTTCCGCCACGCAGCGCTGGCTTCGTTCACCTGGTTGGGGGGCGCTTCGCTGTCCGTGCAGAGGTAAATCGCATCGCATCGTCCGTCGAAACCCGTGAGGTCATGTAGGGCCAGCGTTGTCCGGCCCTGAGGTAGCGAGACCTTACCTGCACATTGCCACGACCAGTCCTGCCCGTTTGCACCGAACTCCGTTTCGAGCGTCCTGCCGTTGATCGACAGGGTGAAGCGGCCAGGATGGTGTGAAGGCACCCAGTCCTTCGCACGAACCCATACGTCGTAATCGCCAGCGTGGGCGACGTCGATCACCGTCGTCGCATCGGCGACGGGGCGTCCCAAGCCGTGGGCGAGAAGGTATGGGGATCCCATTACCGTTTCAAACTGGGAGTCGAGGACCCAGCCGCCGTAGTTATCGAAGTCTTCCGCTTCGATCAGGATTCTTGAAGACGGTACGGACTTGCTCTCTGTGACATTCATTTCACGGACTCCAATTTCCGCTGATCACTGGACACGGCCGGCAACTGCTTCTCGCTCTTGCGCTCGCAATGCCGATTACATCCCCTCTCTGGTCCTGCAGCGATGTAGTGCCAAGCGGCACTGGACCGTTGCTGCCGGTCAATCTCCACTCACGTTGGTGTCCTGGGAGTCCAGGCATTACGAGAGCCGAAGCTGATTGATTTTCGTGACTATATTTTTTATAGTATTAAAAGTAAACGGCACCCCTCAGGAAAACGCATGAAGAGAAGCACGCTGGCGGATAGGTACTGCTCCATTGCCCGGTCCAGCGCCGAGCTCACGGATGCATGGTCGTTCGTAATTTTGCGAGAGGTGTTCCTGGCGAACACGCGGTTTGACGGCCTGCAGGCTCAAACTGGAATGTCGCCCCGGTCCTTGACGCTAAGGCTGGGCGATCTGGTCGAGGTGGGGGTGCTTAAGCGCGTTGCATATCAGCAATCACCGGCCCGCTACGAATATCGACCAACCGGCAAAGGCCGAGAGCTGTGGCCAGTTCTGGTTGCTCTGAAGCAGTGGGGGGATAAGTGGAATGGCCCTTGGGAAGACGATGAGCCGCCACTGGTGCTTCATCACAAAGACCATGACCACCGTTTGGAGCTTGGGTTTGTCTGCAAGACTTGCGGCGAGGCGGTGGATGCCCATTCCAGCACTACCTCCATGTCTTCATGCATGGCAGCCGAGCGCGAAGCGCTTGCAAAGGACTATCAGGAGGCCATCCGTGCGAAGCGAATGGGGAAGCCTAACTTGGACTGATGTCTAGGGAACGATCGAGGTCGATCCAGTGATCGGAGTGTGGCCAGGAAAGCCGTGTCGATTCAGTTTGATCTGCCCTCACCCTGAGTCGACGATGGTTCACCCTGCTGTGGTGAACCTATGTCCTTTGTCCGAGTAGAAGAGGGCTGGCCAACCCGGCCTGACCTGCCCGCACTCACTGGTGGGGGCTAGTTTTCGAATGACTCGGCCACCAGCCTCTCTCTTCGCGGGCGTACCACCGCTGTTCGCGCAAAGCAAAGTCAAGGCAGCTGTGGATCTGCGGGGATCGCACATAAGGCTTCTCAGGCGGGAATCGATAAAAACATGACAGTAAAAGCCAACAAGTCAGGCGCTGTCTCTCCAATACTTGAGGCAAACAAGAACACTGCAGCCGGCCGTGTGCAGAATGTGAGAGATGACTATGCGTCTATTGGCTTGCCTGTTCATTGCTGCGGTAGTCGGTGCGGCCTGCGCGGTCGTCAATGGGAGCCAGCAGGCACGGAAGGCTGATGCCGCAGCTCATGTGACGGTGCCGGTCAACGTGGGTGATATCTTCAACCGATTCTGAGCGCTGACTGACGACTGAGTCAGTGGCTGATGGGTGGCTTGCGGCGATACCAGCAGTAGGCCGCTCAGGCCCCCTTGCTCTACACGTTCAATTGGACGATCACGTCCCGGCCAATCACCTGTGCCCCGGCATCGATCAGTCCCTAGACTTGAGCGAATTGCACCAGCACCTAGCTCCGCATTACAGCCACGTGGGGTGACCCTCGTTTATTAATGAATCAATCCGCGCTCTCTGGCGGCACGTACCGCCAGTTTTCGCTTTCGTACTCCAAGCTTTTCAAAGATGCGCTGCCAGTACCATTTAATAGTGTTCTCCGTCAGCCCCAACGCTTGAGCTACTTCCTTGGCGGCGAGGTTTTGGGCCGTTAGACGAATGATCGCCAATTCGCGCTCGGACAGGAGCTCGGCGCTGGCATCGGTGGAGACCAGCTCAGTTACACGGGGTACTTCAGGGCGTTGGCCGAAGGCCGCAAGCAGTTTGTCTAGATAGCCGGTCCATGCCAGAGGGATATCAGCTGCTGTTGATTGTTTCAGCTGAAGCAGTAGCCCACGTAGCTCTTCGCCCTCGTCGACAAAAATACGAACAAACTGTCCTTCGGAACGGCTCAGAGCCTCGATCAAGGCGCGACGGGCAGCCAGGTTATCGCCAGAGCGGAACAGCAGACGAGCCAGCAGCAGGGAGACGCGCACGAAGTGTCGATAGTACTGGCGCTCCTGCAGCAGGTTCGCCCAGCGCCGCAGCACGCGTATCGCATTGGCATAATGGCCGTTTTCAAGGCTTACGCGGGCGAATGCCATCGCGAAGTTCTCTCGGCTGCTGTCTGCCCCCTTCTCAGGGAATAAGGATTTGAGAGCGGTGAAATCCGGGTCGCGTTCAAGCAACCGCTCGGCCTGCACCACCTGACCCTGTTCAACGTAAAGCTGCACTTGGGCCGCCAGCACCCGAGCGCGTAAACGCGGCAGCCGGAAACGCATGGCAAATTGATGGGCTGCATCGAGTTGCTCGTGTGCCACCGTGTAACCTGCGTCCAGCCTTGTCAGAAGCGCGCCGGTAATCACTCGGGAAATGATGGAGTCGACGATGCCGAAGTCCAAGCTACTGTTGGAAATCTCGGTCAATAGCCTGCGGGCTTCGCCAAGGCGATCCGTTTCATACCAGAGCTGAACCAATGGCGCTGCGGCCATGGACGCAAGCGAGGAGTCCCGTCCCTGGATACGGATTGCCGTCGCGTGGGCGGAAAGGAGCAGGCGCTCCGCGATGGCAACCTGGCCGCGCGATGCGAAGACGCAGCCGGCGACAACGTCCAGGAAGACTGTGCCGTAGCCGGCACCTACCTTGAGGAATTGCCGACGTAGCTCATCCACCTCCAGCTCGGACACGAGACTCTGATAGCTATCACGACGGCACATCATCCAGGCAACTCTTGCTGAGGCCAGCATGAAACCGTCGCTGTGCTGATAGGCCTGCAGCCAATTAGTGATGGCGCGCTCGGCCGGGTGTAGTTGGTCGGTAAAGGTTTGGAGCATGCAGTCGCGATGCTCCAGGGTCACACGGAGCAGCTCTTGCTCCTGAGCGGCGCTGCTGCCCTCAACAATATCTGGGTCGAGAAGTTGCTGGGTCTCGAAGAGCAGGCGGCGGGCCTCGAAGAATCGCCAGCGAATGATGTTGTCCCATACCAGCTCCAGTTGCAGGCGAGGAAGGCGCTGCATCACATTGGGATCGAGCTGGTCGGCCAACGCCTGCAGCGTGGTGGTTTGTCCGCTGCTGAAAAGCGCTGGACTTATACGGTCCAGCAACGTGCCGGCCCATTCCTGATCGTCCAGGATGAACGCATGCTCGATGGCTTCAAGCTCCCGCCCGTGGCCAGCCAGCCATTGACCTGCACGACGGTGGTATTGCTGCGCCAAGCGCGGAGATCGGTCCATCAGAATGCGGCGCAACAGGTCGGCGAACAGATGGTGATAACGGTACCAGTTGCGCTCCCGATCAAGCCCAAGAAGGAATAGATGCTTCACCTCTATCTGATCGATCAAGTCTCTTGCGCTGCTAATACCGAGAACCTCGTTTGCAAGCTCGGCGTTGAATGATTTGAGTAACGAGGTCGCAAGGAGAAATTGCTCGATCTCTTGAGATTGCTCGGCAAGTACCTCTTCCACCAGGAAGGCTGCGATGTCTCTATCTGCGCCGGAGAACCGCTGGAGAAAAGTGTCGACATCTACTCCGGACTCCAAGGCAATCGAGGCCATGCGCAGGCTTGCCGGCCAGCCTTCTGTTTTCCCCAGTAACGTAATTAGCTGCGTTTCGGACAGCTCCGGGATATGGAACCCGGCCATGAACTGGCGAGCTTCTTTCTCGGAAAATGAAATCGCCGCGCTATCGATCTCATGCAATTGACCGAGGGCGCGTAGCCGGGGTAGGGGCAACCGCGGCAACTCGCGCGAGGAAACCACCAGATGCAGGTTATGCACTGAGCTGGTTAGAAGCAGGCTGATCAACTCCAGCACTCGAGTGTCGGTGATCAGATGGAAGTCATCCAGGAACAGATACACACGGTCTGGTAACTGCATGACACGTTCGAGGATTTCTGCTGCCAGGTAGGGAGTGCTTGGACCGGATCCAAGGCCATGGTGCGAACCGGAGGCGTTGATTGCACTGTGGCCGTCAAGCGCGGATAGGAGCAGGGACGAGAAGCGCACAACATCGTTGTCGTAGCCGTCGAGGCCCAGCCAGGTCGCTAGCAGGTGCCTTTGCTGCAGGCGACGGAACAGCGCAGTCATCAGACTGCTCTTGCCATATCCTGCGGGCGCGCAGATTAACAACAGTGATTTGTCGAGACTTCGTTCAATCTGATCCAGCAAGACCTCTCGCTCGATCAGCCCACCGGCTTGCGTTGGCGGCGTGAATTTTGTTGGCAGAATCGGCCACGGGGTTGGGCCGTTCATCGACTGTCCACTGGGCATGATCGAACTGAACGCTGCTCAGGCTCCGGCGTTGAGTGGAATACCCATCACGGAAACCATTGTTGTTAGAAACTGCCGAAATCGGCAGCGAGTGCGTCGTTTATCACATAGCCGCCCGCGATGCTCAAGGCCCTTGAGCGTGCGGCCCCTGAGCGACGAACAATGGTTATGCCCGACAGGGAGGGTGGGGGCGTTGCTGCTGGAATGAGAATACCGGCCAATACACGGCGCAGTGCTCAGCCGGTAGTCCCTTAGCTATTCGAGTCAGGTATCAACCGGTGAAATCTTTGCCGAAGATATTCCGAGCGATCACCCACTTCTGTACCTCGTTAGTGCCTTCGTAGATCTCCGCGATCTTGCTGTCGCGATACACCTCTTCCACATGGTAGTGCGACCCATCGAAGGCCAGCTCCTTGGTGAAACCGTAGCCGCCGAAAATCTGAACACCTTCGCGGGCGAATTCGCTGGCCAGGTTGGTCCCGTACCATTTGGCCATGGCTGCTTCCGGCTCGGGGAACTGCTCCCCCCCATCCATTCGCAACGCGGCTTTGAGGTACAGGTTGCGTGCGTTTTCGATTTCGGTAGCTCGTTCGGCCAGGCGGAATTGCCAGTGCTGGAACTGGGCCAAAGCCTTGCCGAAGGCTCGTCTTTTCTGCAGGCGGGCAACGCTATGGTCGAAAACGCTCTGCGCCATGCCTACACCACTGGCGGCGATGCCAATGCGTCCGTAAGTCAGCACTTGCAGCGCGATCTTCAGTCCGTCGCCACGCTTGCCCACAACGTTGTCTAGCGGGACTCGGACCTTGTCGAACTGGATATCGGCGGTCAGTTGCCCATGGTTTCCGAGTTTTTTGTCAGGCGCACCGACAGTGACGCCTGGCAGGTCGAGGTCGACAACCACTTCGGTCATTCGCTCGCCATCGCGGCACAACAGCACGACGAAGCTGGCTACTGGCGAGTTCGTGATCCAGCGCTTGTGTCCATTGATCTCAATGTGGTCGTCGTGGAAGGTCGCATGGGTCACCAAGGCCTCTACCGACAAGTCAGTGCTAGCCTCCGGTTCGCTGGTGGCAAAGCTGCCGATCTTTCGACCTTCCAGTAACGGGGTCAGGTAGCGCTTTTGGAGTGCGGGGTTGGCCCATTCGAGCGCGTGGCCGGCGAGAATGCAGTGCACATCGTAGATCGCCGCGACGCTATTGCTGAAATAACTCAGCTCCTCGATAACAACAGCGGTTGCTGCGGCCGGACTTGCCAGGCCGCGTCCGCCGATTTCAGCAGAGAAGGGAATGCGAAAAAGGCCGGCTACAGCCATTGTCTCGAAGAGGTCGAAAGGGAAAGCCTCGACAGCTTCTTCGCGGTGGCCGATTTGCCAGGCAACAGGTGCCACATGCTTTTCGCAGAACGCGCGCACTTCTGCCCGGATGGCAAGTACTTCCGCTGGGCTCATCAGGTCGTGGTACAGGCGCGGTTCCTGGCGAGGTGGATGAGTCTCGTTTGTCATTGTCATTTCTGGCAAGTTCTCTTGTTGGTCGGGATGGGGGGTGACTTTGTCCGGATATCCGCCCTGGTCAGACCTGAACAAACTCAACACACGCCCAGGGCGACGAGTGCGGCCCGGGCGCAGGCTTCGTCTTCGGATTCACTGCCACCGGATACTGCGACAGCACCAATCAATTGACCGTCGATACGTATCGGCAGACCACCTCTCACCAAGGTCAGGTCGCAGTGCGATAGCAGACCATCACGTACGCGCTGGCCGGAGGCTTCCAGGACTTGCTCGAGCTCAGCCGCTGTAATGCCGCAGCCTGCTACGCTGCGGGCTTTCTTGATGGCCATTTCATGGGAGATCAGAAACGCCCCTGGCATCCTGGCGAAGCCGGTGAGTGCGCCTTGGGAATCGACCACGGCGACCACTATCTTTATGGCCAGTAGTTCTGCGTGGTGGACCGCGGCCTCAATGGCTTTGAGGGCACCCTGATGGGAGATGAGGGCTTGCGAGACGTACAAGGGATCATTGGGCTTGGGATTGACGACCATCGTTGACTCCGAGACCGATCTAAATTGGTCCTGCTTTGTTGCGCTCGGGGTGATGTGTACCAACGGAGTTAGTCAGGGGCTCGGTGCCTGTAAGCATGTAAGGCTCAATGCCCCAGAGCATTGATGGAACTGGCTGATCGGCACTCCGCCCACCGGCCACGCTGATAAAAAAGGGCGTCTCGGTTTTTCACGCTCGATAAGGTAGACGCCCGTGAAAGGAGCACTGCTGGTTTGCTCTCCGAGACCTTGTTGGTGGTCATGGAGAGGCAACAATCAGGTCACCACGGTGAGAAAGGTTTCGTGAAGCTTGCGCTGTACGTAGTCGAGACCGCCGCCATCACCGATACCGTCGAAAGTCCAGGTCAGCGGTGGATGGTCCGGATAGGGCTGGCGATCTTCCTTGAAAGTCTCGAAGCGATTGCCGGACGGATCCCATGCATAAATGGTCCTGCCACGAGTCACGCCATGTCGGGTTGGTCCGATGTCCACAGGCACGTTGTTCATCGCCATGATGTCGCCGGCGCGCAATACCTGTTCCCAGCTTTCCATCAGGAAAGACACATGGTGGAGCTTCCCCGGCTCCTCGTAATGACCGAAGGCGATGTCATGGGATTTGATCGAGCAGCTGAGGAACCCAATGATGTTGGTCTTGCCATCTGGGCCAAGTACGCGCTCGACCAGCGTGAACCCGAGCACCTCGATGAACAGCTTGAGCGTCTCTGGTACGTTCGGTCCGTACAGCAGCAGATGGTCCATCCGCAGTGGTGAGATGCCGTGAGTAGCCGTAGGGTCCCACGGAGTCGGATTGAGCTCACCGCACCCATTGCCGACGAAAGTCTTCTCGGCATACAACTCGACTTCGTGACCACTGGGGGTGGTGAAGCGTACGCGTTCACCGGTCTCTAGCAGGTCGCCGGCGGCGATGCGATGCGTGTCTACCCCGTAGGCCTGCAGCTTGCCTTCAAGGTCATTCAGGGTAGCGACATTCAGCACCTTGAAGCCGACGAAATCCATGCCTGCGCGATCGGCCTCACGCAGTATCACGCTGTGATGATCAAACTCGTCGCGGCATTTGAGATAGATGCGACCCTGGGAATCCCGCCCGGTCTCTAGCATGCCGAGAACATCGCGGTAGTGGTGTACGCCCGCCTCAAGGTCCATGACACGTAGTTGAACGTGCCCGGGGCGCAGAACGCCTGTCATTGCCATGTTTCGCTCCTGATTGTGTTTGTTCTAGAGAGGGCTGGCTGTTGCCCCCGGGCCTGGGCCCGTCTTCTGGCCTAGCTGTTCGACCCGACGGTGGCTAAACACGTCTGGGTCATGTACTGGAGGTACCACTTACACAGGTCATGGAGCGCGGCGATGCTGCTCCAGTCTGTATGTCGGCTAGCTCCATTTGGCAGTCAGTGGATACCCTAACTACCGTTGTAAATACCGTCTAATACCTTGTTTTCGTCTGCCTCATACCTATTTGGTATGTCTGGGGCTCGCCCTCTTTAGTCGCCCCAAGGGGCTGCTCTTGGCGGTTTTCCTTGTGCCGCGGCCTTTTCCGCATGCGGCACAGCGTGTTCAAAGATCGAGGTACAACGTGTCTGACATTGCGCGGGATACACAGATGATGATGTGCTTGTTCGCCGCGCGTTCGGCAGCTGAGAGCACGTTGTCACGGTGCTCGGGAATACCATCCAGCAGGCCCGTCTTGCATGTGGCGCACAGGCCCTCGCGGCACGAATAAGGCACGCCTTCACCACATGCCTCGAGCTCTTCGAGAATGCTGCGTCCGGCTGGTACTTCGAGAGATTTCCCCGAGCGCAATACAACGGTGAATGGCTTGTCCCCGGTGGTATCGATCTCTGCTGCCGTAAACCACTCGAAGTGCAGGGTTGCTGGCTCGCGTCCGGTCGCCGAGGCCTCGACTGATTTCATAAGTGGGTCAGGGCCGCAGCAGTAGATGTGGGCTGTTGGACTGATGCCGACCAGCGCCTGTGATGGATTGAAGAAGTCTTGCTGTTCGTCATCAAAATGCAGGTGGCATCGCTCCGGTGCCAGCGTCATAAGGTCTTCATAGAACGCCATGCGCTGGCGATTCCTCGCGCAGTAGAACAGCTGCCATTTCTTGCCCAGGCGAATACAGGTATGGATCATCGCCATGATTGGCGTAATACCAATACCGCCAGCAATGAAGACAAACTCGTCTGCCTCTTCCTTGAAGGGGAAGTTGTTTCGAGGCGCGCTGGTCTGCAGCGTTACACCAACGCGGATCGACTGGTGGATCAGTCGGGAGCCGCCGCGGCTGTCTTTGGCCAAACCTACGCCAATGCAGTAGCGATCCCGCTCAGTTGGATCATTGCAGAGTGAGTAGTGGCGAATCAGGTTGCCCGGCAGATAGACCTCAAGGTGCGAACCAGCCTCGAAGGGGGGCAGATCCTTGCCAGCGGGATTACGTAGTTCCAGGAGCATGACGTCACGTGCTTCGCAGCGTACGTCGGTGACTTTCAGGGAGATTTTTTCGCTCATTTCGGCAGCCTTTCCGTAAGGTGTCGTCGCGGGCACAGCGCTCGCGGCCACGGACGTCAGAGGGACGATGCAATAAGTGCTTCTTCTTGCATGCGTTCTTCCCTGATCAGCTTGTCCAGCACCCAGAGCATTTTGCCGGGGCCAGCATCGGCCGCGATGTCGAAGGTCTTGAAGTCAGGCTTTTCCTGCATGCGAATACGCTGGCCTTCGAGCATCACCTTGTCTTCAAAGAAGGCGGCGTCGATGCCTTCCTTGAGTAGATCGGCTAACCCCGGGCGTTCGGTGGCCTTGCTCACACCCCAGGAGAAGTAGTAATCCACCGAGTCTGCGTCACGAGGCGTAATGGCTTGGCAGCTCCAGGAGTCCAGTACCAGCTCGCCATTGGACTCGCCTTCAGTGGCGGTGCCTGCAGTAAATACGCGGAAGTGCAGGATCCAGTTGCACGGGACGGTCTGAGTGATGTCGAAGTGCGCATCGCATGTGAATCCCGGCGGGAACAGGTGAGCGACGAACTTTGGAACCGGTACGTTACGTACCCAATAGTCGGTCTTGATCCCGCGAGGCAGGATTTTGTGCTCGGGTCTGGCAAGAGCCTGTGCCCAACCCATGGCAATGGTATTGTCGTGCGTGAATGAGCTATGCGACAGGTCCGCCAGGTTGGCGTTCTCCATGCGATAGTCCGCATCAACCTGGATGTAGCTCGGGCGTACTATGTAGTCTGGGTTGCCTGGGCCGACGGAGTTGCAGATCAATGCGGGATCAGCCTTTTCCGGGTCACCCATCCATACCCAGATCCAGTTGTCCTTCTCCACTACAGGGAAGGCTCGCACGCAGGCGCGTTCGGGGATGTTGTCCTGGCCGGGGATTTCGTTGCACTTGCCATCGGCGCCGAACTTGATGCCGTGGTACATGCACCGCAGGTCGTCACCTTCTTTGGCGCCCATCGAAAGGGCCGCCTGGCGATGTGGGCAGCGGTCTTCGAGAGCAACGACATCGCCATTTAGCTTGCGGTACAGAACGACGCGCTCTCCGGCGATTTTCCGGGCGACGATGGAAGTCTTCCCTTGCGATATCTGGTAATCCCAGCCTGCGCAGTACCAGCAGTTTTTGAGAAACATGGCTATCTCCTACCAGGGCGCTGTAGAGCAGCGTTGTTTTTGTTTGGTCTGGCTTGTGGTGTCGTAAGAGCACCTGTGGCCAAGGTAGCGAGCGTGGGAATGGTGACGCACCAACCTTTTGGGATGGTGGGGCGAGGCATCGTGGCGTGGGGAGTGGGGCAGCTTGGGGGGGCAGTAACCAGCCCGAGGCGTTACCTCAGGCCGGTTTTCACGATTCAGCGTTTCAGCAGAAAGCCCATTGCCAAACGATTGAAGCGCTCGCCAATCAGGCGGTAGCCATCTGCACTCGGGTGCAGGCCGTCTACCAGCAGTGCGCTATCGGCTGTGCTAAACAGGTCCAATCCGTTGATGTAGTGCAGCTGCTGGTCGTTCTGGTTGCGATGAGATTCGACTACGCCTTCCAGGACCTGGCGAATTTCCTCCAGAGTCATGCCTCCGTTCTCGCCAGCTGCTTCGCGGGAAGGTGATGCGATGGGAGATACGAGAACGATTGGGAGTTCGGGCTTCGCGTCACGAATCAAGGCCAGCATGGAATGGGTGGAGTCTGCCAGGGTGCGCGGATTCATGGCGCCGCCGTCCCAGATGTTGATACCTAGTTCCAAGACCAGGGCATTGATGTCCTGCTTGGCGATGGTCAGAGCTGCCAGGCTGCTGATCAGGCAGGATCCCGCCCAGCCCATGTTGAGCATGCTCACATCGGCGAAGGCCGAGGCGACTGATGGCCAACTGCCAGTGCCGCTGTCTGCTTCCATGCCATGGGTAATTGAGCTGCCATGGAACAGTACCTGCGGGCGGCCGTCAGGCGCTGCGCTCCAGCTTGCGCCGGCATCCACCTCAAGCGATTGGATGATTTGCACGGTGGATTGTGGGAACCAGATTTCCACCGTTTTCTCGCCTGCGGGCAGATCGTCAACGCTCAGCACGGCATGCGGATCACCCTGCGGGGCCTGGCCTGGTGTGAGAAACGCACCACCTGCAGCTGCCGCTTGCGCAAACACCTCGTTGTTGACGCGAACCTCGAAGTTGCGTTTCCACTGTTCCGGTTCGCTCAAGTAAGCCTGGGTCTGCAAGGTCCTCAGTCGCACATTGCGGCTATTGGTGTTAAGGCGAAGGCGCACTCCCGAAGTCATCGCTGCGGTAAAGCCGTTGAGCGGGTCGAGCATGAAGCCAGTAGCCGGATCGAAGCGAACTGGCTGCAACCCTGCCTCATGCTCGATGCAGCCGAGCTGACCTGCCAGCAGGGACTTGAGGTCGGTAAGGGGGACGTGTTGCATGGTGCGCACCTCTGGTTGTGGATCCGTTTTGTCGGACAAAGGCGCAGTCTATGAAGCCCGACTGAATGGCTGTAGTGTAAAAAAAGCCACTTTATATGCGGAAACCGACGGTATGCCTGTCGCGGCGATTTTCCTATACGACAACTGCTACGCCTCCAGCGTGGGCGGCTTTGCCGATGTGTTGCAAGTCGCCAACGCGCATCTTGCCGCTCAGAACTCAGCGCAGCGTTACACCTGGTCATTCCTCGCGCCGAAGGCTGGTGGTATCACGACGAGTAACGGATTACCGCTCCAGGCTCGGCAGCCTGAGCCGGGTGAACACTTCGATATTGTCTACATTCCTGCCTGTCACTATCTGGGCTATCACTCCTTCAGGCAATTCCTTGATCAACAGTCGCTGCATTGCGAATGGCTCTGCCGGCAGTGGGAGGTGGGGGCTGAGCTCATTGCCACCTGCACTGGAACATTCGTCCTGGCCAATACCGGACTGCTTGATGGTCGCGTCGCAACAACCACCTGGTGGCTGGAGGAGCAGTTCCGCGCCTGGTTTCCCGCTGTGGATCTCCAGATGGCGCCGATACTGACTCAGTCGGACCGACTGTTCTGCGCCGGAGCACTGTCTTCCTATCACTTGCAGTCGATCCAGACCATCGAGCGCCATTCAGGTGCAGCACTGGCAGCGCAGTGCGCCAAGAGCTTGCTGATCGATGTCAGCCAGACGCTTCAAACGCCTTACCTTCCGTTGTTGGCGCATCGTTCGCACAGCGATGCCGTGGTGCAGCAGGCGCAGGATTATCTCGAGCGCCACCTCGCCGACCCCATTCGCCTGACAGATCTTGCGAAGCGTCTGGCGGTAAGCGAGCGCACGCTTATCCGTAGATTCCATCTGGCGCTTGAGCAGACTCCTCTGGCCTACCTACAGAACTTGCGCATCGAGGCAGCGCGAACCATGTTGGAGACCGGTAATCAGCGCATCGAGGGCATTGCGCAGGCGGTCGGGTATCTGGACAGCAGCTCGTTCGTCAGGCTGTTTCGCGAGCGCATTGGACTCACCCCGGCAGCCTATCGGCGGAAATTCAGGCTGGGCGGCTAAATTGCTCGCTTGTCGGAACTCGCATAGTTGGAGTCATTTTTGCCACTGTGCGAGCAAAATGCGCACCCTTACTCTGGCGCCCTGCCAAGTGAGGTGCCTCCATGAATGTCTTGATCGTGCATGCCCATCCGGAGCCTGCCTCCTTTACCTCAGCGCTCTTCCAGGCCGCAGTCGAGCATTTCCGAAACCTCGGAGCAGCGGTCGAAGTTTCTGACCTTTACGCGATGGGGTTCGATCCTGTTGCCAGCGGTGCGGACTTTAACGAGCGCGCCAATCCTGACTACCTGGTGTACGCCCTGGAGCAACGCAACGGAGTCAAGAGCGAAACCCTTCGTGATGATATCCAGAGGGAAATCGACAAGATCAAGCATTGCGACTTGTTGGTTCTCTGCTTCCCCGTCTACTGGTATGCGATGCCAGCCATCCTCAAAGGTTGGATCGACCGGGTGTTTGTCTCCGGGGTGTTCTACGGTGGTCGACGCATCTTCGACCTAGGAGGTATGCGCGGAAAGCGTGCGTTGGTTTGCGCGACCCTCGGAGGGCGCGAGGGCATGTTCTCCGCTGAAGGCATACACGACGACCTGCATGCTCTGTTTCGGCCGCTGCTGAAAGGGACACTGGGCTATACCGGCTTCGAAGTGCTCGATCCATTCTTTGCCTATCACGTGCCCTATCTGGATGACGCCGCGCGCGGAGAAATTCTCTCCCAGTGGTGCGAGCTTCTGGGTGAAATCGATCAGCGACCGGTGATGCCGATGCCCTTCACCGACGAATACGACACGAATTTTGAACGGCGTGTTCGCTAGCGCGAGCGAGGCCGAAACCCTCCCTACTATTTGCTCAGCAGGAGTTCCCATGAGTTCCCAGGATGTCTTCGTCATCGAAGCGGCACGTACAGCTATTGGTACCTTCGGTGGCGCCCTCAAGGATGTGGAGCTGGCCGACTTGGCTACTACACCCATCAAAGGAGTGATCGAGCGTTCCGGGGTTGATCCGGCAGCTATCGGTCATGTGGTTATGGGAAACGTCATCCCTACGCTGCCGCGCGACGCCTACCTGTCCCGAGTTGCTGCGATGAATGCTGGAATTCCCAAGGAGGCTTCGGCCTTCAACGTCAATCGCCTTTGCGGCTCGGGCCTGCAGGCCATTGTCTCTGCCGCACAGGCTGTGATGCTGGGGGATGTGGAGATGGCCATTGGCGCTGGCGCAGAATCCATGAGCAGGGGGCCATACATGATGCCGGCGGCCAGATGGGGCGGGCGAATGGGCAATATGCAGGCCCTGGACTGCGTGCTCGGCGTTCTGCATGACCCCTTCCACAGTATTCATATGGGCATCACTGCGGAGAACGTTGCTGCACACAGCGGTATCAGTCGCGAGACTCAGGATGAGTTCGCGGTGGAAGAACAGCGCCGTGCTTCGCTGGCCATTATGGAAGGGCGATTTGTAAGCCAGATCATCCCGGTTGAATTGCGTACTCGCAAAGGTGTGGAGCTTTTCAGCGTGGATGAACACCCGCGTGCATCCACTGTGGAGCAACTGGCGAAAATGAAAGCCGCGTTCAAGTCTGACGGTACCGTCACCGCCGGTAATGCGTCGGGGCTCAATGACGGCGCTGCGGCATTGTTGTTGGCTAGCGTTCAAGCTGTCGGCGATCAGGGGCTTAAGCCGCTGGCTCGTATCGTCGCGTACGCTCACGCCGGTGTGGAGCCTGAGCTTATGGGGCTCGGGCCTGTTCCGGCAACGCGCCTAGCGCTCAAGCGTGCTGGTCTCGATATTGATGATCTGGACGTGATCGAAGCCAACGTGGCCTTTGCATCCCAGGCCTGTGCGGTGATGAATGAGCTGCAGCTGGATCCCGCCAAGGTGAATCCCAACGGCTCTGGAATCGCGCTTGGTCATCCCATAGGGGCGACCGGGGCGATCATAGCCACGAAGTTGATTCATGAATTGCACCGTACTCAGGGGCGCTATGGCTTGGCGACCATGTGTATCGGGGGGGGGCAGGGCATCGCGGTGATATTCGAGCGCGTCTGACCTCTCGGGTATCGAGCGGGAGGGCGATACCGCTCGCTGCCTAGCGCAGCGTTTTTTCTCACTACTGGCCGTCTAGATACTCCGTTGTTTGAGCTCTGAACGAAGTGTCTTGGAGTGAGGGGCGGCCAGTACTCAACTAAGCGTGAACCGTCGCGGAGAATTGCGCTCTGCGATGTCTTGCATGCGGGATCCGCGTGGCGAGGAGCCCAGGACAACCGACTCCGCTGCGATTCTCTTCCAGAAATACGCACACCATCTCTGACCCATTCCTTTTGCTGCTTGAAGGCGCCTTGCCGCAAGGTTGTTGGCTGTCCAGAGGGATACCAGATTGGTATTGGCGAGGAACGAATAAAGTATTAGTCGGTATCGAATCTGCTCCCTAGACTCAGTAAACAGTCTGGTTCGCCCTTCCGGCTGACCACCTAAGAACAAGAGTGCGGAGCGATCATGCGCAATATCGACAACTTCATCGCGGGCGAATACGTCGCCGCTGCCAGCGGCAAACGCTTCGACAAGCGTTCGCCGGTAGACAACCGTGTGATCGCTTCGATTTCCGAAGCGGGGCGTGCGGAAGTGGATAGCGCCGTAAGGTCTGCACGCAGTGCCTTGCATGGCGAATGGGGCGGCCTGACTACCGAGCAGCGTGTCGACATGCTGCACGCCGTGGCTAACGAGATCACCCGCCGCTTCGATGACTTTGTCGAGGCTGAAATGGCTGACACCGGGCAGCCGGCACATGTCATGCGGCATGCTTTCATTCCTCGCGGTGCAGCCAACTTCAAGGTTTTCGCCGATGTAATCAAGAATGTCGCCAGTGAGTCTTTCCGGATGGATACCCCGGATGGTCGCGGCGCGCTCAACTACTCCATGCGTGTTCCGAAGGGGGTAATTGGTGTGATTTGCCCATGGAACGCGCCCTTCCTGCTGATGACCTGGAAGGTCGGCCCGGCGCTGGCATGCGGTAATACCGTGCTGGTCAAGCCTTCCGAAGAATCTCCGCTCACAGCAACTCTTCTCGGTGAAGTGATGAACACCGTAGGCATCCCCAAGGGGGTGTACAACGTATTGCACGGCTTCGGTCCGGATTCCGCGGGAGAGTTCATTACTCAGCATCCAGGCATCGACGCCATCACCTTTACCGGTGAAACGCGCACAGGCACGGCAATCATGAAGGCGGCTGCCGAAGGCATGCGAGATGTGTCATTCGAGTTGGGTGGGAAGAACGCAGGAATCGTATTCGCCGATGCCGATTTCGATGCGGCGGTGGATGGGATTTTTCGCTCGTCCTTCCTCAATTCCGGGCAGGTCTGCCTGGGTACCGAACGTGTTTACGTCGAGCGTCCGATTTTTGAGCGCTTCGTTCAGGCACTGAAGGTTAAGGCAGAGGGCGTGAAATACGGTCGGCCTGAAGATCACACCACGACCTATGGTCCGTTGATCAGCCAGGAGCACCGCAGCAAGGTGCTTTCCTACTACCGCAAGGCGGTGGAGGAGGGGGCCACGGTGGTAACTGGCGGTGGCGTGCCTGATATGCCCGGTGAGTTGGCCGCGGGCTCGTGGGTACAGCCCACTATCTGGACGGGGCTGCCGGACAACGCCGCGGTAGTGCGCGAGGAGATCTTCGGCCCCTGCTGCCACATTCGCCCGTTCGACAGTGAGAACGAGGTGGTGTCGCTGGCCAATGACAATGAATACGGCCTGTCTACCACCATCTGGACGAGCGACCTATCCCGCGCCCATCGCATGGCTGCGCGCATCGATGTGGGGATCACCTGGATCAACAGCTGGTTCCTCCGCGATCTGCGCACTGCATTCGGCGGTTCCAAGCAGTCGGGAATCGGTCGCGAAGGCGGCGTCCACTCCCTGGAGTTTTACACCGAGACACGCAACGTCTGCGTGAAGCTTTAAGTCGCCCTTTCCGGCGCCGCTTTATGCGGCGTCCGCATCCCGCTGTCATGTGAGAGAGCCATGAATAACAACAAGATTGAGCAATACGGCGACGAGCTCTACGAAGCGTTCGTCTCTCGTCGCACTGTTCCACCACTACTGCAGCGTGAGCCCGAGATAACCATCGAGGATGCTTACCGCATTCAGCAGCGTTACGTTGCGCGCCGACTTGCCGCTGGCGAGACCGTGGTGGGCAAGAAAATCGGGGTCACCAGCAAGCCCGTTCAAGACTTCCTCGGTGTGTTTCAACCGGACTTCGGCATCCTCACCTCCGGCATGGTGTACCAGGAGGGTGATGAGATTGACCTCGGTACCCTTATCCAACCGAAGGCCGAGGCCGAACTCGCTTTCGTTCTTAAGCATGACCTGGTTGGGCCGGGGATCACCGCAATGGATGTGATCCGTGCGACTGATTACGTTGTGCCGTGCTTCGAGATTGTCGATTCGCGCATCACGGATTGGCAGATCAAGATCCAGGACACCGTCGCGGACAACGCTTCCTGTGGCGTGTACGTGCTGGGGAGTGACAGAGGCGATCCGCGTGAGATCGACCTGACATTGGCCGGCATGGTGCTGGAGAAGAACGGCGAGCTGTTCTCCACCGGCGTTGGTGCTGCCGTGCAAGGGTCTCCAGCCAATGCGGTCGCCTGGTTGGCCAACACCTTGGGAGAGCTGGGGATTCCGTTCAAAGCGGGAGAGGTGATTCTTTCGGGCTCGCAATCTGCCCTGGTACCCATCGCCGACGGTGACGAGCTGGTATGTACCGTTGGTGGTCTCGGCAGCTGCAGGGCGAAGTTTACCGGGAGGAGTGCAGTATGAGCGCACAACTGACTTTGTCCCGCGAGGACATCGTGCGTCTTTGTGAACGCGTCGAGGGGGCGCAGACGCACGCCTATTCGATTCGCAAATTGACTGATGAATACCCCCAGATGTCGATTGCTGACGGCTACGCCGTTCAGTTGGAGTTGCTGCGCCGGTTCAAGGCAAAGGGGCATCGTCTCGTAGGCTGGAAGGCAGGACTGACCTCCAGGGCCAAGATGCGGCAGATGGGCGTTAACGTGCCCTCCATTGGTTTTCTGACCGACCGCATGGCGCGTCCGGAGAACTCGCAGATCAAGACATCCGACCTGGTCCATCCCCGTGTGGAGTGCGAGGTGGCCTTTGTCCTCAAGGAAGAACTTGAAGGCCCGAACTGCACTGTCGCCGATGTGCTGGCTGCCACTGACTATGTGCTGCCTGCTGTGGAAATCATTGATTCACGCTTCTCCGGCTTCAAATTCGATCTTCCCAGTGTGATCGCTGACAACGGTTCTTCCGCCCGTTTTGTCGGCGGCGGTCGTGCCCGCAAGGTCGATGACCTGGACCTGCGCACGCTGGGCGTGGTGATGGAGAAGAACGGCGAAATCGTCGGCATGGGAGCCAGTGCAGCAGTGCTTGGGCATCCGGCTGAGGCGGTGGCGATGCTGGTCAACATTCTTTCCGAGCTGGGAGAGAGGCTGCCAGCCGGCAGCTTTGTGATGAGTGGCGGAATCACCGAAGCCGTTGCAGTGAAGCCCGGCGACAGCGTCATTGCACGCTTCCAGGAACTGGGCAGCGTTTCCATGCGTTTTATCGAGTAAGGCCTCCAGGAGAAGTCATGCCCATTATCGAAATGCACCTCGTCGAGGGGCGCACCGCCGAGCAGAAAAGCCGCGTCGCTGCAGCCGTGACCAAGGCTGTTAGCGAGAGCCTTCCATGCAGCCCGGACACGGTCCGGATCCTGATTACTGAACACCGCCACGACGAGTTCTATGTCGCTGGTTTGAACAAGATGCAGCGCGATGCGCTGCAGGGGCAGGCGAAATGAAGAAGATCCGTTGTGCTCTGATCGGCTCGGGCAACATCGGCACCGATTTGATCTACAAGATCATGCGCAGCCCGGTGCTTGAGCCGGTCTGGATGGTAGGTATCGACCCGGAGTCGGAAGGTCTGAAACGAGCTCGAGACATGGGTTTGAAGACTACCTCGGAAGGTGTCGACGGTCTGCTGCCCCACGTTCTGGAGGACAATATCCAGATCGCCTTCGACGCTACCAGTGCCTATGTGCACGCCGAGAACAGCCGCAAGCTCAATGCGCTGGGTGTTCTGATGATCGACCTGACGCCGGCTGCTATCGGTCCGCTGTGCGTGCCCCCGGTGAACCTGAGCGAGCACACCGAGAAACAGGTAACGAACGTCAACATGATTTCGTGTGCCGGCCAGGCAACCATTCCTATCGTCAATGCCGTTTCACGTATCCAGAGCGTGGGTTATGCGGAGATCGTCGCTAGCCTGTCGTCCAAATCTGTGGGGCCAGGTACCCGCGCGAACCTGGATGAGTTCACCTACACCACCTCCAGCGCCATCGAGGCAGTCGGTGGTGCGCGCAAGGGCAAGGCCCTGGCCATCATCAACCCGGCTGAGCCGCCGTTGATCATGCGCAACACGATCTACTGCCTGACCGACGATGAGCCTGACCAGGAGCGTGTGACCGCGTCGATTCTGCAGATGATCGGCGAGGTGCAGAAGTATGTTCCGGGATACCGGCTGGTCAACGGCCCGCTCTTCGATGGCAACAAGGTCTCAGTGTTCCTTGAGGTTGCAGGGCTTGGTGACTACCTGCCGACTTACGCTGGAAACCTCGACATCATGACCGCAGCTGCGACACGCACAGCGGAAATGTTCGCCGAAGAAATCCTTGCCGGAAAGCTCCAGTTGCCCACTGTGGAGGTCGCATAATGAGTCAGCCCATCAGCCTCAAAGGCCGCAAGGTCATTCTCCACGACATGTGCCTGCGTGACGGCATGCATGCCAAGCGCGAGCAGATCAGCGTCGACCAGATGATCAAGGTCGCCACTGCAATGGATGACGCCGGCGTTCCGTACATCCAGGTGACCCACGGCGGAGGTCTGGGAGGAAACTCCCTGCAGCATGGCTTCGCCCTGCACAGCAATGAGGAATACATCAGCGCTGTCGCATCTCGAATGACCCAGGCGAAAGTCTCGGTACTGCTGATCCCTGGCCTTGGCACGATGAAGGAACTCGAGTCCGCCTATGATTGCGGCGCACGCAGCGTTCACGTGGCCACTCATTGCACCGAGGCAGACACCTCTCCGCAGCACATCGCCTTCGCTCGAAAGCTGGGAATGGACACTACCGGATTCCTGATGATGGCCCACCTCAACGATCCTGCAGGCATCGCCCAGCAGGGGAAATTGATGGAGTCCTATGGGGCGCAGACCGTTTACGTCACCGACTCGGCCGGATACATGCTGCCGGAGGACGTCAAGGCACGGGTCGAGGCTCTTCGTGATGTGCTCAATCCCGAAACCGAGATCGGGTTCCACGGGCACCACAACCTGGGCATGGGCGTCGCGAATTCCATTGCAGCCATCGAAGCTGGCGCCACCCGGATCGACGGTTCGGTAGCTGGGCTGGGAGCAGGGGCTGGCAACACTCCTCTTGAGGTATTCGCCGCTGTTTGCGAGCGCATGGGCATCGACACCGGCGTGGACCTGTTCAAGCTGATGGATGTGGCCGAGGACATCATCGTTCCCATGATGGATCACCTGGTGCGTGTTGATCGCGAGTCTCTGACGCTGGGTTACGCCGGCGTGTATTCGACCTTCCTGCTGCATGCGAAACGAGCGGCAGAACGCTTCGGCGTTTCGGCGCGCGACATTCTGGTTGAGCTTGGCCGCAAGAAGATGATCGGTGGTCAGGAAGACATGATCCTCGATACTGCGATGACGATGGCCAAGGAGCGTGGCTTGCTCAAGAGCGCCTGATGCGTCCGCCGAGCAGAAGTATCTGCTCGGCGTTTTCTCGAGTAGCGGAGTGCTCATGAATTCGACCAATGAAGTCGCGGTAATCGTCGGCGCCACAGGTGCTTTCGGACAAGCCATCGTCTCAAGGCTATGTGCCAGTGGCCTCGATATCATCGCCGTGGCTCGCAGCAGCGAAAGCCTCAATTCGCTAGCGGATCGATATCCACAGGTCAGACCTTGTGAAGCTGATATCGGAGACGACACTGCAATCGAATTCATTCGAACTACCCTGAACCGCCCCGTCCGCATGATCGTCCATGGCCCTGGCGTGGCAGTTGCCGGCGGAGTGCTGGATGCCTCCATAAGCGCGTTGAACTCCGCCGTTAACATCAAGGTTGGTGGCATGTTGCGCCTGGTGCGAGCAGTGGACGACTTTCTGCAACCAGGTTCACGCCTGGTCGCCATTGGTGGGCACTATGGCTTCGAGCCCAGTGCCTATGCGGCGGCGGCAGGCGTCGCCAATGCAGCCCTTGCCAATCTCAACCGGCAACTCAGCCTGGCTTATGGCCCGCGCGGCATTACCTCCCATCTGGTTGCCCCAGGACCAGCGAATACAGAGCGGCTGTATCGCGTCGCGGCAGACCGTGCGGCCCAGCGAGGCGTGAGCGTTGATGCTGTGCTGGAGGAAATACGCGCGGAATCGTCCCTTGGCGCTTTGACCACGCCCGAGCAGGTGGCCTGGGCTATCAGCATGCTGCTGGCTCCAGAAGCCACTGCAATGTCGGGCTCTGCCTTGATGCTTGACTCAGGTCGCCGACGAGGACTGCCCTAGTTTCCTTTTCCACATCGGTTGCGCCGCCTGGCATAGATAACAACAAGGAGAAAAGTCATGCCCATCGTGAATTTCCATCTGCTAGCCGGCGAAATTACCGGCGAACAATGCGAGCTCTTGCTCGTTGAAGCCTCTCAGCTCTACGCCAAGGTTCTGCAGTCTCCCGTCGAGCGTGTACGTGCATTCATCACATGGCACGACTCGCGCCATTTTGCCGTGGCCGGGTCTCTATGCGCGGCAACTGGTATGCACGCACCATTCTTTGACTTCTTCGTTCTCGATGGCCGCCCTGTCGAGCAGCGCCATCAGTTGGCGGAAGGCTTCACTGAGCTGTTGGTCAAACACCTGGCGGTACGACGGGATGTCGTGCGGGGTCGATGCCAACGTATTGCCCCCGAGGATTGGTCGATTGCAGGTGTTCCGGCAAGTCTGTTGAGAGCTGACGAATTAGCCATTCGCGCGGCCGGGGAGCTTGCTCATGGGGCATGAAGTCTTGATCGTGGATACGGGAGACCGCTTTTCCTGCACCGATCGGGAAAGCGTTCTCTGCGGAATGACGCGCCTGGGCCGCAAGGGAATTCCCGCAGGCTGTCGTGGCGGTGGTTGTGGTGTGTGCAAAGTGCGGGTCCTTCAAGGCCACTACCATACCCGACAGATGAGCCGACAACATGTCAGCGCTGCGGAACAGCTCGACGGAGTTGCCCTGGCGTGTTGCATCGTGGCGGAGAGCGATCTACGCCTCACCGTATTGGGGAAAATCAGAAAAGCAGTGGTCCGCGCGCGTGAACGAGAGACCACTTTTCCAACTGTCACGGGAGCACGGAGTGCGGGTGAGCCTAGGGGGATCACAAACGAAGTGATCACAAACGACGTTGAGCGCGCGAAGCAGGTCGAACGACTTAATCGATTCCCTGCCAACTTCTGACCCTTCGCAGGCTTGCCGGCACCAATGCTATAGCCAAGCAATTGGCCAGGTAGCTACTCAAGTGGGACTTGGATCATGAATGAGAAAGTGAAGTGCGCGGTGATCGGTTTTAGCAGCATTGGAATGGATCTGATCTACAGACTGCGGCGCAGCCCCCTGCTGGAGCCCGTCTGGTTGGTGGGGGTGGATCCTCAATCCCAGTACCTCACCGAAGCTAAAGGCTTGGGGCTCAAGGTCACCCATCAAGGCGTGCGCGGTTTTCTGCCTCATGTCGTCGAAGATGGTGTGCAGATCGCATTCAACGCTGCCCAAGGTGTTGGGCAGGATGAGGCCTCCCGTAGCCTCAATGCCTTGGGGGTGATCACGGTTGGTCTGGCGTCTACCGGCGATGGAGTACATTGCGTTCCAGCATTGAATCTCCCGAAGTTGATCGCGAACGGAGTGCAGCACCTTCAATTGGCCACGGCCACCGGCCAGGCAGCTGTTCCCATCGTCAGTGCGATCTCCCAGGTACAGGATGTGGATTACGCGGAGGTCGTCATAAACGTCGCCCCGGCATCCATGACATGCGAAAACACGGAAGCACTTGCTCAAGCAACCATCGGGGCCTTGATTCGTGTGGGCGGTGCCAAACACGGGAAGGTGCACGCGATAGTCAAACCCAATCTGGGATCTAGCGCTGTCATCAGCTGCATCGTCGAAAGCGAACCGAGGCGAGACGATATTGTTGACTCGGTACAGCGCATGATCGGAAAGGTGCGGCGGTATGTGCCGGGGTACAGTCTGATCAGTGGCCCATATTTCGACGGAAACCTGATTACTTTTGGTATTTCAAGCAGTGAGGGTGAGAGTGCTTTGCCCGTCGGTTTCGCACACGAAGAGATCATGGCGAGCTCGGCAGTCCATTCTGCAGAGGCACTCGTGGACAGAATCAAGTCGATTGGCCGTGTGTCCTCCGACTTTGACGTTCTGCCCACATAGCCGAAATTCTTCCGAGGCTTGGTGCATTCGCCCGTCACGCTTGATTCAGTGTTCGTCCAGCGCTCCATCGTCGTGAGTGGTCTTGCCGCCCAGATTGATCACGATGTGCTTCAGCGAACTATCGGTTTTTGGCGCTACAACAAGAAGCCGAACAACCGTATGCTTCAGAAGCGATGGGTATACGAAAGAACTAAATTATCTTGGGCGTGGCTATTACGAATCGGCACTGGGGCATTGGGTAGGGAACGATTGGTAGTAGTTTCTGTGAATGCATGAGAGTACGCGAGGTCAATGGAGCCGTATCCCAGGTCATACGAAATACCTGCCGATGCATGTCTGGTAGGAGTTACCGGTAAGCTTGCAAACAGTAGGTTGCTAGGGGCAGCTTCTGTTGCATGCCTATACCCTAATCGTAGAGTCCAGTTGTCGATTCGGTAGCTTGTCCCCAGGGCAACAATGGTCTGGTTATGATAGTTCTGCGGAAACTTTAGGTTTAGGTCGCCACCACTATCGCTGTTGAAGGTGACGTTAATGTCTTTCATTACGTCTTTCCAGAACGCGCGAGAAACGTCGACGGCGATTAACCACCTGTCGTTCACTTCGTGTGCGACTCCAAGGCTCAATGATGCAGGAATCTGAAAGTCTCTAATCTTGATCTTTCCGGGGAGGGAAATTTTCCCTACGACACTATCGACCGCAGTGACCGTCGCGTCACCTTTCAAGTCGCCCATTTCGCTGGCGAAGTTATAAGCAAGTCCGACATTAGTGGAGGTGGTAGCTCTCCACAGTAGGCCAATACGCCCACCGTATCCCCACGCGTCGGCACCGCTGGCGATGGGTTCAGCTCGGCTGAAGCTAATATGAGCACCATCAAGCGCTGGCAATGCACCTAAAACTGGAAGTAATGTACCGCTAACGCGACCGTCTCCGATGAGGGCGCCAACTTGGTTCCTCGCAAACATTATGTTCAAGTTCATGCCCATCCACATGGCATCCAGACTGGCGCCTACAGTCAACTCGTCGGTTACATCGAAGCTGAAAGCTAATGGAATATTGAGGACAAGCAGTCGACTACTACTATCTAGCCCTGTGGGCTGACTATTTCCATCGTCTGACAGGAAACTATCATTGCCATACTCGGTGCCGACCCCCCCTTGAGCAAAGGTACCGATACCAAGCGCCCAACGGTCTCCACGATAGGTGTATGCAATCTGCGGCGCATAATAAGGACCACGATTCTTTGACTTATTTTTGCTTTCCGCAGTTTCACCAGTATCGAGATTGCGAGTGCTGATATCCGGCTGGAGCAGGTCGACGCCAATGCTCAATCGGCTGCCTGCCTCGCCCAAGGAGAGAGTGGCTGGGTTGCTCATCATGCCTGCTGTTCCGATATCAAACGCCATGGCTGTCCCTCCCATGGATCGGGAAATGGGTCCGAAGCCCTCAAGGCGCATCACATCAGTTGCATTTGCTGTATGGCATATGGCGATCATTGGCAGGCATTGTGCAAAACGAAGAGCTGCCTTGGCGTTCATAAGATTGTTCTCGCTTGATCGTTATCGTTCTATTCGGCGAGCACCACCGGTAAATGGCGGAATGGCCAAGGTACGTACCCTGCCGCTGATTACTCTACATAGTTGGTAGATACCCTTCCCAGTCTAGTGGGTGATGGCACCCGGGGAGAATTTGCGACTCCGGGCGAGAACCTACGTGGTGCCTGTGCGCCTGTTGGGGGCGCTGGCAGCCGACGCGCAAGGACCATAACCGCATCGCCTGGACCGGGGTCTGGTGCAGGCGGTGATGAATCGCCCGAGCGATGACGGCCACGAGTAGAGATCGAGTACGACGGCCAGATAAATCCAGCCTTGGGACTACGCTTACAGAGCTACCACTCCGGGCGAAGGCGATGACGCAGACATCGAAACACCGACATGCGGTGAAGCGCTCCGCTCTGAAGATAACGGGCGATAAGCTGACTGAATTGGAGCGCCTCTATCGCGTTCTGAGGACCCTCAGCGCTGGTAACCGTATGCTTTTGCGCTCTAGTGATGAGCTGCAGCTTCTGAAAGGAATGTGTGACGTAGTGGTAACGCAAGGCGGATATCGCTACGCCAGTGTCTGGTACGCCAGCAATGACGAAGGCCAGCCGCTCGTGAACCAGGCTTACTCTCTTGGTCTCCCACACGAGAAAAACGAAGTAGCGTTCTTTGAATCGCTACGGTTGTCATGGGCTTTCCCTGAGCAAGGAGGGGCCACAGCGATTGCTGTGCTGACTGGTACACCTTGCATTGGTCGCAATCTGTTGAGCGATCCTGACCATAGGGCGTGGAGGGAGGATGCGATTCGGCTTGGATATGGCTCGCTCACTTCTTTTCCCATTCGTGTTGATTCAGCAGTGATCGGGGCCTTGAGCATCGCTGCTACTGAGCCTGATGCGTTCAACGATTCCGAGGTTGCTCTGCTGGGGGAATTGGCGGAGGACCTTGCTTATGGTGTAGAGCATATCCGCGAGAGGGCTCGCAGACGTGAAGCTGAAGAGATAATTCAGCGCATGGCATTCTACGACCCTCTGACAGAGCTACCCAATCGGCAACTATTGTTTAAAACGGTACGGACACTAATTGATGGTCTCAAGGGGAGGTATCAATCTTTTGCTTTGCTAATTATAAAGGTTATTCAGCTTAATGAGGTCAATGAAACGTTCGGGTTTCAGCAGGGTGATAAGGTGCTTGTCGCAGCGGCGCGGCATTTGTGTGAGTCTTTCGGATCGTCTGGGGACGTATTTAAGGTGGGGGATGCGGAGTTTGCTATTCTTTTGCCTTCTGCGGACTTGGAAGTTGCTACTCGGCAATCTCAGCGAGTGGTTTCCTTGTTTAAGGATCAAGGCGGAATTCCGGCGCATGAACAGTATGCTAGTTTTTCTATAGGTATCGCAGTATATCCTGGGCATGGTTCGGAGCCAGAGTTGCTGATCAGGCGCGCTCGCTCTGCTATGAGTGAAGCTAGACGCACTGGGCGAGATTACGCAGTTTTTTCGAGCAGACTTGATGAAGGATGCAGTCGCCGACTAGGACTGACCGCGAAGCTCAGAGATTCTATTAATAAAGGGCAGTTGTTACTTTATTGTCAACCGAAGCTTAGGCTGAAAAACTCGACGCTTTGCGGAGCAGAAGCTCTTGTTCGGTGGCGGTGCCAAGAGGGGGAAATGGTTCCCCCTAGTGAATTTGTTCCGCTTGCGGAGTTTTCTGGTTTAATCACTCCGCTTACACATTGGGTGCTTGAAACTGCATTTAGACAGCGTTTCGCTTGGCACGAAGCAGGTATAGACCTTCCGCTTTCCGTTAATTTGTCCGCTCAGGATCTATATGATCCACATTTGGTCGGGAAAATAGAGGGCCTGATGGCTACATGGGGAGGGGAGGGGGGTTGGATTAAGTTTGAAGTGACTGAAAGTGGGATGATGAAAGACCCTCTGGTGGCGCTCGAGGCTATTAATAAAATTAAATCTATGGGAGTTGGTTTTTCTATTGATGATTTTGGGGTTGGTTATTCTAGCTTGAGTTACCTGAGGAATCTTCCGGTTGATGAAATTAAGATTGATCAGTCTTTTGTAAGGGGTATGTTGGATGAGCCTGAGGTCGCAGCTATTGTCGGATCTACGATTGAAATGGCTCATCACTTGAACTTGGAGGTGGTCGCGGAAGGGGTGGAAAATGAGGCGGAAAAAGACTACTTGACGATGCTAGGGTGTGATGTAATTCAAGGCTACTTTGTAAGTGCGCCGATGCCTATTGAAGAGTTTAACGATTGGTTGCTTGCATCAGTTTGGCAGAGAAATAAGTAAGTACCTCCACGTCAGGCTAGACGTCTCTTGTACGAAGCACTGCGCGATTCAGTCCTAGGCGTCAACAGAATCGGCTAATCCGTCTTTAATCAGTGTCCACTCAGTAACTCTTTGGGACTATTCCCGCTTTGACCGGTGAACCTGGCTCATGCCTGGCTGGCCTGAGGCGGCACGTTATTATTTTGCTAGCAGGTTGGCCTCCGTCGGTTGAGTCCGTCCGGCAGTTCACTCACCAGGCATTTCCAGACTCCGGGAGGAAATCATCGTAGATTTCCTTCATCAATTGCCTGAGCCAGCGATTCGCTTCGTCGTGATGAAAGCGCGGGTGCCAGTACTGGCAGATGGGGAATGGCGCCAGATCCACCGGTGGTTTCAACCGTCGAACCCAACCGTAATCATCGAAGATGCGGCCGATCTCTCCAGGTACAGTCGCAATCAGCTCCGGATCATTTCTGATCAGCATGGGAATGACCAGATAGTGGGGGGTCAACAGGAACACGTCACGCTTGATTCCGTGTTCGTCCAACGCCCTATCGTAGTGAGTGGTCTTGCCGCCCAGATTGATCACGATGTGCTTCATGCGCGTGAACTGCTCAAGGCTGATCGAGTCCCCGACCTGGCTGTTCTCTCTGCTGACAATCGTCACGAACTTATGGACGAACAGATTCTGCTGAAACAACTCATCGTTGACCGCGAGCTGCGAGCCCATCGCCAGGTCGGCCTCGCCTGACTCCAAGGTGGCCGCAATGTCTTCGGGGCGGACTTGCAGGGTCTGGATGGTGCAGTGGGGGGCCCTGCGTTTGAACTCCTGGATCATCCTGGGCAGAAACACCAGTTCGCCCATATCGGTCATGCAGAACTTGAACGTGCGGACTGCTGTGCTCGGATCGAAGCGTGTCTGGGTGAGCAGCGAGTCTTGCACTGTGCTGATGATCCCGAGGATCGACACAGCCAGCTGTTCGGCTTTGGGCGTCGGCTTCATGCCGTCGCCGACTTTCACGAACAACGGATCGCTAAAGAAGTCCCGCAATCGCTTGAGCGCATGACTGACCGCACTCTGCGAGAGATCCAGGCTATCGGCGGCCCGAGTGACACTACCTTCGCGAAGCAGGGCATCGAAAACAGTCAGCAGATTTAGGTCGAGCTTCTTTTCATTATGAATGCTGTGCATAGAGGTGATCGCTGTCGTGATTATGGTGCAGTAGGATATTTCAATAGGATCGATTCTTGAAACACCGCATGGGAATCGGCGGCGCCGATTCCCGCAGTAGATAACAAGAACAAGAGTCATCCTATGAACCCCAAAACGTGCAGCGCATTCGCGCTATCAGCTCTGTGCAGCCAAAGCCTCCTCGCCGCCGGCCTGATCGATGACAGCCAGGCCACATTGACTGCCCGAAACTATTACCTCGAACGTGACTACCAAGGCTCCCGGGATCCAGACAAGGCTGAGGAGTGGGCGCAGGGATTCATTCTCAGATTCAAGTCGGGACTCACCCACGGTGACCAGGGACTGGGCCTGGACGCGTTGGGTATGGCCGGTTTCAAGCTCGACTCCTCACCTTCCAGGACCGGTACCGACTTGCTACCGGTATCGACCAGTGACCGTCGTGCCGCTGATGAGTACTCCAAGCTCGGATTGACGGCGAAGGCCAAGTACTCCCGCACCGAACTGAAGGCAGGAAGTCTGGATGACGTGTTCATCCCCTTCGTCTATGCCAGCCAATCGAGGTTGTTCCCACAGACCTTCCGGGGTGCATCGGTGGTCTCGAACGAGTTCGACGACCTGACACTGCGAGGTACCTGGTTTGATCAGACCACCAAGCGCAACTCCACTGATTTCGAGCCGCTATCCCTGGCGGCGCCAAACCAGCGTTTTAACGGTGGTGCGCAGAGCAACCAGGCCACCTTCCTGGCAGCCGAATATCACCCGCAGAACCGTTATCTGGCACGGGCCTATCACGGCGACGTCAAGGATCTCTATCGCATGGAGTACCTGGACTTCAAACGCAGTTGGCCCATCGGCAACGACACATTCACCGCCGACTTGCGTGGATTTTATGGCACCGAAGATGGCAGCGCCCGGGCGGGAGAGGTCGACTACAAGAACATGACGGCGACTTTCAGCTACCAGACCGGCGCCCACCTGTTCAACCTCGGCTATCAGCACGCCACTGGCGACACCGCCATGCCTTATCTCTCAGGCACCGAGATTCTTGTGCTGAGCGAGTTCCTGATGAGCTCCGATTTCGTCGGCGCCAACGAGAAGGCCTGGCAGGCCAAGTATGTCTACGACTTCGCCGCATCCGGCATTCCCGGCCTGAAGACCACCCTGCGCTACATGCGTGGCCATGACATCAACTTGCCCGAGCGCCTCGGCGGCAATGGGCTCACAGAAAGCGAGAAGCACGCTGAGCTCTCCTACGTCGTCCAGTCCGGACAGCTTGCCGGCCTGTACCTGAGGGCGAGGTATTCCATGTACCGCAATGATTTTGCGGATGCCGCTTCGATGCGTGATGAGAACCACCTCCGGCTGAACATCGATTACAGCTGGAAGCTTTGGTGAGCCCTCCAACAACAACTACAAAGGTAACGAATATGTCGGTCAAAGACCCACGTGACCATGTCAAGCATGGTCACATGAACGGATTCAGGATCAGCCTTGTCATCTTCTGCGTCGTCCTGGCGGCTCTCGACGGTTTCGACGTTCTGGTCATGGCCTTCGTCGCTCCCACGCTATCAGCGAGTTGGGGGCTGAACGGATCGATGCTAGGCGCGCTGTTCAGTGCCGGGATGATTGGAACCGCGATTGGCGCGTTCTTCCTGGCGCCCCTGGGCGATCGGATCGGCCGGCGCCCTATCGCATTGGGATGTCTCATGCTCCTGGCAATGTCGATGCTGATGTCGGCTGCCACGCGCAATTTCAGCGAGATGTTTGCCGCCCGGCTGTTCACCGGAATTGGTGTCGGTGCCATGTTGGCAACCATCAACATCGTGATAACTGAATACGCCAATGATCGTCGTCGCAGTCTGTGCAATGCAGGGATGTCGGTAGGCGTTCCGCTCGGGGCGACCCTGGGTGGCCTGGTGTCGGTGCTACTGATCAACCATTACGGTTGGCAGGCGCCCTTCGTGTTTGGCGGTGTGGCGGCTATCGTCCTGATGCCTTTCGCCTGGTGGCTGTTCCCTGAGTCTCTGGACTTTCTCATCGAGAAACGTCCTTCCCGCGCGCTGGACCGGGTAAATCGAATACTGCCGCGCCTTGGTCTGCAGGAACTGTCAGCACTGCCTGCTGCACGTGATCCGAACATCACTGATGGTCGCCTCAAGGACTTACTGAGCGCGTCGCTGAAGGGACCGTTCGTTGCCAGTTGCATCATGTACTTCTGCATCATGATGACGTTCTACTTCGTTTCCAGCTGGACACCGAAGATCCTCACCGACGCGGGGTTGAGCGTTTCAGGGGGGATCTCCGGTGCAATGCTGCTCAGCTTCGGCGGCATGCTCGGCTGCATGAGCTTCGGCCTGCTAGCGGCGAAAGTCGGGGCTCATCGACTCACTGCCATCACCATGGTCGCCCTGTTCGCCATGATGCTGCTGTTCAGCAACATGGGTTACCACCTGACTCTGTTGGTGGTGGTCGCTGTGACTCTCGGCTTCTTCCTCTACTCGGCGGTCACCACTCTCTACGTGGTGGTACCGGTGGCATTCCCGGCAACCCTGCGCGGTAGTGGCACGGGTATCGCCATGGGAGTAGGGCGCTTGGGGGCAGTGTTTGGCCCCTACCTGGCGGGCGTCCTGATCGACATGGGATGGAGCCGCGAACAGTACTTCCTCGTGTTGGCCCTGCCTGTGCTGCTGGCGGCGATTCTGCTGCGTGCGCTGCGCTCTCCGCAGATGAGAGGGGACGCTGAGTCGGTCACTTCATAGTTATGCATATTGTTCATGCGATTAATCGATGCCATTCGTGGCTTTCATTTTGTCACGTTTTTATAGTGGCCCGCACTTCAGCGCCACGGCGCTGAAGCTCACTTCAATAAAAACGATGATTGGAGACCGCCGTGTCCAACCCCAAATTCATTCTGCTGTTGTCGTGCCGCAATACCGCCGGAATCGTGAAGGATGTTTCCAGCTACCTCTTTGAGCAGGGATGCAACATCCTCGATGCGCAGCAATTCGATGATCTGGATACTCAGCAGTTCTTCATGCGGGTGGTGTTCGACGCGATAGACAGCGCGACGCAACTGGTACTCGAGGACATCAAGGCTGGATTCGCCGATGTCGCCCATCGGTACGGCATGGAGTGGTCGCTGCGTCCGCAGGACCAGCGCAAGCGCGTGATGCTGCTCGTGTCCGGCTATGACCATTGCCTACGCGACCTGCTTTACCGCAGCCGAATCGGCGAGCTGCCGATGGAGATATCGGCCGTTGTCGCCAACCATCCCCAGGAGCGATACGCCGCGGTTGATCTGCAGGGCATAGCGTTTCACTACCTGCCAGTGACCCGGGAAAACAAGTCCCAGCAGGAGGAGAAACTGCTTGCCTTGATCGAGTCCACCAGGACCGACCTAGTGGTGCTCGCTCGCTACATGCAGATCCTCTCAGATGACCTCTCGCGCAAGCTGGATGGGCGCTGCATCAACATCCATCACAGCTTCCTGCCGGGATTCAAGGGCGCGCGTCCCTATCACCAGGCCCATGAGCGTGGCGTGAAACTGATTGGCGCGACCTCGCACTTCGTCACCGCCGACCTGGACGAGGGCCCGATCATCGAGCAGGACGTCGAGCGCATTTCCCACCGCGATAGCGCGGAAGATCTCGTACGTAAGGGGCGTGACATCGAACGACGCGTCCTGGCCAGGGCAGTGCGCGCCTATTTGGAAGACCGCGTCATTCCGAACGGGCGCAAAACCATCGTGTTCGAAGGCTGACGCCTGGCCACGCATAACAACAATTCGTTGAAGTAACCGAGGTAAAGACATGCTCCCCAAGAATTTCAGAAAGACTCCAGAGGGCTATTTCACGTCCCGCTGGGGGCAGCCCGAGTACACGGACTGGCTCGACGAGAGCATGTCCTGGAAGGACCACTGCTACATCGGTGATTGGTCGTTCCTTTGGCAGCGGCGTTACCGTGGACCGGACGTGTTGAAGCTCTTCGCCGATACCTCGATCAACAGCTTCGCCAAGTTCGACATCATGCAGTCCAAGCATGTCACCCACTGCAATAGCGATGGCAAGGTGATCCATGAGGGCATCCTCAGTCGCTGGGGTGAGGATGACTTCATGCTCTTCGGTCGCGGCGGCTTCCTCATGGACTTCCACCTGCGCAAGGGCGATTACAACGTCAGCTCGGAGGTTGTCGAAGGGTTCAAATTCCAGGTCGCTGGGCCCAAGGCTGCCGCGTTGATCGAGAAGCTGACGGGCGTGGCCCTGGCGGACATCAAGTTCATGCACTCGCAAGTGGTGAAGATTGCCGGGCATGAGGTCTACGCGCTGCGGCAGGGCATGTCCGGGGAGCCTGGTGTGGAGCTGCAAGGACCTGCCGAACATGCTGCCGAGGTGTATGAGGCAGTGGTGCGAGCCGGCGAAGCGTTCGGGATTCGCAAGCTGGGTGGTCGGGCTGCCTTCATCAACCACCTGGAAGCCTGTTTCCCCACTATCGTGACCGACTACCTGCCGGCGATCTTCAGCGAGGACATGGCTGAGTATCGCGCCGAATTCGAAGCGTCTCTGCCGGCGTTCGCCTCGACCTTCAACGTTGCCGGCAGCTTCGAGGCTGATGATGTCAGCGCCTGGTACCGCAGCCCTGTGGAGCTCGGTTGGGGGCGCAACATCAAGTTCGATCACGACTTCATCGGCCGCGAGGCACTGGAAAAGGAAGTGGCCAACCCACGCCGGGTGATTCGCACCCTGGTGTGGAATCCCGATGATGTGCTCAAGGTATTCGCATCCCTGTTCCAGAAGGGTGAGCACTACGCCTTCATGGAGATGCCCCGGGATCAGCGCGGTTTCATGTATGCCGACAAGGTGCTGGTGAACGGCCGTGCGGTCGGCGTTTCCACCTCTCGTGGCTACAGCTACTTCTTCCGCGAGATGCTCTCGCTATGCACCCTGGACATCGCCCAGGCAGAAGTAGGTACTGAAGTCACGGTTATCTGGGGCAATCCGGGCGAGCCGCAACTGCCCATCCGCGCCACTGTCCAGCCCGCACCGTACAAAACCGACAACCGCCGCAGCTGAGTCGGCAAGGCCCTGGGTCTCAGGGCCTGCTTCATCTGTAAGACCCGGAGAAACAATGTCCGCATTCCTGATCGACGGAAAAGCCGAAGCCCGGCAACTGCGTGAACGCCTTGCACAGGACGTGAGCGCATTCGCTACTCGACACGGCCGCGCGCCCGGCCTGGCAGTCATCCTCGTGGGGACCGATCCCGCCAGCGAGGTGTATGTACGCAACAAGGTGCTGCAGACGGAAGAGGTAGGTATGCACTCGCTCGAGTACCGCATGCCCGCCGACACAACGGAGGAGCGTCTACTCGCACAGATCGACACCCTCAATCTTGATGACCGCGTTGACGGCATCCTGGTGCAGCTGCCCCTGCCCGCGGGCATCGATGTCACCCGGGTCATCGAGCGCATTGACCCGGCGAAGGATGTCGATGGCTTCACCATCACCAATGCCGGTCGCCTGGCAACCGGGCTGGATGCCCTAGTGCCCTGCACGCCGACGGGTGTGATGTTCCTGCTGAGGAATGTGCATCGCACTTTAGTTGGCCTGAATGCGCTGGTGATTGGCGCATCCAATATCGTTGGCAAGCCCATGGCACGGCTGCTGCTGCAGGAACGCTGCACCGTGACCATCGCTCACAGCAAGACTGTAGATCTTGAGGCAAGGTGCCGGCAGGCCGACATTCTGGTCGTGGCAACCGGCGTTCCCCAGATGATTCCCGGCGATTGGGTAAAGCCCGGGGCTACGGTTATCGATGTCGGTATCAGCCGCATCAAGCAGGAGAACGGAACTACCAGGCTGGTGGGCGACGTTCACTTCGAAAGCGCAGTTGAGCGTGCCGGGGCAATCACGCCTGTGCCCGGTGGCGTGGGGCCGATGACCATAGCTTGCTTGCTGGCCAATACGCTGAGTGCAGCACGGAGGCGTGTGGAAGCTCAGGGCGTGCTGTGATGGCAATGCCAGAGGAGCGGCCCATGGCCGGGCTGCTCCTTTCAGATCGCGAATTGACCGGCAAGAAGCGTTAGCAATGCCAGGCACTCTCATTTTTCTTGGACTAGGCAGCAACCACCAGCGCGAGCGTAACTTGAGTGATGGGCTGCAGTTATTGGCCCAGAGGCTGCGCGATATCAGGTGCTCAGGTATCTATGAAAGCGCTGCTGTTGGGGCGTCATCCACGACACCATTCCTGAATCTGGTGGTTTCGGCCGTGACAACGCTAGGGTTGCAGGATTTGGTGGACTGGCTGAAGAACATCGAGGCGAGCTGTGGAAGGAGCACTGAGCAGATAAGCCTTGATATAGACCTACTGACCTATGGCGACCTGGTTGGCCGATTTGAGCGTCTCGTATTACCTCATCCGGATATCTCTCGTCATGCCTTTGTGTTGTGCCCGCTTGCGGAGCTTGCTCCCTACTATATCCATCCCGGGCTCGGGCTCAGCTTTTCCGCATTATGGGATGCCAGACAGCCCGGCCCAGCGTTAAGTTGGCACAGTGTGCCGCCAACGGAGACGTACTCAACGGCAAGATCTCCTGCGAACGCGAGGACTACGACACGGTCGACCAAGAGTGAAGCAACTACGCTCGAAAAATGATCATGAGCACTTTGCCCGCGGCAGCGATCTGGTGGAATTATCGAGTTGGCCCTCGGAGCTCAGTTTATTGCAGCTTCAGCAGTAAGGCGGATGACTGAGCGCGATTTAGGCGGTTTCTTTTCGGCTGCAGATTGGCCCGGACCCAGGCAGCAGTATTTCACTTAGCTTGCGCGTGACTTCTATTCCTGGCCGGGGCTTGTCTCGGCCAGGAGCTTTACTATCGGCGGGTCGTTTCAGGCGACTGGTGTATTCGGTGGCTGCCAAGTCAGTGAGGTACGGAAGCCTTGTAGGACTGTGCTGTACGCTGCGCAGTTGTCTCGGATGTGATCATCACTGATTCCTTTCAGCAGCGCGTCAACGTCCAGTTTCTCAAACTCGAGTCCCATTTCAGCACCTTGGGTTTCCAACAGGCCCATGCAAAGCTGCGACAAGGCAAGTAGCCGCAGCCAAAGTATCGGCCTTTCGGTTACCGAGAAACCATCAATGAGGCGAGGGATGGGCTCCAGTCGACGGGCTTCATCTGGCTTCTCTAACATCTCAGAGAACTCATCGAGTGTCAGGATCCTGTCTGGTCCGCCTCGACTGTCGTGCGTAATCAACCTTGATGCGATCGTACCCAGTACGTCGTAGAACACATGCTGTTGTTGGCGGGTCCAGTCTTCTTGAGGGTGTCCTAAGGAAACTCGATCGCTAGATAAGCTCATGAATGCTTGGCGTTTAAACTTGAGCAGGGCCCTCATGGCAGGGTCGACGGTGAAGTCGGCGAAGGCAATCTGTCGTTCCACAAGCTCGCTGATCGCAAGCACTCGAAGTATTCGGTACGCCGTGCTTTGCCCAAAGTACCTGTGGATAGACATGTCATAGTGTGTACCACTATCGCTGATCCGCGTGACTCGATTGGCAAGTTCAGTTGCTGCTAGCAGTAGTTGGAAGCGCAGTGGACCCACTGCGAGATACAACCGCTTCCGTGCCTCGGCTCGATAGTTCCGCTCGGCTGACTGATCACCGAGGTACACCTCTAGCTCTTTCTTGAGTCGGGCATCGCTCTCGGCCTTGGCCTCATTAACAATTCGGTCCAACTCGGCCTTGTGCAAAGCGAGGCGCTCGCCGACCTCGGCATCGTAGTCTTTCAGGTCCTTCGCCAATCGATGATCTACCAGCCGTTTCGACAGGTAGGAAAGCGCGAGAATGCTTAGCGCGCTGGCGGCTATCGTTGAGCCTACGAACGCAAAGAAATCCATAGCAGTCATAATGGCGCCTCACTTGACACTCCGCGTTGGTTCGGTGTTGGCTACCAATCGCATGGTCGCCACGAAGTCGCTAATCTCCCTACCGCTAGCGACAAGCAGGCCCGGTTTCTGTATTGGCGAAAGCTACTGCGACCTGATGGAGCCCAAAGCAAAATATCTGTGCCTTCGCGCGGCGCGCTCACGAACAAGAAAGTGCGTCAATTGCTAGATAGCAGAAGCCAGCCGCTGAATTGCTGAAATTTCTATCTATTTATTACCGTGGCATAGGCGGCCCAATCAATGGCCGGTACCGTCCCAAGAGATTGCAGTTTGGATAACAGCCGAAAGAGAAAGTAAATTAGGGCCCCTTCCGATGGCACGGTCTTCAAGTCCCCCCCGAATAAGTCAAATGCACCGTCATCCAAGGCGCATCCGCAATCGAGCCTTTCCAGTTCGCTGGTTGGCAGGTGTTTCTGGAACGATTCGCCCAAACCGTCAACCCAACTGGATTTAGGCGCAACTATCCCCGCCAGAATTGGGAACAGTGCCTTGGGTTGGTAGGTGCCGCCGGCGTGCGCTATGGCCACCGAGGTCCGATGTAGTTTGCGTACGGAGGCCGCCTTGTTGCCAGCGTACTCAAGATAGCTCTTGTCGAAGTGGGGCTTAGATTCAAACACTGCATAGACCGCTTCGGCGGGAATGTAGCGGTGCTTCTGTTGGTCAAGCAACGTGGGCGTGAAATGCCGATCGAAAACCACGACATCCATCTGTTCGCTGCGATTACCGAGGCTATCGATGACAAAGCCCGTAGCCACTTCGTAGCGGTCTGGTAAATATGCCCGGAATACCTCTATCCAATGGTCTTCGTAAACTGCACCCTTAGTGCCAGCATGCTCAATGGATTGTGTGGCTCGCTTGATTTTTAAGGCCAGTTCGGCCTGGACATCGACAAACGCCTCCTTCATCCAGGCGGTATCGGCAGCTTGCTCTTTCTTCGTGGCCATGTGGTTCTCCCAGGATTCTGGCGCGTTTACGACAGCGGAAATTTGGGGCCGAACAGGGTGCGCCAGGCGCGCAAGGCCTCACCGTTGCGACCACGGCGCGCATGGTCGATGGCAATGGAGGCCTCGTTGCTCGCTGCGCGCAGAAGCTCTTGCGCACGCCGCTTGCGCGCGTCATCCATGTCGTTGCTGATGGCCGGTCCAAGTCCGGCCGGGTCAGGCCATGTATCAAGGATTCGGTCGGCAAGCGTCGAGAAAAATGCCTGGATCTCACGGTCAAACGAACCGCCCCATCCCCCGTATAAGCACTCCAGCGCCATGACCTCAATCAGAAACGAGGGTTTCACGGGCTTGTCGCTGCCATGCTTGGGATTGTTGTTCCAGTACTTGACCATCCGGACCAAACCTTTCCACTCGCTGCCATAAGCTTGGTGTGCGGCGACGGCTTTACTGGCATGTATCTCGGGGTCTGTCTTGATCCACTTGCCAGAAGCGGAATCGGGAATTTCGTATTCACTACCGGTATCAAAGGCAGGCACGGCGTCGATGCTGACAACCCGGTAGTCGGTGTTGTCCTCGGCGTCGATAACTACCCCAAAGTCCACGTTGACCGAACGAGCCTGCTTGCGTACCGAATCCTTGCCATACTTCTCGGCTAGGGCAGCATGGAAATCGTCCAGCACTACCGATGCGGCCTTGCCATGGTAGTGCTCCTCGGACTCCTTCAGCACAAAGAAGATATCAATGTCCTTAAGCGGTTTAGTCTTCGTGTGGCGCGCGTAGGACCCCGTCAGGAAGCTGCGCGCAATACCGAATTTCGTTCCCAGATAGTCACGCACCTCGTTCTGACGTTGGGAGGCGTTCTTTTGCTCGCGATCGTTCAGTTCCAGTCGAGATTTGAATTTTCGAAAAGCTTCATCAGTGGTCAACATTAGCGTTGCCTCCAGTAGCCGGCTTGGCCTCCCAAACCGTTGTGTTCGACCGTCGTTCCGAGACTCTGCTTGACCATGCCATCAGTTGACCGGTAACTCCCCTTGCTCCAGCCGGGAACATCCGGACGCCCCTGTTTGGTATGGAGCATCAGTTGGTACTTGGCTTGGGACGGCATAAGACCGGCTTTGCGGATCGCGTACTGCAGCTGCTCCGTGTCGGTCCAGAAACTGCCATCGCCCGAGGAAGACCAGCTGTAGACAATGTCGATGTCCCAACGGGTAATCAGCGTGTCAGTCGTCGGGTTGTAGATTTCGAGAACAACCCGCTCCAGGTCTCCGGAATCCAGCCAAGTTTTGACAGCTAACAGGTTGCTGGACCAACCCTCGACGAAATTTGACGGATCAAGCCCGCTGAGCCGGATGATGTCTTTCAGGCTCTTGAGGATATTGTCAGCCACATAAGTAACGGAATGGGTGTACGAGTAGGTAGCAACAGCGCTCATGATTTCAGGAAACCTCCCACATCCAAGGTGAGCGACTCCGCCCGGGCGTCCGTATCGCTGCCAGTCGAAATGCCGAGGGAAAGATCTCGGGCAGTGATTCGGCTGCTGTGCTTCTTCAACGCTGTTTGTACCCATGCCAAATCGTCCTTCTGGCAGGGGAGTGATATGGCCCAGTTGCCTTTCAGAGGGTCGAAACCCAGGGTGTCCTCATTCGCGTCGCCACCATCAATGGCGTCCTCGTCATAAAGGCAGTAAATGCGTGTGCGCGGCCCGTCGCAGGTCACAATGATGGGGGCGGTCCGAGGCGCCTGGTCGGTTATCAAGCTGGCAGCGATCCCGCTGACCGCTCGCAACTCTTGGCGAGCCTCCCCGTCCCTGCCCTGGATAAGCAGTTCCACGATGGCGCTCCATGAGGCGTTAGCATCGCGATGTGGGGAGCTCCGAAACGTACGGCTGGCGACGGTGCTCATTTGCGCTTCTCTCCTTGAGTGCGGTGTGCCTTGGCGTACTTGATGGCCTGCAGTAGGTCTCCAATTGACACAGCATTCGGATTGATAGCGATCTGAGGACTTGCCGCCAGCGCGTTGGCGACCACTTTACGGATGGCGCGACCGTCAAGGCCTTCGCACTCGGCGGCGCAGGCGTTGAACTCGGGAGACTCGATGAGCTTGCCTACGTCTGGGAAGGTCTTTGCCAACCCATTCAGGCAGTCTTTCAGAATCTGCCGACAAGCCTCGGAGCCAGGCAATGGAATTTCCATGATGAGGTCGCACCTGGACATGAAGGCGCTGTCCACGGCTTGGGGAAAGTTACTGGTTGCTACGAACAGCAGATTTGGGTACTGCTCTGCCAGCAAGTCCAACTGCACCAGAACCGCATCGGTCGCCCGGTGAACATCGACCGGATTCGCTTCTAAGCTGAGCTTGGCGCGGTCGGCTGCCAAGGTTTCGACTTCGTCGAGCAGGATGATGGTTGGACCAGCGGCCGCCGACTCGGCAATGGATTGGGCGAACAAGTCGGATACTGCACGCTGAGTCTTGCCCATAGCCGAGCTGGTCAGGGAGTGTGGCTCGACCTCCAGCAATCGGAACTTGTTGGAGTTAAAAGACTCAGCGACCCGGTGAGCTAGACTACGCGCCAACGTGGTCTTGCCTGTGCCCGGAGGCCCGACTAGCAGGATCACGCCGTGCAGGGGCAAAACACTTCGAGCCACTTTGGACCGGACCGTGAAATTCACGACGGCCTGGGACAACAGTTGGCGTTTGTGCGTTTCGTCGAGCACGATGGAGTCCCAATGGGCGCCCAGCGTGGAATCGGGCAGGCTCCAGATTCGCTGGATACCTTTAGGTAATTGGTCGCTCTCGAAGTTTGGCTTAGTCATGCATTCGTCCTTTCAGGTGACTATGAGTCAGGAGCGGCTTGCGCCGCTCCTGAGCGGGCTATTGCTTCACGAAGAAACAGAAGGGGCGTCCATCTTTACGACGCACCTCTTTACCGCTCCGCCAGTGCTTGAAGGACATGCAGAACACAGCCTTGAAGCCGGACGGTGGAGTGGGGGTTTCGCTCATGGCGCGTACCTCTCATCCGAGAAGCCGTTGACACCGCCCGTTCCTTGACCATAATCACCCGGCGCATTTGCCCAAATGCCAAAGCGATTGACGTCAAATCTCAGTCGCGGCCCGTACTGGCAGGCTTCTACCACCAGCACGGTAAAGACCCCCGCCAACCGTGCTACCGGTTGGTTGAGGGGTCTTGTATTTCACGCCCTTCCTTATCCGGCTATCTCTCGATAGCGGGCGCGTCCGTGCGCCATCCCCAATAGTTTCTGATTACTCCTACGCCCGAGTCCCTGGGACTCAATGGTCTTGCCCGTGCTGCTACCACCTCGGGGTGGCCTGCGCCGCTGCCCTCCCCAGGCAGCGGCTGCGCACCTTCTCGGTGCGCCATTTCAACACGCAGTGAAAAAGTTTCAGTGCTTGTTGAAAAACTACGTGACCCATAGGTTGTTAGATGCGTGTGAAATCACAGCTATTAAAATCAATGAGTTAGGAGGGAGGTTTTCAGCCAAGGCTGAATTTAGCTGTCAGGAAAAGTGAAAGAGCCTAATTTGCTGTCAGCTAGAGCTGAATCAGGGGCGACTAAGCAGAGATTTCCAGGAGGATTGGGATCAAAGCTTATAATTGTGTCGGGCCCTGATAGAGCGCAATAGTGTCGAGCGGTTGTTCGCGACGGGGGAGGTAGCCAGAAATGGCGCGTGGAATATGTACGTTTGGGATCGGTATTGATGTTCTAATTAATTATTTCGCTTATTTCAGATTTATTCATTAATAATATTGTCTTTAAAGTGTGTTACCAGATTTCTCTCTATTAGAGTGGGATGTATTGGAATCCCGCGGGGAGGAGTTGCAGGCTGAATCCTTCCGCCTATGATCAGGTTTCTTGTGTATCTTGGAGGGGCACCCAGCATAAAATCCGCTTGAGTGCATGTGCAAAATTCTTCTAGGACCTTAATAACATTCTCTTTATCTTTAGCATCTAGATACCAGTTTCCATTTATTCTGATAGGCTTAACATATTTGCTTAGAATAAAAAGCTGGGTGAAAGATTGAGGAGGTATTCCATACTTATCCAGTATTTCCGATACTGGAGTTGTGCTTTTGTAGTAGTCCAGCACCATTTTAAATTCGATAGAGGAGAGTTTTTTTATTGATTGATAGTGCAACGGGCGAAAGGGTAGGACGATGGCTTTCGTAATCATAGACAAGCTTTTAATTGTGATTCCTGTCAAGGAGCTTGCCTCGGAAAGCTTTATCAGTCTGTTGCTTGAGTGCTCTTTGTAGAGAATCTGGGTATTGGTTTCTGTTTTTTTAATTAATTCTATGGGTATGTCGCTTCTGTGAAATAGTGTTATGTCGCAACTGCCCGCTGATCTGGCAATTACCGGCGTGATCCCGTGGGCAGCCAAAATATCTGTGGTCTTTTTGCGGGGCAGAAGCAGGGTTTCAGATACCTCGGATGCGTTCATATATTTCTTATTGAAATTCTCTATTTCATCTTTGGGTATCAGGTACTCCGAAAACTTAGTTCTATAAGTAGCATTTAGTATGCCATTTCTTACTAGTTGTCTGATTATTGTTCTGTCAATATCAAGTAATTTGCTGGCTTCAGTCGTACTATAGTGGTTTGTTGTTTTGTCGCTTTCTATGACTTGGAGCTTAGCGGAAAGCTTATGTCGAACTCCGCGCTTATATGATGGGAGGAGGGCTTGGATTGCGGTTATGACTTGTTGGGCGGACTCTTTAGGTATTACAGTGGTGAATTTTGAGTTGGGCGCCAGCGGAATTGTGGGAGTGGCGAGTTGTTTAATTGCTTTTCTAACAGTGTTAAGAGAACAGCATGCTTCTTTAGCAATTGTTTGAATGCAGACGTATTTGCAGCTAAAGCTTTCAATGGCAGTTGCTGAAACCGCGTAAAAACCGTCAATTTGCCTAATTTTCTTGCCAAGCAAACCGGATTTTACCAATTCTCTGAACACATGTCGGTCTACTTTGAGATGTTGAGCGGCGGTGGATAGATTGATGATACTTGTTTCTTTCTTCAGTCGATCAGATTCGCGCTGCTTGGCGATTAATTCAATAATCTGATTAATTGCTGCTGCTTCTTGTTGGCTGTAGGTGCAGCATCGCTTTTCTTTTTTTGGGAATAGCTTGTGAGTACGAATAGTATTCCATTGTTTGTTGTTTATACCTAAATAGGCGAGAAGTTGTTGTGTGGTTAACGAGAATGTTAGGTCTGAAGCATGTTGGTTGGCTGGTCTCGCGCTAGGTGGTTTGTTTAATATGAATGACTTTATATGTGGCGGAGTGAGGTGGCTTAGCTTAGTGGAGAGGAAGCGCTCGTCAATGATGCTTTCATTACTGAATAGCCTCTGAAGACCAGGAATGATCATGTCCATATCCTCCAGAGCTATGGCTAATGCGGTGGAAAATATGCTTCTGTTTATGAACGGGTTACTATTTTTGCTTCCTAGTCCAAGGCTCTGAAGTGTGGATGAAAACAGATCAAACGCGTGTTGGGAGTTGCTTCTTAGCAATCGAAGTAGTTGTTTTTCCGGTCGAACTTCCGCTTCGGAACATTGAGGTGATTTGATTTGTTCGCCGCATTTGCACTCGGTTGTTATTTGATTGCGCCATGTGAAATTGCGTTGGCATTTCGAACAAGAGAATAGGTATTTTCGCGAGTGATAAGGGCAATTCTCAGCGAGTGAAAAATCTTTTGTGTTTTTTTCCCAGCCTTCCTCGCAGCATTCGCTACATATGGCGGCTCCCTTAAATCGGATCAGGCGCTTTTTAACTTCGATATTATTTATTAGTAGATTAGAGTTTGTTAGGACCTTGTGAGTGGCTCTATAGAAGCCGGTTTTTAAAAGTTCGCCATACTCTCCTGCTTGATAAGTTAGGCGTTCAGTTACGATAGTGTCTTGCCTAAGTAAATTGCCTCGGACAGGCAAATCTTGGAAATAGAATGAAAGAAATTCATCGATGGAGCGATAGCCGTTTCTGATTGCCGCACGCTTCAGTAAGCTAGTTGGGCTTTCCTCCGGCAACGGAAGTGGAATAAAGGCAAAATCTTTCATTTAAGATTGTCTTGAATAATGGAATAACATTTTGTAAGGCTAACTTCAAAAGGGTTATCATCATTTGATAGGCTGTGGTCTAAATCAAGAAATGCGCAAGTATCGATAAAGTCAGAAAGGCAAAGTGCTCGGTCTCCACGCTCTAGGCATATTTGAAAGGCATTTGAAAGTATAAGTCTCAAATACTCAAGATTTCCTTGTGTTGCTACAAAGAGGCGCGTAGAAATAGTTGGGTCAGTCAAGTGGATTCCTTTTCTTAAATCTCCTATGCTGTAAAGTTCCTGATCCAAACACTGTAGCGTCATTATGTATTCAGAGCTTTTATTTTCGTCAAAGCTTAGATGTTGGAGTTCTGCGACGAATGGGTAACGTCTTGCAAGTTCAGGCTTTCTGTAAATTACATCCTTACAGTTAGGCTTCCCCACTACTATTATGGGGATTTTGGATCTGTTGAGCAGGCTGAGAAGCCAGTCGGTCACATGGCTAGCTGTTTTAATAGTCTCTGGTCTTGCTAGTAAATGAAATTCATCAATAATAATGAACGCTGTTCGGCGGGTTTTCAGGAGCTCAAGGATGCGAAACTCCAAGTCTACGGTGTCTCCTCGAAGGTCAGAACAATTCAAACCAAGCAGCAATTCTTTCGCGAACGACTTTATGGTTGCTTCAGCCGGGACCTCACATTGGAGAGCCGGAAGTGTCTGATATAGTCCGTCGGGATCCACTTCTAATTTAGACTTTGAATATAGCTCGCAAAATAGTTCGCGCAGAGTTGATTTTCCGCTTCCTGACGGGCCGATTAGGATGGCGGATGAAGGAGTGCCTCGGCGCCGGGTACATTCCACCGATTTTTCGAGGATCGCGTAAGCTGTTCGAAAGCTGGGATAGAAGACAACCTTCTTCTCAAATAATCCAACTTTCCTATCTATCTCATCTATGTCTATGGTCAATGTGCACCTCCATGACTTGAGCGACAGCGGGAACCTGGCTGTTGGTTAAGTGTTTCTGGGGATCGATTTTGGAGTGGCTTTTTGATTTATTGGCCAATCCATTATCTGAGGTGAGAGCGATAGAGTTGGATGAATTGTATTCTTCTGAACGTGCGTTTTTCTTTCGGGCACGCTTTCCTTTTGAGTTAGCTAGCCTGAGATTGATTCGTACACGATTGTCTCTCGCTACTCTAAAATCAAATGTCCGTTCCTTCTCTTTGAGTTCGGCCATAACCAAGTGGTGCATGTGCATGGTTAAACCGGTCTGGTAGTCAGGGTCTACAGCATCTATGCTATATATATCGTCCGGGGCATCGGGGTGGCACACCCAGGCGGTTCCAAGTTCACTAGTGTCATAGTAAAGTGTAAGTTTGTCTTTTTTGCTATTCAATGTGCTGAGATAAGCTACGGCAGGACCAGTCCATTGCAAATTCTCAAAACCTATGCGGCCATTAACCGGAGTGGCGACTTTTTTACTAAGAAAAAGCATTTTTAAATCTTTGTTAGAGTATCTTTTTGCAGGGAAAGCGGGATCGGTATGGGCTTCCCAAAATATATCAGGCGATGTGCCCAGGCCACGATGAAAGTCACTGTGGTAGACAGAGTCAAGCCAGTCTTTGAAGGTCGCGCGAAGTTGTTCCAAGGTGAAGATGGCCTCTGCTTCCGAATCATACTCGCCCCTTTCTTGAATATTAGAGAATGTAGTTCCCTTCATGTGATGGATAAGTCCAGTCGTAAGTGTCTTAAACCACCGCTCGACGAATGGCTTCTGGTTAGGCTCTCCCGGTTCGCAGAACCTGATTTCGGCCCCCAGTAAGGTCAGGCAATCACGAAGTTTTTTAGCAACAAACTCAGGACCATTGTCAGTGACATAGAGCAAAGCCAAGCCATTGCGTTCGTGCTCGCTAGAAAGTGACATTTTGATTGCGCGTATCGTTTTCTCGATACTAGGGGGGTTAAGGGAAATGTCCCAGCCAATGATGCGGCGCGAACGGACGTCAAGGGCAACTGTTAAATAAGGCCTTCCCAAGACTTCCCCATAAGCATTGACGACAATAATATCCAGAACCTGGGTGTCGCACTCTACGCGCTCCAGTAAGTGGCGCAGTCTGCGAATTATCTTACTCCAACTTTGGTTTTTAATTGCGGTGCGACGACCAAGTTGATAAAACTCTGTTTCGTACTTGTCGAGTTCACGTATTATTCGGCGAAGCGTAGATTCGCTAGGTACCCTTAACTGGTCAGCGCTTGATCGTTTACTGTTAAGGTCCTCTATACTGAATGTTATCGCTTCAACTACTGCGCCGATAGTTGAAGGCGTCTCGGAGTGGTACAGTAATTCAATGTTGTAGTTTATGAGGTCTTGAATTTCTTCTGGCTGTTTTTGTACCCTGTACGTCTTTTTCTTCGCCCGCAATGATATCAGCGCTATTGGATTCTCTCCGGAGCGAAGGTAGGCTGTCATCCAATTGTATATGCAGGTGTAACTTGGGGGATGTGTATCACCGATTTGAGCACAGATTTCCAAGGCAAGTTCTTGGGTTCGTGCTTTCGGTAGAGATCCAGTTAGTTTTTCCAAAATTCCGCGGACATAGGCCAAGCGTCTATTTAGTCGCGCTCTGATTTTTTCTGTAAGTCCGGCTATGATCTTGTTGGCTTCTGCCAATAAGGGCGCTTCTTGTACTTTGAAGAAGTATCCTCTCCGGTGTGCTAAAGCCAGTGTGTCGTAGCTTTGGAAGCAAATATTTCTCCGTTGCTGGACGCTTCTGAGTTGAATGCGTCTTCCGGTAATGGCGATGATCTCAAACAACTGCATACGGTACTGGTAGCGTTCGCCAACGTTGAGTTCCAAGCTGTTGGTGCGGTCGCTATTGCTTTCGCCTCCGCTCTCACTAAGCATTGTCGCCTCTGCACTGAAGCTGTGTCTGGATGCCAAAAGGGCGCTGAAGGTCGGCTACGACCAGCCCATAGAACACTGCAAAAGCAATGTCTTCGGGAGGTGCGTGGTTGTCGAGGAGTTCATGGACAGTCAATTTTCCGTGTGGCGACCCGTAAAGGAGTGAGGAAACGTGGGAAGCCGATTTCCGATCAGATCCAAAACTTTTGTGATAGAGGAAGTGCAAGTTAGGTGTTCTGACAGGGTGCCAAAATTGGCTGTCACCAATGCACTCCAATGGATAACCACATTGGGCAAAGAGGGTCTGAAAGTAGCTCAGCCGGTCGCGCGTTGGGGCGTCGCTGAGCGCTGAGTTAGTTTTAATTTCATAAACGATAAGGCGTTTGTCACGAAGCCGTGCTACGAAATCTGGTGTGTAGCGTTGCCGGCTGGAGGTCAGTGCTAGAGTAAATGGCTGCGAGTGATAGGCGGTAATAATCGGGAGGCGCTCAAGCTCCAAGCAAAACGCGGCTTCGAGAAGCGACTCACAGGCGACGTTTCCACCGTTCTTGCGTGAAGGAATAAAGGTGACGTGCTTGCCGTACTTACCCCGGCGGAGTTTGGGACCTGGCAACAAAGAGAGTGTGCTTTTCAGTTCATCCGGTATTGAGATCATAGCGACCCACCCTTCCGAATCGAATCTACCGGTTGTGTTTGGCTAGAGTTACGCCATCCAGATGGTTTATGTGCGGGGTCTCTCTGCAGGCCCCAGATATTTGTCGCCTTTTCTGAGAATCACCGCTGAAGCGGCTTTGCGGACCGCGGAGCGATGTCCGCGTACTACTAGCATCCCCCCCTGTTCATACTCCCGCTAGCCCCTGCTACGGGCTTGAAACCGCTCTATCTCGGGGTAAAAAGTTTGCGCATGCGTCGGCGACCTCACCGTGTACAGCAAACGGTACTAAAACCTTACGTACGGAATTACATCCTTTGCACCGGGGGGACATACCGTGTACACCGCGCCTTACTACACGCCTCGTGAACTTGATCCGCCGATCCGGCAGACACTGGGCAAACTGTTAGTCCATACCTTGGCGGAGCAGGCTGGAGTCGACCACAGCGGAGCTGCCTTGGCTCGCTGGTATGAGCACCAGTGTGGGCAGGGCTACTGTGAACCAAGTGAAAAAAACTGGAGGCTGTTTTTCAAAGGACGAGTCCTCTCCGAACACTTGCAAGCCGAGTTAACCGTCCGTTACCCGCTTCTTCGTGAGGTGTTGAGTAACATTCTTTGGCCGACTCTGTGCGCCAACGCTCGGGGTGGGGAATCTTGGGGAGCGCTCTCTAGTGAGCTTGGTGAAGAACTTCAGTTGGATCTTGCCACATCTAAGGGGATTGACTGGTTGTCCAGGTGTGTGTCGTTGAACTATTTGAGTATTCTTTTTCTAATAATTCGTACCAAGTCGGCCAGGTATACTGCAAGTCGAGTGCGTGCTAGTCTCTTGTTTACTAAGTATCTGCAGGTGCTCTGTGTTACCTCTCCGTTGTCGTATATTGCTGGCGAGCTCTATCAGATAGTCGATTCGCTTATTTGGCGGCAAGATCTCTACGAACTAAAGAATCATTCGGACTGGCCGCATTCATTTGAATATTTTCATGCTGGTGTGAATGAGTACCGAGAACTCATTGGCGAGTTGACAGGTAGAGGGTGGTTCGACGATAAAGGGCGGGATCTATCGATATTTATGGCAATGCTAATTAACCATCCGCATGACTTCAAAGAGCTTCCCGATCTGCTGCTACATAAGAAACCTGATTGGATAGCGGCGCGAATCCGTCGTCATGTATGCGCTCTGGAAGCGTGGCAGAAAGAGATAAAGTCACTTCGCTGGAGGTTGGAGCACTTTCGCGTTGTGGAAAGCTCAATATTAGTCGTCTAGGGCGGCTACTCATTGGTAACTATGGTTGCGAGGTTGCCTGCATCACCCGCTATCCATGGTGCTGCTCTTGGTTGATTTTGAAGAGGCTTCGATTGCCGGGTTATCCGCCGCAATGGAATGCTTCAGAACGTGCTTTTGTAACTGGACTAGTTGTTCACGTTGTTGTTCACCGTGTTGCTGCATTAGTGCTAACTCGGCTTGCTTTTGCATTAGACGCTCCTCCAAAGCCGCTCTTTCAGTCTGCCGGTTGATCAAGTCTTGTTGCAGGGTGTTGATCGTCGCACGTTGTTTTTGTAGTTCCTGGGTCAGAAGGCGCTGTTGCTTGACCTGCTCACTGCTGGCGGCCATCAGCCGCTCGTTATCCCGATTCAGCGTCGCAAGCTCGTCTAATCGAATTGACAGGGTGTGCTGAAGTGTCCGGATTTCAGTTTGTAAGTGTTGAAGCTGACCGTCATGGCGCTGCAGTTCCTGCGCGCGCTGCACCTGGCTGGCTTCGCGAAAATGGGTCAGTGCGTCGCGCGCATGCTGATGTTTGTCTTCCAGCGAGCGCAATTGAGCGGCGCGTTCGTCCAGAAGCTGCTGCAAGCCGGTTTGGGCTTCCAGCAATCGCGTGCGATCTACTTCATTGCTATGGAGCTGGCTGCGCAGGAGGCCGCAGTCGGTGTTCAGGCTGTCGAGTTGGAGCCGCAACTGGTCGTTATCCGCTCGCAACTGCTCGATCCGCTCGGCACTGAACTGCCGATGGCTGCGGTATTCCTGCTGTTGGCGAGCGACCGCTTCGCGCTCCGCCGCGACGGAGGTTTCGGCCGCCTGACGGAGTCGGTCTGAGAGACCGGAGATGAAGCTGGTGATCTCTTCGCTCAAGCCGGGACCGTTGGCTACAGGCGGCGTATCGAGTTCTTTGAGGTAGCGTTGAATGGTGCTTTTCGACCCCGTATTCCCCAGTTCGATACGCACGGCGTCAATGCTGGGACGCACCCCGCGTGCCAGGAGTGCGTCTCGGGCCTTCTGCACTAACGCCTTGTTGATGCCGCTACGCGCCATGGCGCTGTCACTCCGACGATTGCGTGGTGTGACATGGAGTATGGAAGTACAGCTGTACCAGCACTCGAATTTAGGGGATTTGGCCGGACGAACTGACGTTTGAGAAGCGGGCATTCTCAAACCTCAGCGGGGGTGGCGGGGGGAAAGGGCAGTTTTTCTAGTACGCAGGAGGGTGAGGCGGTGACGGAGAAGGTCGATCGCTACCGGCAGGCCGCGCGGCGCGAGAGCACCGAGCGCCGCTATCAGCAGGCGCTCGCACATTTCGAGGAAGCCTGGGGTGGCTTCTTGCCCGCCAGCAGTGAGGCGATTGCCCGCTACCTGGCGGATTACGCCGAGACCCTGGCCAGCTCGACCTTGCGGGCTAATCTCGCCGCTCTGGCCAAGTGGCACCTCAGTTAGGGCTTTCCCGATCCGACCAAGGCGCCGCAGGTGCGCGAGGTGCTCCGTGGCATTCAGGCCCTGCATCCTCGGTTGGAGCGGCAGGCGGAGCCGCTGCAGTTGACCGAGTTAGCCCGCTGCATCGACTGGCTGATGGCGCAGGAACAGATCGACCGCCACGCCCTGCTGAGCTGCCGCCGCGATCGCGCCCTGATCCTGCTGGGGTTTTGGCGGGCGTTTCGCAGCGATGACCTCTGCCGGCTGCGCGTGGAGTTTATTGAGGCGCGACAAGGGGAGGGGATGGACTTGTTTTTGCCCAGCAGCAAAGGCGACCGCGACAATGCTGGACGGTCGTTCACGGTGCCGGCCTTGAAACGTCTGTGTCCGGTGGAGGCCTATCTTGACTGGCTCGCGGTATCGAGTTTGCACCAGGGCCCGGTGTTTCGTGCGGTGGACCGTTGGGGCAACTTGGCGGAGAACGGACTGCACGCTTACAGCATCTCGCGCATCCTCCGTCGGGCGATGGTCCGCAGTGGCTTGGAGGGCGGGCGCTACAGCAGCCACTCGTTGCGGCGCGGCTTTGCCACCTGGGCCAGCCGCAACCAGTGGAGCGTCAAGGCGCTGATGAGTTATGTCGGCTGGCGCGATGCCAAGGCCGCGTTACGCTATGTTGAGCCGGAGATGCAGTTCGGCGAGCTGCGCCGCGAATAGCGAATGCGGGACTCGTCTCATGTGCTGGGCTCAGCGTGGCATTGCTTTTTCCTTGTCGATAGATGGAGAAGCGAAATGTTGCCATATGACCAAATCCACCCGACCACCCTGGTCGGGATCAAGCGTCTTGCTAAGACAATCAAGAAAGCCAAGGGAATTCTGCACGCGCAGGCGCTGGATGAGGCTGCTAAGCAGGCGGGGTACCAGAACTTTAGGCACGCCCAACGCGCTCTTTCCTCGAGTGCCGGATCGGGAGCTACCAACGGTCGCGTCTAGGCGCCTGCATCAGAGACGGGCGAATTGGTAGTTGAACGGTATCAATTAAGAGATGCTCTCGGCTCCTCGCAGAGTCATTCACGAGCGGCTAGGCGAAGCCGGATGAATTTGCTGTGCGAGGGGAGGCTCGTTCCAGGCCGTTCGACATCTGACTGCCGCATATGCGCAGCGGCTCCAGCGCATGGGCGGGAGGCTGGCTTAAGCTTGACTTGCCGGGACCGAGTCGCGGCATCGTCCGATTGGAGAGGTTTGCTATGACATCGATACTCGATGGGCCGTATACCGAAATACTGACGCGCGCTACGCAGGTTCTGGGGAGTCGGGAGAAGGCCGAGCGCTGGATGGTGACGCCGGCCCTGGGGCTCGAGCGGCGTCGTCCAATTGACATGCTCGCCAATGCAGAGGACCTGGAAGTGCTCGAGACTTTTCTCGGGCGCATCGAGTATGGGGTCTATCACTGATCCTAAGTTTTAGGGCCGCCGTTAACGACCGGGCGTGACTGCCAGCGAGCCCCTTCGCTAACCCACTTCGAGGGTTCCGGTATGCGTGCACGATCTGCCCCTTTGTCACCGGAGGCGTTAGCTCGCCAGGGCGTCGATCGCGCGCTGCTCGATGCGGTAATCGCGCTGGTTCGGGAAGCGGGATGCCTGATCGCTGCTGAGGTGGTGCGACCTGGTGGGCCGAGAGGCGCCGGGGACAAGGCCGAAATTGATGGCGAGGTCGAGGTCATGCTGCGCCAGGGACTGACCAAGCTGCTCCCCTGCGACTTTGTCGGTGAGGAAACCGGTGTGCAGCTGACGGGGCATCACTATTGCTGGGTAGTGGATCCCAATGATGGCACCAGCGACTTTCTGCAAGGGCACCTAGGCTCGGCGATTTCCGTGGGCTTGCTACGAGAGTGTGTACCGGTGCTGGGAGTCGTCTATGCGCCGATGACGGAGCGCGGGGCGGATTGTATTGCTTGGGCTGAGGGGATTCCTCAGTTGCTACGCAATGGCGCGTTGATAGCGCCGAATGTCGCGAAGGGCGGACTGGCGGAAGGTGGCCAAGTCTTCGTCAGCTTTGCAGCGCTTGCGCAGCCCACCCAGAACGCCGAGCTCTGTGCGCCCGCTACCTTCTACCCCATGCCGAGCATTGCCTATCGGCTTGCCCGGGTGGCGGTGGGGGATGGGATCGCTGCAGTATCCTTGTACGCGGTGTCGCCCCACGATGTGGTGGCGGGTCACGCGCTACTGCGGGCGGGGGCTGGTGGCCTCTGGAACGAACAGGGACAAGCACTAGGTTACGCGACGCCAGCGGCGTTTAATCAACCTGTCAGGTTTTGCTTCGGCGGTGCAGAGAGTACCTGTCGGGAGCTGTTGGTGCGCCCGTGGCAGGTCGTTCTGGTAGACGGAGCATAATTTTTACGGCGAGCTTCCAATTGGGCATTAACTGCCATTCTTATCGTGCCAATGTGAGGGTACTAAGGTACACACTCTGACGTCCAGGAAGCGGCGAGGGGCAGGCCGACCAATAGTGCTGACAGCTCGAGGTTCGCGGACGAAATGCGCCGCGCGGCGACCCCCTTCATCAGGTCGAGTCGCCACCGTCATTGAAATAATCATTGCGAGCGACACGCCCAAAATTGCTGAGGTCTGGGTCTTCATCACTAAACATGAAGTTCACCATGCGCTCACGTCTGAGGCCTGAAAGCGTTCCGAAAAAACAGGATTCGCACAGGTGGACCTCATAACGCTCGCCATCATGGGCCGCACCATAGCCCCAACTGGCGAGAAGCGTTCCATATTGCAGTCCATACCCTTCAATGCGTGTGCTTTTGCCACAAACGTCACAAAGGACATCAGTGACCGATTCAACGGGTTGCGTCGCGGTGATTTTCATCGAGAACCTCCCCACAGAGGGCATATGCGCCCTTGTGTCTTTGGCACACGATACTCCCTCTGCGGTTCGGCTTTGTCGCCCCGTAAGGACGGCGGCGAGCAGACGCTGCTGCGCTCGATGCTCAGATACTCCGAATGCCGGCGATGTTTTCGTGGAGGAGGCCGACTCCGGTGCCCGTGAAGAGAGCGACGGGCCGCTTGAGTTCGGAAGCAACCGACCTCCAGTGGCCGGGAATCACTGGAGCCAAGATTTGACAGTGTCGGCGCCGTATTCTGCCTTCCAGGCATTCAAGACTTTGTGGTTGCCGCCTTTCGTCTCGACAACCTCATTGGTGTATGGATTCTTGTAAGACTTGACGACGCGTTGACGGCGTTTGTCCTGGTGGAGGGAAGCTGAGTCGCGAGGAGCCTTCGGGGCAAGGATGTTGATTACAGCCTTTAGTCCGACGTCATATTCCTTCAGGAGGGCATTGAGTTTGGTCTCGAACTCAATCTCTCGCTTTAGCTCTGCATCGTTCTTGAGGCTATCCAAAGCTGCAAGCTGCTCAGCAAGTTGGGCTTCCAAACGCTTGAATTCTGCCAGTTTGCTCATCGCATTATCCTAGGTGACGGTGCCCGGTTGGGCTCATGACTTAATCTACAGATAATGTACGTGATTGCTGTGGTGAATGCAGCAACTAGTGCAGTTTCGAGAGGCGATCAATAATCGCCCTCCCATTACATCTACCGTGACGAGGCTGGTATCCCGACGCACCAGGTGACGGTCACATACGTTTCCGACCGAGCGATGCCATCCTGGTCAAAGTCGATCAAGACATTGACCAGGCAACGCATCGTGGCGGAGTTAGCGTTCATCAGACGCTGCACAACGAAGTCGGAAAATTCCCATCCAGGGCCAGCCCAATAGAGGATTCGAAATCGCCGGCTAGTGTGGATAGATTTTCCGTGCGATAGATACGATGTTGGGCTGCGCTAAGAGGGTGGGTTTTACAGTTTTAATATTTAGTGAAGCTGTGATTATTTTGTAGGCATTGGAATTGATACGCGACGTGGCTACCGAGTTGCGGTAGCCACCGGCCTTATCACTCATCAGTGAACGAGTATACGGCTAGCTTGTTGCCATCGAGATCACGCACATAGCCTGCGAAAGCTGTCGGTGACCAGGTGCGCCGACCGACAGCGCCTTCATCCTTACCACCCAGCGCTAGTGCGGCTTCATGGAATGCTTTGACCGCCGCTCGGTTCGGGGCCGCAAAACTCACGGTTGCGCCATTTCCAGCCGACGCAGGTTGGCCATCTATAGGCTTGAGGACGTAGAACGACGCCGTTTCTTTCCCCCAGCCCGCCCCCTTGTCGCCGAAATCTTCGATGCGTTTGAGCCCGATTTTCCCCAACACCTCGTCGTAGAAAGCGCGGGCCTTTTCAACATTTTGGGTGCCGACGGTGACATGAGTGAACACAGACATTTCTTTCTCCAGTTTCTCAAGGATAAGCAGGTAGCTTAAGGGATTCTGGTGAAATACGCCGATCTCGTTACCCGAGTTTTCCGATGAAGCAGATGACCTGCGCTGACGCCGAGTACGCCGGCAAGCGCAAGCAGACCCGCAAGGAGCTGTTCCTGATCGAGATGGATCAGGCGGTGCCGTGGAAGGGCTTGATCGCCCTGATCGAGCCGCCTTACCCGAAGGGTGAAGACGGTCGTCCGGCCTACCCGTTGATGGCCATGTTGCGCGTGCATCTGATGCAGAACTGGTTCGGCTACAGCGATCCGGAGATGGAAGAGGCGCTGTACGAGACCACCATCCTGCGCCAGTTCGACCTTGCGAAAAGGCTGGATCAGATCCTCAGGCTTCTGCTGCACGCTCGATTCAATGTCGCGAGCAGCGGCGATTGAGTTGGCTGGCGACAATATCCGCGTCAACTCGGTCAATCCCGGGGTAATTCACACGGATATGGTTGATGACGCATTCCCGGACAAGCAAGCTATGGCCGAAGTGGTCGCTGCTCAGCCGCTGGACCGCATGGGTCTGCCTATCGACGTGGCCTATCTGGTCCTGTATCTCGCCAGCGACGAAGCGTGGTTCACCACAGGAACTTCTCAGACGATCGACGGTGGAATGTCTGTCATGGGTGGTGTTTCTCCGCATATTGATCGCTGATTGCAATATCTAACATTCGTGAAGTAACTCTCGCGCACTAACCTGGTGCGAAAAGATAAGTAATAAAAGTTCAAATGGGCTGCCGTTTCGTCGGCCCGTGGCCGCGTCCTGCGCAGACCATTCCCATAGATAGTCGTAAATGCAGCGGGGGATTTATATTAGGTCCCTTGACATGTCTGTTCATCCTGCATAGGCACATCGATGAGGCGGTATCACTCCGACCAATAAGGTAAAAACTCGATGCTGCGGGGGCGGCGTTTGGTGCAGCGCCTGACGGTTTCCTTGATGGCTCTATCTGAGCAGTAAATTTTAGCTGCGAGAAATATGGCGAGTGTGGCGTCCAATAAAGTCACACTGTGGTGACTTGTGTCAGTAAGCATGCCAGTATTCGGAAGCTTGTAAATGGGGTCAGGTCTGTTAGTGGCGCCGAGAGCAACATCATTTGGCGACTTTGATTCAGGAGAGTCTCTCACGCCGTCTGACGCTTCAGTTGTGATGGCTATATGACGTTGCTGCGGTATTTTCTCGGACATCAGCGACGCATAGGGAAGCGACAAGGGAGTCAAGAACATGGGCTGGATCATTGCGCTCCATGCAGGCTGCACTCCGCCAAGCAGAAAGGAATGCGCAGCGTAGATAGAGAGGACTGTCGAGGCGCAGCAAGTAATACGCCAAGATGGAGGCGCCACATCAGGCTGCTTGCGAGGCGGAGGTCCACCTTAATCTAGCGACCACTCGGCCGGGAGAGATCTCCTCCGCTTCTCACTGACCTCTACGTGATTTCTCCACAGAATATCGTCCGATTCCCATCGGCCGGGCCGACGCGGAGCACGATCGAATAGCCACCGGTTCGAAGCGTGCTTAGTTTTACAGGAGCGCTTCTGTAAATGGTCCATCCGCGTTTGGCGTATGCCTTGCCTGCCAGCGCGTACTGGTTCATTTCAAATGCTGGTGTCCTTTCTGGTTGCTTACAAGTGCCGGAGTAGATAAAAGTGTAGATGTGAACCGGCCTTGTTGTGTCGCTTGGAACGCCGCTGATAAAGATTGATAGGGCTGTTTCTTTTCCTGCCGATGCCAAGGTTGCCTGCCCAATCTGTCCAGCATTGTGGATGCTGGGAGTTAACGGGATATTGGCCACCTGGCGGTCCTGGGACGTCGTACAGCCAACTAGGAAAGCTGCGATTGTTATAAGTTTAGACCAGCGTTTTATATTCATGACTCGCCTCCTGCTCAATGAAGTTGGCGATTCGGGTTCAGAGTTGTTCTCGGATTCCTCCACTGGGTTGTGCAGGTGACATTGCTAGGCGAACAGTAAGAGCGTCGCACTGTTTTTAGTAAATACCTATTTTTGCTGGTTGTCGCGATTAAATGTCCCGAAATACGCGCTTCATGACCTGTCACAACCTTCAGAGGCGCTTTGGCTAACCACTCCCGCTCTGCCATCCGATCCAATGCTACCTACAGCTTTGGATGCGAATCTCGAAGCATCGTGACCGGTCATTTCGCTAGCAACGGGACCGATTTTCAGTCTGCTTCGAAGCAGGCGGTCACGGCTGAGCGAAAGCCCTCCCGTCGTCAAGCGTGGCCTGACGCGACCGTCACGCTCGACCGATTTCGATAGATGAGGGATGGTTGCGCTGCGAGTTACGTAAGCTGGCAGCAAACACACCTTCCTGATCCTTGCGTCAAGGGTAATGGTGCCCACCTATCTCAAGTGGACACCATTCTTGCTCCTGCAAGCGGATCGCCATTTGCCAACGAAACTCCTAACTAATTTCGTTCAAATCCCAGGTCGTCAAGGAATGCCTGCAACCTGGTGCCGCGGTGGCCAGTGTTGCCCTGAGCCATGGCATCAACGCCAATGTCGTGCGCAAGTGGCTATCGTTCTACCGCCACCAACCATTCACCAACATGCCCGCATTCGTTTCATTGAAGGTCGGGGCAAAGTGCCATCCCCAGGCGACGGTGACCAACGACCGGCCGTACGGGCAAGAAACGCTGATCGTGAAATGGCCAGCCTTCGATCCCGAAGGCTGCACCCGGTTTGTACGCAGGCTAACGCCGTTACCGGAGAACGAACGGTTGAGCATGGCGATTCGAGTAGCTCACACCTAGACCCGCGAGACTTAAAAAGCACGTCGCCTACAGCCGGAGCTGGCGAAAGACGGCTTTATTGCTGGGTACGACCGTATTACCCGCCTGCGTCGCAAACTGGGCTTTCGATGCCGGCAAAGGAGCAACTTCTAGGCAATCATCCATTCGACACACGCGCTACAGGTGGCAGAGAACTAACTGGAGCAGGCTGGGGCAGGTTTTCGAGCCGACCCGTCCCAACGAGGTCTGGATGGGGGCATCACATACATAGCCACCGATTAGGGGTGACTGGAATGGCTGAAGCTAGCTGGCCTGAAGGATGTAATCACTTGTGAAACTGTGGAGAGCGCTTGACCACCGAGTTGGTTAACGGGCTCTGTTCTAAGCGGTTCAGCACAAGCGGTCTTCACCCGGACTCCTTCACCATGCCGGTCGTGGTGACCAGTAATGCGCCAAATGCGAGCAATTTCCGAGATGAATCCGAGGCCTATTCGTATTGATCGTTAAAAACTCAATCCCTAGTGTCAATCCTGAGGGGCGCTCTTCAGTTCAAGCTTAGGGCTTGAGAACCTTAACTAAACGCAATCGAGGTGCTTTGCCGTGGATAATGAAACAAGAAAAAAAGTCGAGCTAGCAATTGCATGGATAGGGCCACTCTTTATTTTTGCCTACATTGTCTTCTGGGCTATCATGGGAAATAACTTGCCGCCGCCGAATATGATGGGTATGTCCGGAGAGGAGTTGGTGGCGAATCATTACGGAAAGTACCAGAACATGATCGCAGTTGGCATGATCGGGTCTGCTGTCTTTGGTATGCTCTATCTGCCCTGGTCCATTTTGCTAGCTTGGATGCTCCGAGATGAAAATGGAAGTTTCAGCCTTTTCGGCTATATGGAGTTGGGCGGTGGCATCCTGACCGCTTGGGTACTCGCTTTTTGCCCTGCAATCTGGGCGGCTTGTGCAATGTTCGCACACGAAATGAATCCCGAGATGCTTAAGCTCGTCCACGTCTTCACCTGGTTCATCTACGACACGACCTTCATGATCACGACGGTACAACTGACCGGGCTGGGTCTGTACGTGGTACTAGTCAAGAGCCAGAATCTGTTCCCGCGCTGGACGGGCTGGGGCGCGATCGCGGTGGGTATCATCTTCATTCCATTGGTGCTGATCCCCTTTGTCTCCTCTGGCCCCTTTGCCGTCAACGGCACGTGGAACTTCTACATCGTCTTTGGTACCTGGTTGTTCCTATTCTTTGCCCCGTTTAGTTACTACATGATCCAGGCAGTGAAGAAGGGCTCGACTCTAATGCCGGTAGTCGCCTCGAGCTATGCCCACTGAGGTGTGACTGTCTTGTCCCTCCCCGTCTCTGCGGCAAAGCAGTGTGGGAGGGACTCTCGCTGACCCGATGTGGGCCTATATATGACTAAGTGGCAAGAAATAACTGCTGCAAGCCCGGAGCGGATGAAAGTAGGTAAGTCCGCACCAGGTACTGAAGGTATCTGGATTTTCGTGTTGATGGACATGGGTATTTTTCTGCTGGTATTTCTGGCCTTCATGACGGAGCGGCGGGCCAATCTGGAGCAGTACATCGCGGGACAGCAACAACTGAATCCGCTATTCGGATTGGTGAACACTCTAATCTTGCTGCTGAGTTCATGGCTAGTGTTCGAGGCTGTCTGCAGCGCGCGCCAGTCGCTTTCGGTACGAGCTGCACGGCAGCTTGGATTTGCGATAACACTGGGGGGCGTTTTCTGCCTGAGCAAACTGCTTGAGTATTACCAGAAGTTGAGTGTTGCGATTGATATAAATAACTCGTTCATCGCTTTCTATTTTTTCATTACGATGGTGCATCTGCTACATGTTCTGGCAGGCCTGTTGTTTTTGAATGGCTATCGGCGGGCGTTTCAGGAAAATAGTCAACCTGCAGTTCATTTATCAGGGATCGAGAATGCTGGGTTGTTCTGGCATTTTATCGATGTGTTGTGGATTTTTATTTTTCCATTATTGTATCTTATATGAAAGGACAATCCATAGTGACGAGTTTGGTGCGTACACCGGTTTTTCTGTGCGGATGTCTAATGCTGCTAACCTTGGTCTCGGTCTATTCTGGAGAAATTGGTTCCGTGCAGAAGGGTGTGGCATTGCTTGTGATACTGATTGCCGCAGTAAAGGCTCAGTTGGTGATCATGTTTTACATGGAGGCTCGGCATTTTCCCGAACCCTGGAGGCGGCTGTATGGAAGCTGGGTATATGCCGCCGCGTCAGTCATACTGGTAGGTGTTTATATCGTACCTTGAGATCGGCGCTCCGAATTCTCAGTGCCGTAATAGGAGAGGAGAAGGTGGTTCGGCAAGCAGGTGGCTTAGTATGGTTCGGGATAGGTGTGCGAGAAAGTCTTCCTCGCTGAGTTGCGTCGGTGCGGACTTGATGTACTGCTTTATGGTACTGGTGACCATCAACATGAGATAAGCATGTGCAGACTGCAGATCATGCTGCGCAAATCGATCCTCGTATATCTGCAGGTACATGAAGCTGGCTCGGTAAATCAGCCGTTCAAAGGAGTAGGCTTCTGCCGCCCGCAGCTCAACGACCTCATCCACTAAGTCAATCAGTATGGACTGGTGATCCCGGTAGCATTGATAAACGCCGCGGATGATCTTGGGCAGATTGGTTTCGATATCCTCGATACCCGGATCAATCAGCAGCTTCCGCGAGTCCAGTGCAGCTTGTTGCGAGGTCAGCTCATATAGGGTCAGAGCAATGGCATGCTTATTGGTAAAGTAATCGTATACTGACCCTATTCCCACCCCAGCCTTTTCGGCAATTCTCTCCAGCGTCGTGGCTTCGTAACCATGGGTGACGAACAGTGCTTCTGCAGCGTGCAAAATGGCTTCGACTGTCAGCCTTGAGCGCGCCTGTTGCGGTTTCTTTCGCCAGCTTTCTGAGGGGGCCATCCTATCTCCTGCAATATTGTTGTCGCAGATCATGGCCTGCCACGCAGTTGCAGGCGAGGGCTGATTTTTCGGCGGTGGGGGGCAATGTATTCAGTTTGGGGTAGTAGTAGCCGACTACCGCCAGATAGTCGTTCACCTTTTAAGTAGATGCCTGCTTGACTTTGATCTTTCTGCTCAACGGATGCCGCCATTGATAGTCGATTATCGATGATATGGCTGTTGGCAAGGCTGTCCATGCGGTACTGATCAGAAGCTCGCTGGCTTCGCCGGTATCCTCGGCATAGCTGGTGGCCGAGTCGCTGTCTTCAGCAGCAGTTAGCGGGAGTCCAAGGAAGCCGGTATGTACGAAGGAATAGTCCCCCAGTAAACATGTTCAGAGTGTCCTTGTTGGGGATTGGTAGACAGTAGGCGGGACGTAAATGAGAGTTTTAGCTTAGGTTAGCCGTCATTGATGAGGATCTGAGCTCGCAGGCATTCAAGATGTGTGCGAACCAGGAGACGGTGGGCACCTGACCCAGTTCATGCGGCGCCAGCCAGACTGAGGCGTCGTTTTCCCAGTTAAGCGTGAGCGTTCGAGTCAGGCTGTGGAAGTGAAAGGCGTAAACGCGCCACGTCCGACCATCTTGCCCCAGCAGGTGCAACACGCTGCTACTGAGCAGTTTCAGGTGATGCTTTGAGATACCGGCTTCTTCTTCAACTTCGGTCAGGGCCTGAGAAAGCGGATCGCGATCGTGGTCGAGAAACCCGGTAATGCAATTCCAGCGCCCGACATCACCTGTTACCAGATTGCTGCGACGTAGCAGAGCTAGCTCCCCCTTATGGGAAAGAACGGCCGCAACAATCTCGCAGACGCTTCCGGAAAATCGTTGTATAGCTGATTCGCGTTGACTTCCCATGGTGTGCTCCATTAGTCAGCACAAGCGGTGGTGTAGGGGACTGGCGTTGTCGTAATGATTAGCCGTAAATCGACAACAGTCAACTCGCGCGTTGACTTTTTCTGCCGCTCTCTGATTTGTCAAATTTCAGCCTGTCTGGGGCGCGTTTGTGGTTGAAACCTGAGGTGGGGGCTCCAGCCGAATGGCTGGAGCCTTTGGGACGCCTAGCGTACAGCGATCAGGCCACCATCCACCGGGAACATCTGACCGGTCATGAAGTGGGACGCGTCGCTGGCGAGGAACACCATTACCGGTGCCAGATCCTTGTCGGCATCGCCGAATTTTCCGCCCAGCGGTATGTCGGTCTTGGTGGCGGCATCATGGGCAGCTAGATCTTCCGATGACAGTGCATTGCGGAATTCGACATACATGGGGGTGACCATATAAGGCAGAACGGCGTTGATGCGGATGCCGTCAGGACCCCATTGGCGGGCGACATTGCGTGTCCAAGTGTGAACCGCCGCCTTGGTGGCAGAATAGAGGGCATTGTTAATTTCGCCCGTCAGTCCCGATTCTGATCCGAAGTTGATGATATTGCCGATACCTTGCCCCTTCATAAGCCGATAGGCAACGGCATTGGTGTTGATGGTTCCTAGTACATTGACGCGGAAAAGCATGTCGTACAGTTCTTCCGCTATGGCGTCCGGCGGGGAGTGGCGTTGCACCCCAGCCACATTGACCATGACATCCAGGCCGCCCATATCCTCAGCAGCTGCAGCAAAGACCTTTTCCACTTCGGGGCGGTCGGCAATGTTGCAATGGTAGTAGCGGGATTTGCAGCCGGGATTGGCCTTGCCAGCTTCGGAAACCACCTGCTGTCCGAGCGTGTCGTTCATATCCATTGAGGCAACAGTTGCACCCGCGGCAATGTAGGCCCGCACCACGGACGCACCAATGCCCTGTGCGCCGCCGGTTACGATGATTCGTTTACCTTCTAGCTGTTTCATGTTGCCTTCCTGTTCTCTGTCTTATTGATCGAAGGGCTGTGTACCTAAGCCTTAGGTTGTGTAAGGAGTCGTGCCGAACCTACCGACCGTTCCGGAAATTGTCCTGCCAGGTTGCTGCGCAGCGCCGGCGCTTTCAAGGATGGTGCTATAGGACTGTGCCAGTCAACATTCATGTTGGATTTTTCCGAAAAAAATCAACATTGCTGTTGACTTGATGGCGTTAGTGATGTAACCATGATTTGAACTTAACCCCAGGCCGGGCGGGCGCTCGGGCCTGCCTTCCTTTGATCAACCCAGGTTCCGCTGCCATATGACGCTTACGAGTACGCAGTCAGCTGATGCGCCGGCCCTTTTGGAGATCGCTGGAGCGATCGCCATCATCACGCTCAACCGTCCTGGCTCATTCAATGCGATAGATGTGGATATGGCGGTATGCCTTGAGCAGCTGGCCTCGACTGTCGAGCGAAATCACAGCGTCCGGGTACTGGTTATTCGTGGTGCAGGTAAGGCGTTCTGTGCTGGCGGTGATGTCAATCTGTTTCTCTCCCATATCGACGATCTCGCACTACCAATCAGTAAGTTGCTGGCGCATTTCAACCGCTTTCTTTTAGTGCTGCGGCGCATGGACAAGCTGGTGCTGACCAGTGTGCATGGAGCGGTCGCCGGTGCCGGCTTTTCCATGGCCTTCATGGGGGACTTCTGCATTGCTGCCTCTAATGCCCGTTTTCGTCCGGCGTATGCGCAGATCGGGGTTTCACCTGACGGCGGCGGCACGATCGGTCTGGTGCAAGCTCTAGGGGCACGACGCGCCCTGCAGATTTTTCTGGACGAGCCGGAGTTGAGCGCCGATGGGGCCAGTCAACTCGGCTTGTTGTCTAGGGTGGTCGAGCTAGCCGAGTTGGAAGCTAAAACCCGTGAATACGCTGAGCGACTGGCTGAACTGAGCCCGACAGCGGCGTCCGGCACAAAACGTCTGGTCTGGCAATCGGCATCAGTTCCGCTGGAGCAACAGCTGGAGGCCGAGGCGCAATCCATCATCGCCTGCATGGCTACCCGCGAGTTTAGAGAGCTGCTGGAAGGCTTGCGGCGTCGCTAAGGCTGGGTTCATCCGCTCGATCTCTGGAGGGCTAGTTTCAAATTGAAAATCAACTCTTGTGTAAATTTTACGGTTATATGCAGGAGTATTCCTAAAGTGCACAAATATAAGAAGGGGTTAGCATGTCGAGATTGCAGGGCAAGGTAGCTATCGTCACCGGCGGCGCGCGGGGTATTGGCAAGTGCATTGTCGAGACCTTCGTTGCCGAAGGTGCGAAGGTGGTGGTCGGTGACATCAATGATCAGGCTGCCGAACTCGAATCGCAGCTTGGCGCGGAGGTGGTTGCCTTCAAGCGTACGGATGTGACCAGCGATGTTGAGATTGAGGCGTTGGTTACCTATGCGGTTGAACGCTTCGGACGCCTGGACATCATGATTAACAACGCCGGTGCCCTTGGCGATCAGACCGCGCTGATCGACCTTGATGCGGACGGTTTTACCAAAACGGTAACCCTGCTGCTTCGCTCCGCGGCACTTGGTCACAAGTATGCTGCGCGTCAGATGATTGCCCAGGGGCAGGGCGGTAGTATCGTTTCAATTTCCAGTATTGCCGGTATCGAAGCCGGCTGGTCATCGGTTTCCTACGATGCAGCTAAGGCCGCAGTACTGCACCTGGCGCGTTCAGCCTCTTATGAACTGGCGCCCAAGCAAATCAGATCCAACGTGGTCGCGCCCGGTCTAATTCTCACGCCAATCATTGGTACCGCTTGCGATGTGGCACCTGAGCATTACGCGGCCTTCACTGAAAGTCTTGAGGAGCCCTACGGCAAGCTGATTCCTCTGGGCCGGGCCGGCAAGCCGAAGGATATTGCAGAAGCGGTACTGTTCTTTGCCTCCGATGCTTCTGCGCATGTCACCGGCCAGTCCATTGCCGTTGACGGAGGTTTAACCTCCATGACCGGCTTTGATATCGGCGGAGTTGTGGCGCAGGCGGTTGAGAGTTTCAACGCGCGGATCGGTAATACCGAGAGCGGAAAGGTCGGCTGGCTACCGAACAGGAATGGCTGAATATAGGGGCAAAGCGAACTTCCGGTAATTACTCTGAAGTTCGCGCTTCCGGTTTAGTTTGTGGCAACGCTCCATTTTGGGCCGCTGGCAGATAATGTCAGTCAGGCCCTTCTTTTTTAAGGTATAGGGGCGGCACTGTCGCCAAGGCCGCTACCAATTTACTGATTAGGATGGCTACACATGACACAGCGTCAGGTATTTGTGGTGGGGGCTGCACGCACTGCAATTGGCAGCTTTGGTGGTTCCCTGAAGGATCTTCCGCTTTCCACTCTGGCTACCGTAGCGGTACAGGCGGCAATTGAGCGTGCCGGCATCGAGCCGGGACAGGTCGGGCACGTGGTCATGGGGAATGTGATTCCCACCGAGCCCAGGGACGCCTACCTGAGCCGAGTCGCTGCCATCGATGCCGGTGTGCCGCAGGAAACTCCAGCGTTCAACGTTAATCGTCTGTGCGGCTCCGCTCTACAGGCCATCGTATCCGCTGCGCAGTCGGTTCTGCTAGGTGACACGGATATTGCCATCGGTGCCGGAGCGGAAAGCATGAGCCGCGGTCCGTTCATCATGGGTAATCTGCGCTGGGGGGCGCGGCTCGGCAATGCTGAGGCCATCGATTATATGAACGGCATTCTGCATGACCCCTGGAAGCGCATTCACATGGGGGTCACCGCCGAGAATGTGGCTGTCCGTTATGGCATTGACCGTACTTCGCAGGATGAACTCGCGGTTGAAAGTCAGCGCCGCGCTGCCCGTGCAATTTCCAAGGGCTATTTCGACGAGCAGATTGTGCCGGTCGAACTCAAGACTCGCAAAGGCACCAGCTACTTCAGCCGCGACGAAAATGTCCGCGCCGACGTGACAATCGAGCAACTGTCAGCCATGAAGCCGATTTTTGTCAAAGAAAATGGCACGGTTACCGCAGGAAATGCCTCCAGTCTGAACGACGGTGCCGCAGCATTAGTACTCATGGAGGGCAAGGCAGTAGAGACGTTGGGCCTGACTCCCCTAGCCCGTCTAGTTGGCTACGCCCATGCCGGCGTCGATCCAGATTACATGGGGATAGGCCCGGTGCCGGCGGTTCGTCAGGTGCTTGAGAAAACCGGCATCAAGCTCGACCAGATTAGTGTGATTGAGGCTAACGAAGCCTTTGCCGCCCAGGCCTGTGCGGTGATCAAGGAGTTGGGGTTGAATCCAGAGATCGTGAACCCCAATGGTTCGGGTATCTCTCTCGGGCACCCGGTCGGTGCTACCGGTGGAATCATTTCCATCAAGGCCATTTATGAGCTGCAACGTACCGGTGGGCGTTATGCCCTGGTCACCATGTGCATCGGCGGCGGGCAGGGTATTGCCGCCATATTTGAGCGTGTGTAATAGACAGCATTTTTTAGAGGTTGGACGACAGCTATGCAGATCAACAAGGTTGGTGTTGTCGGAGCCGGTACCATGGGTAACGGTATTGCTCAGGTGTGTGCCATTGCGGGGCTGAGTGTGGTCATGCTGGACATTGATCAGCGGTCACTGGAGCGAGGTCTCCATACTGTGTCTGGTAGCCTTGAGCGCTTAGTGCGCAAGGAAAAGCTGTCGCCGACCGATCGCGAATCTGCCCTGCAGCGTATCAAGAGCACTACCGATTACGCCGATCTCGCTGATGTAGATCTGGTGATTGAAGCTGCCTCCGAGGTGGAGAAAATCAAGCTGGCCATCATCCAGACCCTAGACAAAACGGTACGTAAAGACGCAATTATTGCCAGCAATACGTCATCCATGTCCATCACCAAACTGGCGGCGGCAAGTAGCGCGCCGAACCGCTTCATAGGCATGCACTTTTTCAACCCAGTGCCGGTTATGCTGCTGGTCGAATTGATTCGTGGGCTGCAGACCGATGATGCCACCCATCAGGCAGCCGAGCAGTTTGTAGAAAATATCAGGAAGACTGCTATCTCGGTAAAGAACAGCGCGGGCTTTGCCGTGAATCGGATTCTGGTACCGATGATCAATGAGGCGGTATTCGTTTTGCAGGAAGGGATCGCCAGTGCTAGGGCGATCGATGAGGGCATGCGCCTGGGCTGCAACCATGTCATCGGGCCGCTGGCGCTGGCAGACCTGATTGGCTTGGATACCCTGTTGTCGGTGATGGAAGTGTTTTACAGCAGTTTCAATGACTCCAAGTACCGTCCTGCACCGCTATTACGTGAGATGGTCGAAGCTGGCTATTTGGGGCGCAAGAGCGGCCAAGGCTTTTACAGCTATTGAGGCTGCCTACGACATTGAATTGGAAGTAGGCCGGCACGCGCCAGGTTTGAAGCTGGTGCGTGCCGGCTGTAGATTGTTCAGGTGCCGCAGCGTGAGGTTGCAGCAGTCAGGACGCAATATCTTCTTCTTTACGCACGCGTTGATAACCGTTAGCATCGCTTGAAAAGTGATCAAAAACTGGGTCACTACATTTGACTTAAGGAAGAACCTGCAGCATGGCCAATTCGCCACCTCCTAGTAGCAATATATCCCGACGTCGAAAGACTGCTTTGAATGACGGGGGAGTCAAGTACAAAGCCAAGAGAGATGAGTTGATCCGTCTTGCTGCTGATCTTTTCAAGGAAAAGGGATATCAGACAACTACTCTCAACGACATCGCCAATTATGCTGGTATGGATCGGGCCAGCGTCTATTATTACGTCGGCAACAAGGAGGAGTTCTTCCGCGATGCGGTTAAGGGTGGTGTTGAGCAGAATGCCAAGAATATCGAGCAGATGCTCGCCCGCGAGGATATAGGTACCCGGGAAAAGCTCAGGCAACTGGTACAACTGCTGATGCAGTCATACAGCGATAGCTATCCTTACATGTATGTCTATATTCAGGAGGAGATGCACAAGATCGCCGATGCCAAAACCCCTTGGGCGCAGGAAATGCTCGAAAAAACCAAGGGTTTCGAACATGCGGTGCTAGCTCTGATTAAGCAGGGCGTGGCCGAGGGTAGCTTCCGGGATGATATTCCCGCTAGCCTGGCAGCCAACACTATCTTCGGCATGTTGAACTGGACGTATCGCTGGTACACCCCAAAAAGCAAGTTTTCGGCCAAGGAAGTGGCAGATGCTTTTTGCAATATATTTTTTACTGGAATGCAGAAATCCTGACCTGACGTCAGCATCAAGAGACCTGGTTCAAGAGCTGAGCCCGGTCATGATGTCGGGGCAACCTTAAATTCATGAAATGTCTTTGTCGGTATCTCGATCTACTGTTATGTGGTTTTGACAGTAAGGGAGAGCATTTCATCGAAAAATTATGACATTTCTATGTGCGCAGTGTCGGCACTATACTCTCGCGCCACCCGTTTGCAACTTTTCATCTATGTTGCACGTTTCTGATGGTCCATCCTTGCAAATACCTTCAAGCATGAAACGCACGCCTTGACGGCCTCTGCCGTGCAAACAATGGATAGGATCTTATTGAAGCGAGTAAAGCCTTTGCCTTGCAGGCGCTGGTGTTCAGGTGGGGGGGCGGGGAACCGCAGTCGCAAGGTTCACGTCAAGGCCTTGCAACCCTTTGCAATTGCGGCAATCAGGGCTTATCTGGAAATGCTGCCGGACAGAGTCTGTCCGGCAGGCTTTGTTCGCTGTTCGTTAATACTGCAAATCACCATTGCTTGTCTGGTATGTTCACTACAATACCGTCCAGGTCAGAGGTCATGAATATCTGGCAGCAAAGTCTGCTGTTCGGCTTCACTTCGGCCGCAGCACAACTCAGCATTCCTGTTTCCCGCTCGGTGGGAGTCGGCACCTTGTCCATGAAGGTATTGTCAACATACACATGGCATGTTGCGCAACTGGCACTGCCGCCGCAATCGCCGACAATATCGTAGATGCCATTGGAGACTGCAGCCTGCATAAGATTTACTCCGTCGGCAACATCCAGTTCGCGGCGCGTTCCATCATGTGACACATACACTACTTTAGACATTTTTTATTCTCACTTTTTTGGTCAATAACAGCGATCTATAGCGGGTACCGATAGCGGGAAAATTTCAGGCACTATTCAATTCAGCGTTGGCTATCGCAATTATTTCTTTCAGCGGCACGCTTTCGTCATTCAGTAGGTTTGGTTCAACCGGAAGTCGATCTGTGATGATCTGCTTTGACAGGTTGAATTCCACCGGACGGTTCACTGTATCAACCGCCAGCACTCGGTTCCCCTGCAGGTAGAAAACGCTGAAGTCGGGCTGCTCCAAAGAGCCCCGGATAATGATCCGATCGTATCCCTCGGACAGCCCAACCATTTTCAGCCCGACTTCATACTGGTCGGACCAGAACCACGGGGCAGTCTCGTTGCGCGTTGGCTTGCCGCAGACAATAGCGGCAACTTTCCGCGCCTGCTCCAATGCATTGGGCACCGACTCGATACGTACCCAGCGGCCATAGATCTGGCTGTGAAACCGCGCGCAGTCGCCGATCGCCATGATCATGGGATCAGAGGTCTGCATCTGCTCGTTGATCACGATACCGTTATCTACCAGGAGCCCGGCCGCACTGGCCAGCTCACAGTTCGGGACCAGACCAATCCCGGCAACCACCAGATCTGCTGCCAGTCGCGTGCCGTCCTCACACAGTACGGCCGTCACTCTCTGCTGGTCGGTTGACATTTCAAACCCGCACACCTGCATGCCGGTTCGTATGTCAACGCCGGCGTCACGATGCAGGCGTTCGTAAAACGCCGAAACCGGTGGAGCGGTAACTCGCGCGAGAACACGGTCTGTCGTGTCGAGCAGGGTGACTTGCATGTTCGCCTTGACGGCGGTCGCAGCCACCTCAAGGCCGACATAGCCGCCGCCAATCACCACCAGGCGATTGCCGGGAGTCAGCTGTTGGCGGATGCACTCGGCATCCTCAAGTGTGCGCAGGTATCGAAAGTTGGCCGCCTTGCCAGCTGCGCCACTTGCGACCGGTAGCAGCCTCGGGCGTCCGCCGGTAGCCAACACCAACCGCTCGTAGTCCAGTACTTGGCCATCCGATAGGCTGACCTGCCGTCGGTCGCGGTTGATTGCTGTTACCTGTGTGCCACTGAGCAATTGGATGTTCTGCGCCGCGTAGGCATCTGGGGCTCTCAGATACAGGCTTTCCGGTGGGGCCTTGCCAGCCAGATAGGCTTTGGACAAGGGCGGTAGATGATGGGGAATAACTGCTGCATCCCCCACCAGCAAGATATTGCCTTCCCAGCCGTTGGCGCGCAGGCCAAAAGCAACCTCAACCCCAGCGTGGCCTGCGCCTACTATGACCAGATTTTTGTTTGCGTTCACTGCACGCACCCTCACGTGTCTATACCGCTATAGTGGTCGCTGGATCCCAGACCAGCGGTAGTGCATGCACGCCGCTGACAATGCCACTCTGGTGGCGCACCTGGGCGCCCGGGGCAATGGCAAAGTCAGGAATCCGGGCTAGCCATTCCCTTAAGGTGGTGACGATTTCGCGGCGGGCAAGATGCTGGCCAAGGCACAAATGACTGCCGTGACCAAAGGTCGTATGCGATACCTTCTGGCGGCTGAAGTCGACGTGCATCGGGCAGGCGTTTTCACGCTCGTCCAGGCCGGTGAGCATCTGCGGCAAGAGAATCTGGTCGCCCTTCTTCAGTTGCACGCCATGGAACTCAAGGTCGGACTTGAGAATGCGGCCATCAGCAACCAGCGAAAAGCGGCGGAGCAGTTCCTCGGTGGCAGCGGGAATGCGCTCTGGATGATCAATCAGCTCTTTGCGGTGCTCCGGGCTCTTGGCGAGAAACTCCATGCTGAAGCTGAGGAAGTTGACTACGGTATCCAAGCCACCAACCAGCAGGAGACCACACATTCTCTTGGCCTCGTCAGGGGTGATCAACCGCCCATTGACCTGGCCGTTGGCAACGATGCTGATGGCGTCGGTTCCCGGCTTCTGTCTGCGCTGCTCGATGATCGGTATCAGGTATTCGTAGAGCCCGTCCCGGGCCTCTGCGAAGGTCATGCTGCCATCCGGGCGGGTCATCTGGTCCGTGAGGTATTTCAAGTGCGGGATGTCCTTGTCCGGCAGGTCTGCGAGCAGCATGAAGATGCGAATCGGGAAGGGTTCGGCAAAATCTTCGGTAAAGTTGCAGTGACCCTGAAGACGGATGTTTTCGATTAGTGAGCAGGCCAGCTCCTGAATCTGGCTTTCCAACTTATCCACCACGGGCATGCCGACCACCTGGTTGGCCAGTGCACGAAATTGGCGCTGCTGCGGCGGATCCATTGACGTGGGAATGAAATCGTAGGCATCGCCCGCTTCGCGGGGAATGAACGGGCACTCGCTGGAAAAATTAGCGGAGTCTTCAAAGGCTTCGCGTATCAATTGTCCCCGAGTAGCAATCCAGTGCCCACCGTTGCAGCGCGTCCAAATTAGATCCGGTACATTCGGTCCCTGAAGGGTTGCCCAGGCTTTCTGCACGCCTTCCGATATGTTCGGCGGGTTGTACATGTCGAAGTCAAAGACCAGGTGCTCAGGTACGTGGGGTGGCAGGGGCGCAAGACTGGCATTGTTCTGTACGATTTCAGTACTCATTGTTGTTCTCCAGAAACAGGGGCGGTTAGAGGGTCGGATCGATCACGGGCTTAATCAGTGCACCTGTCTTGACCAGCTCAAGCGCCTTGTTGGCATCATTGATGGAAAAGCGCTGCGTGATTAGGTCGGCCAGCGGGAAGCGGTCCTGCAGTCGCGCCGCAAGCTGCATGGCCTGGTAGTAATGCTTGGGTTTGGGGAAGGTCGCTCCGGCAATCGTCATGTTCCTGATGGTCAGATCGCGGGGAGCGATGGGCTGAGTACCAATCGCGCCCCACAGGCCGAGAATGACGTAGCGGCCGTGGTTGCCGGTCAGGTTCACGCCTTCAGGGAAGGCCGGTAAGGCGCCGGCGGCTTCCACGACCAGGCTGGCGCCTCGCTTGCCGAACCGTTCGGCGACGATGCGTAGCCGGTCTTCCGGGGTGGTGTCCTTGAGCGAGATGGTCTCAGTCGCGCCGAGGCTGCGTGCCATTTCCAGGCGAACCGGGGAATGGTCGATGGCAATGATTTCCTTGGCACCAGATGCCGCAGCAACCAACACAGCAGCGAGTCCGACCGGGCCGGCACCCTGAACAACCACAGTATCGTCCAGGCCCACGGGGCCGCAGCGGTCATAGCCGCGCAGCACGGTTGGCAAGGCGCAGCCGAGTGCGGCCAATGCTTCCGGTTGGGCGTGATCGGGCAGACGGTAGAAGGCCATGCCGTTGGGTAGGCAGGCAAAGTCTGCATAACTGCCCCAGTTGGGCTTGTCCGCATGCTCAAAAAAGGTTGAGTTGTCGCAGGGGGTTTCATCCAGAACGGTGCAACTATGGCAGCGATGGCACAGTGCGATGGGGGCCCAATACACCATGTCACCCTGCTTAACCGGGACTCCTGCATAGTCCGTGGTGACGCCGGCCCCGAGTTTTTCGATGCGCCCCACACCCTCGTGGCCGAGAATGATCGGGAAGGGCATAGTGCCCGCTTCTCCGGAGACGATGTGCACATCGCTGCCGCACACGCCACCAAGGACCACGCGTACCAGGGCTCCGCCTGGTGCAGGATCAAAAACCGGGACGTTCCAGGTCTCGACCCGATTTTGTTCGACCATCACAGCTGCTCTTGCATATTGCATTCTTACACCTCGTTCTTGTTGTGCTTTGGGGCTGGGCCAGCGAAGCCTTCCCGCTGTGCTCAAATGGTCAGGTTGAGCTGTATATCGGTGATATACTGAATATATGGACGATTGCGTTGATGGTCAACATGCGCGGTGAAAAATATTCAACACGCGTGTTGGGTGACGGTTTTGACTTGTGAATCATGCTGGTATTGTGCGGACCGGCTTCCCGCCGGGGCGTTGAGTAGCCGTGTGGCTTGGGTCGCCCTGGATCGAACACGGCAGTGAGGACTTACATTGACAACAGCCCAGCCTCTGGAAAAAAAAGGTCGTATCGACTCCAGCAATGGCGATATCAAGCAGGACTTGCTGCGTGCAGCCGTGCACCTGTTAAGTACCAAGGGACGCGAGGGTGCAACCATGCGGGCGATCTGTGCGGAGGTAGGCGTAACGCCGCCAACGTTGTATCACCACTACGGTGATCTGCATGGACTGCACAAGGCTGCGATTGACGTGACCTACCTGCAGGTTGCCAAGGCCTATCACGACGGTATCGAAGAGAAGGGGCCGCTCAAGGGGATACGCGATGGATGGGCAACGTTCCTGCAGTTTGCCTACTCAGAGCCGAATATGTGTCGCATTGTGATTCAGCAGATCATGGCGGGAGAGCCTCCGAGCCTGGTCGCTGATACCCTGCGAGGGGTCGCTGAGGATCTATCCCATTTCCATACGCAGGGGCAGTTAAAGTATTCACCCAAGGACACGGCGCAGCTGCTGTGGATGGGGGCATTGGGCGCACTGACCTACGCGGTCAGTCTGGAAGGGGCTGGGGGGGCACAAGACTTGGCCTTGCAGAAGGCCAAGCTCGATATCACTCTGGCGGCACTCTTCAATATCGAAGATGAATAGGTAGGCCTATTCCCGACATGTGGTGTGTCCAGGAGCTAGTGGACAGGTAGTTGAGAGCTACTGCTCGCAGAGTGCCGCTCAAACTCCATCAGACGGAGATAGCCCCGTGTCGAGTTGCGGCGACGGTGATTGTGTCGTAGAACAGATCGGGCTTTGCCTCCTGGCAGCTGGCATAGCGCATCAAGTATTCCCCTCGACTTTCAGCGAGCGGAAGAAACGCTCTCTCACCGAGTGTGCCGGCAGTTCCCCGAGTGTGAATGGCTGGGCACGATTCGATGTCGTCCAGGCAAAGCCTGGTAGTCGTAGGCGCAGTATTGGCTGCCGCTGCCGAATGCAGCAGCACCTCCGCCTGTCGCTGGCGTCGTGCAAGGGCTATCTCCAGCGCAGTGTGTACGGGGCTGATGCATACGGTGAAGCATCGCCCAATCGACGACTGCACACGACCAACGCCAGATATAGCCTCCTTGGGCTGTCCGCACGTAGGTCATGTTCGAGACTCAATGCCGGTTGGTGCGATCCGGGGCGAACTGGCGTCCAGATGATTCGGGGCAATCGGCAGGTAGTGGCGACTGCGGGCTAGAATCTCGTAGCCCGGAATCCAATATACGCCGGCCAACTCCATCGCCACCGTGGTGTCCCAAAGCTGGGCCAACCAGGTCCACATCAGCAGTGAAGGGCTGATAGTTTGTACCGACACTTCGGTGAGTTCAGTGAGGTTTGCGACCACATGAAACCGCGAGCCAAGATCAGTACCGGTTGCGCGATCATGAATGACCGCCAGGCAGCGCGCTGATATGAGCTTTATCACGTGCACCCGCCCACACCGAAAATTCCGGAGGTGGCTCGGATCAGATCACCTTCCTAAACGGGGTCACGAAACGCTCTACCACTCGCGGGTCTGCAGCTTCCTCTGGGGCAGGTATTTTGACGGGGGCTCAGCCTCCCAGAAAGCAGACGACCACGGTCCTGTGGAGTCACCGTAGTGGGCGTGCTTCTAATCCAATGGGCTACGGAGTGCCGGGAAGGTGGTTTTTTAACACTTCGCGCACCATGGTGGCCTGGGCCAATTGCTGGCGCAGGCGGAGAAGTTCAGCACTCTCAACACGATGCTTGCCGTTGCCCAGGAAGGCATCGCCACCTTGCTGTTCGTAGTGGCTCTTCCATTTGCCTAGCAGGCTTTCAGCAATACCCAATGCCTGGGCTACATGACGAAGCGACATCCCGCAAAGTACGTGGTCTATCGCCTCGCGTTTGAAAGAGTTGGGAAAACGTCGTCTGGTCTGGGGCATGAACACTCCGAGTGGTGGGCATTATTCACCTTAAGTCAGTGCCCACTCAGCCCGGGATGATTCAGTCTGTGAGTTTCCCTAACTACCCATGCGAAGCGTCAATAGCCGCTGCGAAAGGCATGAGCATAGCTTCCTTGCCTTCTACCGTTTGGCCGTAGAAATCAACGCGATTTCAAATGGCTGCACCTACCTTCAACATCAAGTACGGATAGTCCCTAAGCTTCCACCGAGCTGTTCAGAAAGTCGAACAAGGCATCGTTGAACGCGTCGTTGCTGTCGCCGGCGACCATATGTTCGGCGCCGGCCACATTGGCCAGCCGAGCGTGCGGAATCAGCGCAAGAAGCTGATTTACCCCTTTTTCACTGACCAGCCGGCTGGCACCGCCACGGATAAGAAGCGTAGGTATGTCCACCCTTGATGCAGCAGCTTCTAGACGCTCGGGGTGCCGGGAGCGTTGGTTGTCTGGGGCGGTGAACGCCGGATCGTAGTGCCAGCGGTAGCGGCCATCGGCGCCTAGGCGCAGGTTACGCTTGAGCCCTCCAAAGTCGGTCGGCCGCTGCCGATGGGGAAGGTAGGCTGCAACCGCATCGGCTGCTTCTTGCAGGCTAGTGAAGCCATTCGGGGCAGCCTGCATGAACTGGAGGATCTCCGCTGCTCCTTCGGCCTCGATCCGCGGCACCACGTCCACCAGCACCAGGCCCTGGGCAGGCTGACGGGCCTCGCCGATGGCTAGCAGTGAAGTCAGCCCACCAAGCGAGGCTCCGACCAGCACCGGTGGCCGGCGCAGGGTCTCCAGAACCTCATGCAAGTCAGCAACGAAGACATCCAGGCTGTAGTCCTGGTCGTGCGACCAGCCACTGTCACCATGGCCGCGCAAGTCCAACGACACGGTGTGATAGCCGCGATCGACCATGCGCTGCGCCGTGTTTTTCCACGAGTTACGAGTCTGTCCGCCGCCGTGCAGCAGCACGATGGGCTGACGATCGGGGTCGCCGCCGACATCGGCCGCCAGGCTGATGCCCGCGGCGCCCTTGAATAACATCTTGCGCATTTTTCGTCTCAACGCTTGTAATCAGCCGAAGGTCTGGCAGCTCAATGACGGAGGTGGCGTGGGCAATCAGCTGGCCAGCCATCGACCTAGTCACGTGGCTACGACCCTTCGCCGCGCTCGAGTCGGTACCCCGCGAGGGGCTGTTGACGTCTCGAGCTTGGCAAAGAAAATCTCAGCACGGCTGCTGTGAAAGTATCTTCGTTCAGCAATAACGGGCGACTTACTGAGCCAGCATCCCCGCGTCAATCAGGTGTTCACTGCCTGTGATGTAGGAGGACTCGTCCGATGCAAGGAACAGCACCAGGTTGGAGACCTCTTTGGGGTCGGCGATACGGCCCAACGGAATCAGGCCCAGCGCATCTCCACCGTTCTCATCGGTTGCCTCCACCATCATCGGCGTCTGAATGAAGCCGGGGTGTACCGAGTTAACGCGGATGTTTTTCGGGCCGTATTCAATTGCTGTCGCTTTGGTCATGCCACGTACCGCGAACTTGCTGGCCACATAGGCCAGGTTTGGGAAGCCATAGTTTGCGGCCATGCCGGCAATCGACGAAATGTTCACAATCGAACCGATGCCGGCCTTGAGCATGGACGGCAGAACGGCCCGCATACCCAGAAACACCGAGTGCTGGTTGATGCTGCAAACCTTCAGGTAATCCGCTTCGCTGAGGGCCAGGGTGTTGGCTACCGGGCCAAGTATGCCGGCATTGTTGACCAGCACAGTGGGGGGGCCAAACGCGGATTCGGCCTCGGCCATCACCTCTGCCCAGGAGTTGACGCAGGTGACGTCGTGCTTCAAGAACAACGCGTTACTGCCAAGCTCCTTAGCCAGTGCCTGGCCGGCTTGTTCTGACAGATCGGTCAACACCACCTTGGCACCTTCCGCAACGAAACATCTGGCATGGGACTCGCCCATGCCCCTAGCGGCCCCGGTAATCAACGCCACTTTGCCTGTTAGTCGACCCACGCTGTTGTCCTCTTGTTGTTTTGTGTTGGGCAGGGCAGCCGCGCCCCGCCAAGCTGGTGTGATCTACTCGGCGATGAAGGTTTCGTACATGTGCAGAGTGTCACTGTATTCCCGGATATTGGTGATGCGCTTACCATCCACCTCGAACAGAAAGTGATAGGTGTTCTTGAACACCCGTCCGTTTTTCAGCTCCGAGCACGACTCTGCTTCCACCGCGACACGTTTGCCTTCGGCAGTCATGCTGCCGGAAGTGATCGGCAAAGCGCCTTGCTTGTAGACGTTGACGACGCCAGCGAGCAGTTCTCCCATCTGAAGTTTGCTGTAGCTGCCAGAAATGCCGGGTACGTTGCCGGATATCCACCAGATACAGTCATCGTCCAGGCAGCTGACAATACCGGCCACATCACCGGTGGAGAAAACGCTCAAGAAATGGCGCACCACTTCCTTGTTGCCTTCAAGTAGGTTGTTGGCTGTGTTCATCCTGGACTCCTGTGACTTGGATTGTCGGATCCGATCGTTGTCAGCGCGTCTCGCGCAGCCCGGCTTGCCCCACCATCTGTTCCATGGCCATCAGTAGCATTCTTGTTCCCTGCAAGTCAACAAATGTGTTGATATTTGCTCGATGAATGAATCACTGTATGACCTAACGGAACGTGTCCGTTGTATCCAGTTCGAGTCGATTTAACCCCTGGCCCATGGCCGGGATCGCGATAACAACATCAAGGGCAGAGTAATGACCAAAGACATGCAGGTACTGCTGGACAAGCAGGCGATCTATGAGGTGCTGATCCGTTATTGCCGCGGTGCGGATCGCTGCGACGAGGAGTTGATCCGTTCTGTCTACCATGACGACGCCTACGATGATCATGGTTACTGGCGGGGGGCTGGTAGCGACTTTGCTCGTTTTTTACCCGCACGCCTAACCTCCGCTAACGTGGCGACTACACACTCGATCACCAACGTGCTGATTGAGGTTGATGGAGATTCCGCACGATCGGAGTCGCAGGTCATGGCGACTCTTGTGCGAATCGGTAGTCCACGGATGGCCGATGTAATGGGTGCCCGTTATCTGGATCGTCTCTCCCGGCGCAATGGCGAATGGAAGATTGATGAGCGCACGGTGGTGTTGGATTGGCACAAGGTGGAAGCCTGGGTCGAAGCAGAGGCACCGATTCCTCTCGATGGATTTACGCGCGGTGATCGCTTCCCGGTTGATCCGGTATACAGGCTTATGGCGACAGAGCCCCCCCGCTGAGTTGGGGGGATCTAGTTACCTGGTTCGGTGGTCGGCGTGATAACCAGTTTGCCAATCAGATTGCGGGACAGCGCCATTTTTAGGGCATCCGGTGTCCTTTCTAGCGGGTACGTCCGCGAAATAAGCGGCCTCAGACTTCCCGCCCTGTAAAGCTCCGACAGGTGCCTGAAACTGGCGTGGTGTTGCGCCGGATCGAGTTGTACGGCGGGCCACCAGAAGATGCCGGCCACCTGAATGTTCTTCAGCAGCAGCAGGTTGGCCGGTATCTGCGGAATCTGTCCGCTGGCGAAGCCGACAATCAATAGCCTGCCACCGTGGCTCATGCAGCGTGACATGCTATTGAAGGCTTCGCCGCCCACCGTATCCATGCACATATCCGCCCCTCGGCCGTCGGTCAGCTCTAGTACCCGCTTCTTCAGGTCTTCGTTGCTGTAATCGATTAGGTGGTCGGCGCCGTGTGCCTTGGCAGCTTCCAGCTTGTGTTTGGAGCTGGCAACAGCAATGACTGTTGCACCGAGCGCCTTGGCAATTTCAATACTGGCAAGGCCCACGCCGCCCGCGGCGCCGAGCACAACGAGAGTCTCATTTGCCTGAATCCGGCCGCGGCGAACCAGAGCGTAGTAACTGGTGCCGTATGAGGAATAAAAGCCTGATGCGGTTACACAATCCATGCCCTCCGGCACCGGAACCGCCAGTTCGGCGCGGGCCACGGCCTCTTCGGCGAATCCGCCGTAGCCATCTCGGGTCAGAGCCATGACGCGGTCACCAGGGTGTAATGCATTGACATTGGCGCCGACCTCAATCACCTCGCCTGCGATCTCAAAGCCTGGGGCAAAGGGCATCGGCGGCTTGGCTTGATACTTTCCCTGGATGATCAGATTGTCTGGGAAATTGACTGCTGCCCCATAGACCCTGATGCGAATGTCGTCGGTTCCGATGGTCGGGCTGCCCATTTCGCCTTGGGTCAGCGCCTCTGCAGGGCCGTATTCGCTGCAAATAATTGCCCGCATGTAAGCACTCCTAGTGTTGATGGTCTGCGCCGAATCTGGGCCGGCAAGGCTTTTCAGTCAACTGTATTGTTGATTTGGTTGCCGTGGATCTGCAACCAGAGACTGGAAATGATTCGCCCCGATGTCGCTTGCTGGCGGCCGCGGACGGTTACCCGGAAATCGAGTCGGGGGCGGTCGATGACAGAGCAAATCAACTCTTGTGTTGACTAATTTCGACAAAGGCCGCACGATGGTTCAAAACAAGAAAGAGGGTATTCATATGTCAGATATCGAACGCAGGCTAAAAGCGCTGGAAGACCGCGCCGAGCTACAGGATTTGGCCGTCCGCTACTTCGTTGCCACAGACGATGATGACTTCGCTACCCTGGAGGCGCTCTTTGCGCCTGGAGCAGAATTCCATGCCGGCGGGTTCGCCGGCGGTACTGATCGGGCCGCGATCATGGCTTTCCTGCGAAGTGCCAGAGCGAACATGGGCATCACTATCCACACGCCTCACTATAGCCTGATCACTTTCACCGGTGATGACACCGCAACGGGAGTGGTTGGCGCGCATCTCGAAATTGCCATGGCTGGCCAAAGCCTGTTTGGGGCCGTGCGTTATTACGACAAATACCAACGTCTGCACGGCAAATGGCATTTTTCGAAAAGGGAAATGCTGGCAGTACATATGGGGCCTTGGGAGCAGGTTGCGACCTCACTCACCGCAGATCTGCGGGTCCGGTGGCCGGGTGGCGAGCCGCAGGCGGCCGATCTGCCGGCGCGCCGGGAAAACCTGTAGCTAAGGGGAATCCCATCAAACGGCCATTAAGGGTGCAGCTATGCAGTTAGACAAGATTGAAGACATTATCGAAGACATCCGCCTCGGTAAAATGGTCGTATTGATTGACGATGAGGATCGCGAAAACGAGGGCGACCTCGTCATGGCCGCTCAGCATGTGAAGGCTGAGCACATCAACTTCATGGCTCGCTTTGCTCGCGGCCTGATTTGCATGCCAATGAGCAAGTCCCAGGCCGAACGCTTGGGGCTGAGGCTGATGGTCGAACACAACGGGTCAGGGTTCGGCACCAAGTTCACCGCCTCGATTGAGGCGGCAAGGGGGGTTAGTACCGGGATCTCCGCCGCGGATCGGGCTCTGACGGTACAGGCCGCAGCGGCACACTCTGCGAGGGCGGAGGACATTGTCCAGCCGGGGCATATTTTCCCACTGATCGCCGAGCCGGGTGGTGTGTTGGTTCGCGCTGGGCATACAGAAGCTTCCTGCGATCTCGCCAGACTGGCCGGCCTTAATGAAACCGGGGTGATCTGTGAAGTGATGAACGAAGACGGCTCAATGGCGCGCCTGCCTGAATTGATCGAATTTGCCAAGGAGCATGGGCTCAGGATCGGCACCATTGCCGATCTAATCCATTATCGGGCTGTCAATGAAGCGACCATTGAGCGGCTGTATAAGCAGTCAGTGATGACCGATCATGGTCAATTCATGATGCATTCCTATCGCGACTGTATTAACGGAGATATCCACCTGGCTCTGACCCAGGGCGAACTGGATGGCTCGGCTACGCTAGTTCGCGTGCAGCAGTCGGTTTGCCTCCGCGATTTGCTCGGCATTCAGATTCCTGGCAGTAGTGGCTGGAATATCCAGCGCTGCCTTGCGCGAATTGCGGCGGAGAAAAAGGGCGTGTTGGTACTTCTTGCAGGCGCAGAATCTTCCTCAGACATGAAACACAAGATAGATGCCCTGAGTAGCATGTCCAAAGTGCCTAGAGCATCGGCAGATGGTGATCCTCTGATGATTGGTGTTGGGTCGCAGATACTCCGTGATCTCGGCTTGGGGGATATGCGGCTCATGGCGTCGCCGGCAAAGTATCACGGGATATCCGGGTTCAACTTGCAGGTCTCGGAGTACGTCGTCTACCGCTGATTCTTCGCGTATGTTCTGGGTTCCCGGACTCAAACAATTAGCATTTAATCCGAGCTGGTGTATGTGTGTCGTGCTGTGCAAGAAGTTGTGCGTTGGTCATGTCTGAACAGATCGAGAGCAGGATATGAGTTTGAAATATGCGGTATCCACGCATCTGCCAACGCCCTTTGCGACCTTTGATATTCACGGGTTTGAAGACCTCGAGACCGGCAAGGAGCATGTTGCCCTTACACTGGGTGATGTCTGTTCAGGTGAGCCTGTCCTGTGTCGGGTGCATTCCGAGTGTCTGACCGGAGATGCACTGTTCAGTCAGCGCTGCGATTGTGGATCGCAGTTAAATATCGCGCTGAAACTGATTGCCGAGGAAGGGCGAGGCATTTTGCTCTACCTGCGCCAAGAGGGGCGAGGCATTGGTTTGATCAACAAGCTACGGGCCTACGAACTCCAGGATCAGGGGGCAGACACTGTCGAGGCTAATGAGCAACTGGGATTCGGAGCTGACATGCGCAATTACCTGATTGGTGCACAGATGCTCGGTCATTTTGGCATTGAGTTTGTGCGCCTGATGACGAACAACCCGCGGAAGGTGGAGGCCCTGAGGCGTGACGGCATCAACATTGTTGAGAGGGTCAAGTTGCAGTCAGAACTGACGCCCTGCAATGCACATTACCTGCAAACCAAGGCAACCAAGTTGGGGCATATGCTCTCCCATCTCAAATTGAAGTGATCCCGCATCCTATTTTCAACGGTTGACCCGCGCGCGCCTGCGGCTCACGCCGACTCGAAGTGGGCGCTATGCCGCTTCGGGTCCGTCGCGTCGATACCAGGGTTTTTTGATTTAAATCAATGAGTTATTGATTCGTGGCTGGCGGCTCAGCTTGCCGCTCATTGCTCCGTTCAGCCTATCAACATATGTGTTGACAAGCGGAGCGAAGCTGATTAGTTTTGATAACACAACGAACAGGAGGGGACGCAATGAAGTTTCATTTGATGCAAACAGGTGTGATCGGTCGTCGTTATGAGCTGGAAGCGGGTATGGCTGGGCAGCGTCCTGAGTTGTATCAGCGCTTTCTATCCGAAGTGCGTGATTACGTTCGTCTGGCGGATGAGCTTGGTTATGCAGGCTATTGCCAGCCTGAGCATCACCTGCAGATCGAAGGTTTTGAGATCAACAACCATCCCGGCATGTTCAGTCTCTATGTGGGCCTGCATTCCAAGCGGATGAAGGCCGGCATCATGGGGTACACCCTGCCGACCCATAACCCGGTGCGTATCGCTGAAGAAATCGCCACCCTTGACCACATGCTCCAAGGGCGCCTGATGGTTGGTTTCACCCGTGGCTACCATGCGCGCTGGGTCGACTCCTATGCTGCGCGTCCGGGTGTCAGCGCCACTACGCCGGACAACGCCAAGGCCCGCGACGAGCAAGATGCGCTGAACCGCGAAGTCTTCGAGGAATCGCTGCAGGTCATCAAGAAGGCCTGGGCCAACGACGTGTTCAGCCACAAGGGCAAACACTGGGAGTTTCCGCCAAATGGCGGCTCTGCCGGTCACCCGGCCTATGCCAGCATGGGCAAGGGCATGGATGCAGATGGCATCGTGCGCCAGATCGGCATTGCGCCGAAGTGCTACCAGAGTCCCCACCCGAAAATTTACGGCGGCTTTGCCGGCAGCATGCGCACCGTCGACATGTGGGCCCGGGAAGGCGGCAAGCCAATCGTGCTGGCTTCCGACCTGGACTTCTGTGATGCCCTGTGGACCCGCTATGCCGATACCGCACGCCAGCACGAGCGGGAGGTTGCCCGTGAGGATGTTGCTGCCTGGGGTGGTTTCCTGATGCTGACCGATGACAAGGACAAGGCCAAGCAGTTGATGGCCGAGCACAAGTGGTTCTGGGACAAGTGGTTCATCCCGTTCGGCCAGAAAATGCCGAACGTGCTGATCGGCTCGGCTGACGAGATCGCCGATCAGATCGGCCGCGCCCATGACCGCCTGGGCTTCAACGAGCTGTTCCTGATGTTCGGTCAGGGTCACCTGGACCCGGAGCAGAACAACGAGGAACTGGAAAAGTTTGCCAGCCTGGTGGCTCCTCGCTTCGCGACCAAGGATGCCGAAGGCACG